>JAGCCV010000066.1 GCA_017651505.1 Bacteroidaceae bacterium | reverse complement strand
TAAAAGGTCGTGTCTGTTACTTCTGACACGACCCCTTTAGATGCATTAGGATAATATCGGTAGCTCCTGCTCTCGAATGAACATAAGCACCTGCCTTCTGTCCTGATTCTTGCAGATAAGAGCTATCTGACAACAGCTTATCCAATAGAGGGTTCAAATCATTATTGTCATTGATAGAAAAGCCTCCTCCGCAGGCAATCAAGTCTTTCGCTTCCATAAAGCGCTGGTAATTGGGGCCAAAAATGACAGGTATGCCATATACAGCAGCCTCTACCGTATTATGGATGCCCGAACCAAAACCTCCACCGATATAGGCTATCTCACCATATTTATATATAGAAGAGAGCAGACCGAAGCAATCGATAATCAGACAACGAGCTTCCAGCACATTATCTGCTGTCGCCTGGGTATAACGCACCACCTTGCCCTTTATTTTGCCAATAATCTGTTGCAAGTGGTCTTCGCCAATGACATGTGGCGCAATAATCAGCCTCACCTCTGGATGCCTGTTGAAATAGTCGATAAACAAATCTTCATCGGGTTGCCAAGAGCTTCCTGCCACAAAGGTTAGTTTATTTTGCCTGAAAGCTTCCACCAACGGCAACTCCTTAGCTTGCTCACGTATCTGTAGCACTCGGTCGAAACGGGTATCGCCAGCAACGGTGACATTCGTAACACCTATGCCCCTGAGTAAATCTTTCGACACATCATTCTGCACAAACAGATGATTGAAGTTACGCAACACACCGGCATAGCCTTTACCATAAGGCTTGAAGAAAACCTGTTCTGCCCTAAAAATGGAAGAGACACTATATACAGGAATGTTCCGATTATGCAACTCATCCAGATAATTCTTCCAGAACTCATACTTAATGAAGAATGCCATACAAGGATGGGCCAAGTCTAAGAACCTGCGAACATTACTGGGGGTGTCAAACGGCAAGTAACATATTACATCAGCCCCCTCATAGTTCTTTCGCACCTCATAGCCTGAGGGAGAGAAGAAGGTGAGTAATATGCCGTATGATGGATATTCCTGACGCATGCGCTCCATCAACGGACGGCCTTGTTCGAATTCGCCCAATGAGGCGGCATGAAACCACAGATAGTGACGATTTGGGTCAATCTTTGTGCGCAACACTTCAAAGCAATCTTGTTGTCCTTTCAGCATGGTCTTCACCTTCTTACTGAACAACGATGCAGTCTTAGCACCCAGTTTATATAGTCTTATCGCTATATTATACATAATTATTTCAATATCTCAATGGCTCTTTGCATACGTTTCAGTGTCTCTTCTTTGCCCAACACCCATGAGATATCAAACATGTGGGGTCCTTTGCCCTCGCCTACCAATGTCAGACGGAAAGCATTCATGATATCGCCTGTCTTATATTCTTTACTTTCAATCCAAGCCATAACGATTTTCTCCTGATTACCTATGCTGAAGTCATCAATATCTTTCAGCACAGCCATCAGTTCGGTCATCTGCTTGGCAGAATCTTCTTTCCAGCGTTTCTTGACGGTCTTCTCATCATATTCAGCAGGAGCCACGAAGAAGTAGTGACTATTCTCCCACAACTCTTTTACGAAGTTCACGCGGTTCTTCACCAAACCGACGATGGTTACCACCTTGTCGAATGGCGCCTCAACGCCTCGACTCTTTAACTCAGGCATAAACAACTGAGCCACTTCCTCATCGCTTTTCTTCAGGACATACTCGTGGTTAAACCATATCAGTTTCTTATAGTCAAACTTGGCACCAGCCTTGCTGCATCGATTGATGTCGAAAAGATTAATCATCTCATCCATCGTCATGATTTCCTGGTCATTGCCAGGATTCCAGCCTAAGAGTGCCAAGAAATTAATTACCGCCTCAGGTAAATAGCCCTCCTCACGGTAGCCGTGTGACACCTCGCCGGTCTTGGGGTCGTGCCATTCCAAAGGGAAGACAGGGAAACCCAGACGGTCGCCATCGCGTTTGCTAAGTTTGCCATTGCCTTCTGGTTTCAACAATAAAGGTAAATGTGCAAATTGCGGCATGGTGTCTTCCCATCCGAAAGCACGGTACAACAACACATGCAAGGGAGCAGAAGGCAACCATTCCTCACCACGAATCACATGACTGATTTCCATCAAGTGGTCATCTACGATATTTGCTAAATGATAGGTAGGCAACTGATCGGCACTCTTATACAACACCTTGTCGTCCAAGATAGACGAGTTAATCACCACTTCACCACGAATCAGATCGTTAACTATCACCTGCTCGTTGGGCTCTATCCTAAATCTCACCACATATTGTGTACCTTCGGCAATCAGCTTGTCCACCTCCTCTTTTGACATAGTCAAGGAGTTACGCATTTGCATACGGGTAGAAGCATCATATTGGAAATTGGCAACCTCGTTGCGCTTTGCCTCCAACTCCTGTGGGGTGTCAAATGCAATATATGCTTTGCCTGCATCCAACAGCACTTTCACGTATTGTTGGTAAATCTCCCTGCGCTCTGATTGTCTGTAGGGACCATGTACACCACCAAAGCTCACACCTTCGTCGAAGTCGATACCCAACCAACGGAATGACTCCAGAATATACTCCTCGGCTCCGGGCACGAAACGGTTGGAGTCGGTATCCTCGATGCGGAATA
Source organism: Bacteroidaceae bacterium (assembly GCA_017651505.1). GTDB lineage: Bacteria > Bacteroidota > Bacteroidia > Bacteroidales > Bacteroidaceae > Bacteroides. The sequence goes on along the minus strand of JAGCCV010000066.1, from coordinate 23,299 downwards.
CCATATCACCACCATGCTGACGAGCAAAGAGATAATTATACAATGCGGTACGAACACCGCCAATATGCAAGGCTCCTGTGGGACTTGGAGCGAAACGAACCCTTACTTTTCTGTCTATCATAGCTGTCTAAACACTATTTTTTTATTATTGGGTGCAAAATTAACGCTTTTTCTCCACATTATCGGTTTATTTTCGCAACTTTTGATAAGTTACTCCGTCTCAGCATAAAAAAATAACACGTTTTATTTTGTTCTACACCCGACTTTTCGTAACTTTCGCAAAATATCGAGTACCATGACGCATAATATAGGAAAAAAGAGTCCTCCATGGAAGACATTTCTATACAGATTGCTTATCTTCATCTGTACGGTTGGCCTTATCGTTTACTTCATGCCACGTGATGTGAAGTTTAATTACCAGTTTGACCTTGACAAGCCTTGGAAATATGGTCAACTTATCGCTACTTTCGACTTCCCCATCTACAAGCCCGACGAGGTGGTTAAACATGAGCAAGATAGCATCTTAGCTCATTTCCAGCCATATTATAATATTGACAAAGAGGTGAGCAAGGCTGAGCTGCAACAGCTACGCAGCGACTATCAAACATCCTTGAGAGAGTTACTCCCTAATCAAGATTATTATACTTACCTTCAACGCACTCTTACAGAAATCTATAATGCGGGTATCATCAGCAACGAGAATCTGAGCGAGTTGCAGAAAGACAGTACCAATGGCATCATGGTCATAGACGACAAGGTGGCAGATCAAGTCAGTATCAACAAGATTTATTCTATCAGAGATGCCTACATACATCTGCTCAACGCCGATACTGCGCACTATAACCCAGACATATTGCGCCGTTGTTCACTGAACGATTATCTAACGCCCAACCTCATATATGACGAAGAGCGTACCAATACAGCAAAAGAAGAAATCTTCGATACGTATTCCTGGGCTATTGGCTTAGTGCAAAGTGGCGAGAAGATTGTGGAACGTGGTGAAATCATCGACAGCAAAAAATATAACATCTTGGAGAGCTTGCGAAAGGAGAGTATTAATCGCAGTGAGTCTCAGAAAGAAAAGATGTTAATGCTGGCAGGCCAGTTACTCTTTACAATCATTTTCATAGGCTTATTTATTGTGTATCTGATTATCTATCGCAAACAGTATTTCAGGGATCGCAATACTTTGCTGATGATATTCACACAGATGGTATTGTTCTGTGTGCTTACCGAGCTGTTTGTTGCCAACAACCTCTTGTCAGTCTATATCTTGCCATACGTGATGATGCCAGTCATCACCCGGACCTTCCTCGACTCAAGAACAGCATTCATGAGTTTTGCCGTCACCATACTGTTATGCTCAATCACCCTACGGTATCCGTATGAATTCATTTTGGTACAGTTTGCTGCCGGATTGACTGCCATTTATAGTTTGAAAGAATTGTCACAACGTTCGCAGATATTCCGCACAGGGTTCGTGGTAGCACTCACCTACTTGGCTGTATTTTTTGCTTACGAGTTGTTTACCGAAAACGACTTCAGCAAGATGAACCGCACCAACTACATCTACTTGACCATTAGTGGCTTCTTGGTGTTGTTTGCTTATCCTTTGCTATTCTTGTTTGAAAAAGCCTTTGGCTATACATCAAATGTGACGCTGATTGAATTGTCGAATACCAACAACCCATTGCTACGGCGTTTGTCAGAACTGGCGCCTGGCACTTTCCAACATTCCATGCAGGTGTCTAACTTGGTGTTCGATGCCGCCACCAACATCGGTGCCAACGGACAATTAGCCAGAACAGGTGCGCTCTATCACGATATTGGCAAGATGGAGAATCCGGCTTTCTTTACAGAGAACCAAGGCAGTGCCACCAATCCTCATCAAGCCCTAAGCTATGAACAGAGTGCACAGGTAGTCATCAGTCACGTTACCGATGGACTGAAGTTGGCAGAGAAGAGCAATCTACCTAAGGTCATCAAGGAATTCATCACCACTCATCATGGTGCAGGCAAGACCAAGTATTTCTATATCAGTTGGAAAAACGAGCATCCTGGCGAAGAGCCCGATAATAGTCTATTCAGCTATCCTGGTCCCAATCCTTTTACTGCTGAACAAGCTATCTTGATGATGGCTGATGCCGTTGAAGCAGCCTCTCGTAGTTTGCAGGAATATACAGAAGACAACATCGATCAATTAGTTGACAAGATAATTGATGCTCAAGTAGCAGAAGGCTATTTCAATAGCTGCCCCATTACTTTCCAGAATATTCAGACGGTGAAGGATGTCTTCAAATCGAAGCTAAAATCGATGTATCATCCTCGCATCAAGTACCCGGAACTGAAATGAAAAAACGAATAAGTGTACGTTTTTAGAGCTTCAAAAATAGGAATAAGCGAATTTCTTGCTCACCCTTAAATACTCTTGAGAATATAACGTAACTTACTGTTATTCAATCTGCGCTATATAATGGCGCAAAAAAGTGATGAAGCCAAGAAAAAAAACAAAACAGGAGGAGGCATAGAAAGCATTACTATCATGATGGTTGAGACATTGGTAATGTGCAGGGCATCACTATACCAATGTTCAAGGCATCACTATGGTATATTGCGTGGCTCAACATTACGCCCCAAATCAAAGCGACTTGGGATTCCTCTACACTGGATCGACGTCGTAATATACCTGGAGGGCTTTGAAACGAGCATCTTGGTGCATGAGTTGCTCCACTTGCAACAATAGCCTGCGAGCTTGTGCGAAAGAGGCTGTCGCCTCAATCTTCACCATAATCATGCCAATATGCAGGGAGTGTACCCTTGCCACAGCAGGCTGCATAGGGCCATTCACTCGCCCTTCACCGAAGACCTTTATCAGCTGAGCGGTCATCTGGGCAGTCATGCTTTCAGCAAGTCTCTGCTGGCGATGTTTTAAGTATATATAGACCAGCCGATAGAAAGGAGGGAAATGACAAACTTGTCTTTCAGCCAACTGACCATGCACCATCGCTTCGAAGTCATTGTTCATGACATTTTTGATAATCGGGTAATCCACATGACCAGTCTGCAAAACCACTAAGCCTCGTCCTCCTTTACGTCCTGCCCTACCTGACACTTGTGCCATCAGCTGGTAGGCACGCTCGTAAGCGCGAAAATCTGGATAGTTCAGCATAGTGTCAGCATTGAGGATGCCCACCAAGTGAACATGATCAAAGTCCAAACCTTTAGACACCATTTGCGTGCCTATCAATATATCAGTCTTTGCTTTCTCAAAATCATTGATAATCTGTTCGTGGGCCGTCTTACTGCGAGTAGTGTCCAAGTCCATCCTGGCAACACGTGCCTGAGGGAACAATTCCCTGATCTCATCCTCCACCTTCTCTGTTCCAAACCCTCTATCTCGCAGGTCTTTACTACCACACTCCGGACAAGTATGAGGCACCGTAGTGGTATATCCACAGTAATGTCACACCAATTGGTTGGTATGTTTATGATAGGTAAGACTCACATCGCAATGCACACATCGAGGCACCCATCCACAATCATGACACTCTATCATAGGGGCGAATCCCCTGCGGTTTTGGAACAAAATGACTTGCTCATTACGGGTCAGCGCTTCTTCTATCTTTTCTTTCAAGAAGGGGGAGAAATGGCCATGCATCATCTTCTTACGGTGCAACTCCTTGATATCAACAGGGATTATCTCAGGCAGCTGGATTTCTTGATACCTTTCTTTCAATGTTACCAAACCATATTTACCTGCTTCGGTTGCGTTATACCAACTCTCAACAGAAGGAGTAGCAGTACCCAATAAGGTCTTGGCACCATACATGGATGCCAACATCAAAGCGGTATTGCGGGCATGATAGCGAGGGGCAGGGTCTTGTTGTTTATAAGAACTATCGTGTTCTTCATCCACAATCACAAGTCCTAAGTTTTGATAGGGCAAAAAGACAGACGAGCGGGCACCTAATATAATAAGATAAGGGTTGTCAGATAATTGTTTATTCCATATCTCCACTCTTTCAGGATCAGAGAATCGGCTGTGATAGATGCCTATCTGGGTACCAAACACCCTTTTCAGACGTTCGGTTATCTGGGTAGTCAAGGCTATTTCCGGCAACAGGTAGAGCACTTGCTTACCCTGACGGATAGTCTCTTCAATAAGATGGGTATATATCTCTGTCTTACCCGATGAGGTCACTCCATAAAGCAAGCAAACAGATTGCCTCTCAAAACATAGCTTGATTTCAATCAATGCCCGTTGCTGACTGGCATTTAAAGGCTTTAACCCAGTTACTTGGCGTTCTTTTTCTGAAAGTCGGCTGATGACATAGGGATAAGTTTCCAACACCCCTCTTTTTACCAACGCGTCGAATACTGCTACAGAAGTGTTATGATATGCCAGCAAATCTTGCTTACTCACCTCGTTGGGGCCACCTTCGAAGAAAGCAGACAAATGCAAATAGGTCAGCAGCAAGTCTTGCTGCTTGGCAGCCCGCTTCAAAGAATCAAGTACCTGTTGTAATGCATCTTCCGTTCTGTAATCTACTGTTAGTCTTACGTGCGTCTCAACCTTCGGTTTAAACTCCAACTTCAGTCCTGCAGGCAAGGCAGCATTATAGACATCCCCCTTTGCACATATATAATAGTCGGCTATCCACTCCCAAAGCTTCATTTGTTGCGGCAACACAACAGGCTGTTCCTCCAGTAAGGCAAAAGCATATTTCACCTCATAATCTTCGGGAACCTCATGATGCACCCTGTCAACGATACATGTATAATGCTTTTTCTTGCCAAAAGGTACCACCACACGGCATCCCCTCTTCACTTTTAGTGCCATGTTATCATCTACGGCATATGTGAAGGTCGTTTTCAACGGCAATGGTAATATCACATCAACAAGAGTCATCATACAGATAAAAAATAGCGTTACCGACCAGAGTCTGTAACGCTATACTATTAGGTTACTATACGTTAGAACATATAAGCCAATGAAATCTGCCAAGTGTTGGTCTTGTTGGAGATTTTCTTGCCTGCTTCGACCAAATTAAAACTATCGCCCAAACAAATCTGGTAGGTTACGCCAAGCTGCAGATGATTCACCAACTTAACGCCAGCACCTAAATTAAGGCCTACCACCGCTTTCTTATTCTTTAAAGTATCAAAACCAGTATTTAGGCTAATATCCTTAAAATTGAAGAAGAAATCAGGACCTGCCGCAAAGAAGATACCTGCCATATCACCCAAGCCAATGGTATATTTCAGGTTGATAGGTACTTCAATACCCTGCATCTTGTAATTTTCCTTACCACGCTGGGAGTACATTATGGCACCATCAACGCCAATACCTATGATAGGTACAGTAGCTTCTACCATAGGACCGATAAAAAAACCTGTGGCATTTTTAGAAAGATCACCCAGGGTAGTATTATCCAGACTGATCTTTGTCAGGTTCAGACCGCCCTTTACACCAAACTTCACCTGTGCCTGTGCAGGTATTGACATTGCCACACAACATATGGCCACAAATAATACGCTAATTAATCTTTTCATAACTCTAAGTTTTTAATTGATATGGACAAAGGTACATATTTTTTTTGAAACAAGGCAATAAAAATGCAGTAAAAGTACTAACTTTGCATTGTTAATTCGAAAGGAGAGATGCCGGAGTGGTCGAACGGACCGCACTCGAAATGCGGCATACGGGCAACCGTATCCAGGGTTCGAATCCCTGTCTCTCCGCAAATTAATGGAAAGAATGAAGAAAGTTATTATCACTTTGGCTATGGTAACTATGGTGCTGACATCTTGTGGCACTATAGGGTTTGGCACCAGCATGGGTGCTATGGTAGGTGGTACGCTGGGTTCTATTGCCGGAGATATGGCTGGTGGCAGACACGGTTCGTCACTTGGTGGACTGATAGGCTCTGTGGCTGGCATGGCAGTAGGTTCTGCTATCGATGAGCAACAGGCAAAGGAAAGAATGGAGGAAGCCTCAAGAAGCACGTCAAGAGTGGTACAAGTTGACAATGCGATGGCGAACATTGAACTCGACAACTTCATTTATAGTGACAGCAATTACAATGACACCATCGAGGCAGGCGAGAACTGTCAGATTACATTTGACGTAGAGAATACTGGGAACAGAACTGTTACCAACATCACTCCCATCTTGGAGCTGATAGTTGAAAACAAAGGCATCAAGATTGGCAACCCTACCCAAATCAGTAAATTATCCGCCAACAGCAAGGTCACCTACTCTATCCCTGTCAATGGCACATCACATCTTAAGGATGGAGAAGCAGAATTCCGCGCATATGTAGTGGATAGCAAAGGTAATACTTCTGACTCACGTGAGTTTACGCTTCCTACGAAGAAATAACTGAATGGAGTTTACTGAATTTTGCCAGAGAATATAACAACCAGGACCAACTGAAGCTACAGGATTGAGATAGGTGTAGGTTATCCAAATGGCAAAGGCTGTATTTTTCTGCCCTAACGCCTGACCTGCATTCACCGTACTACCATAGAAACTTCCCACAAACTTGCCTAACGCAAACTGTATTACACAGAGTATGGCAGAGGTAAATGCTATCATCAGCAATAGCCATACAGACACATCGGCATGTACAATATTCTTAACAGTGGTGCCTGTGACAATGGAGAGGGAGATGCCCCACATATAAAAGCCCATATCCTTTACTGCCACAATCTTATCATGCAAAGGTTTGACGAAATGGCGGACAAACCATCCCAAGAACAAGGGCAGTACCAACACCAAGCACACCTTATCCAATATAATTAAGAAAGCATCCCAAAAAGTTAGATGGGCTTCTTTTTCTATCATCGGGAAGAAAGTAGGAATCAATAGGGCAGTCACAAAACTGCTGATAAAAGTATAAGTAGTCATGGACCCCAGATTACCCCCTAACTTTACAGTGATGACGGCAGCTGCAGCAGCTGTAGGACAAATGATGCAAGTCAGTATGGCCTCCCATACAATCTTACTTTCAGGCGTCAGATCTGTAATAAGAATAATACCTACAACTATCAATACCAACAACACTTGCAGCAACACAATCCACAAATGCCACATCTCTGTCTTCATCTGCTTAAAATCCACCTTACAAAAGGTTACAAATAGAATCAGGAACATAAACAAAGGTAATATGGCATCGAAAACAGGGTCGAAAAACAGAGCTGCCTCATGTAATGCCGGTATGTAGGCAAAAATGAGATAAGCCAGTGTGCCGAAACCCATAGCTGTCGGCAATGTCCAATCTTTTGCGACTTGAATCAGATTCATGGATACGAAGGTAAGACTTATTATTCACATAAAAAAGGAATGCGGCTATTAACCGCACCCCAATAACGTTTTTTAGCCTCTGCGCATACCAGGTAGAAGTCTGGCGAGAGGGAAGATGCCGAAGTCGCTGCATAATTACCCAAGATAATGCAAAAGGCATGAAATTTAGGCTTCAACAAAAAAATGATTGACGGCTTTGTGCAAATCGTTATGCGCTGGAGTCTGCTTTATTCAAGCATTTTCGCTGCTGCCTTGTTAGCTGCCTGATTGGAGGAAACCTTAATGTATTCCTCTGTTTGTTGTAATGTTGAATGTCCTAATAGTTTCGAGAGTGTCAATATATCGACTCCCCATTTGTAATAACATCTCGTGGCAAAAGTACGACGGGCTGTATGGGTACTGATGAGGCTATATAGTGGTACCATTTCTGGTTTGTAATCACTATGTTCCTCAGACAGAATCTGCACCATGTTGGTCAATCCAGCTTTCTCAGCAATCTTACCCAAGTAATAATTTGCTTGCGTAGGCGTATATCGAGGCAAATGGTAATCATATTTCAGCAGTAACTCCTTAGCCTGCGGTGTAATGGGCACAATCACCTTGTGGTTACGCTTATCTTGAATCAGCTCGACCACCTCGATGCCATTCTCATTTACATGGATGGTATCACGGTTCACTTTCGTGATAAAGTCACTGAAACGCTGTCCAATGTTGCAATTCAATACAAATAAGTCACGCACCTCTTCCTCCTTTGGTTTCAAACCTTTACATTGATAAAGCATCTCTACTTGCTCTTCCGTAAGTGCTGGTCTGTTCCAACTATTATCTTCCACCTTGGGTAAACGGTAAATCTTATCAGTGCCATTGTGAAAGCGTTCTTGGCGACTGATGATTTCCGCTTCCTCGGCTTCATTTAATCGGGAAAAGATAAACTTGATGTATTGATTATGCGTATTAGTACATAGTTCACGCTCATCAAAGAGATAACGTCCAAATTGTCGGATGATTTGTTTATCCAGTTCATGGATAGACAAGTGAGGCTTGCCGATTTGATGAAGGAACTGTTCAAACACACGTAAGCGAATGTAATAAGTCTCTTTACTACTACTTGACTTTCGGCTTTCATGAATCAACTTGCTGAACACATTAATAACAGAGTTCTTCTTGACTAAACGGAAGCTGTCCTGCTGGTAAACAAAGCTTCTCAATATACCTACAGCTTGGTCTATCAGCAAAGGGTTACTACTAAGATAGCGCTTGAACTCCATAAAGACATTCTTAAGATGACGAATGCGTTGATTCACAATCTGGTTGTTTTGGTTTTCCAAAGCGGTCAGCATACGTCCTGACATTGCTTCTTGCCTCACAGGATTCCAATGAGAGGGATAAACCTTCACACCTGTTGACAATTTTAACTGATGATGATTAATGCGCGCATACATAAACACCCGCGTGGGTCTGTCACTGTTGGGCTCTCTCAGCACGAATGAACATTTCATTTCGGTGATGAATAATTGTCTCATAATTCCGTTCACATTTTTATTTAACATACTTTTTCACAATCACAATAAGGTTTAATAAAAAAAGCTGGCAAGCACAATAATGTGAAACGGAAAGGTCAAGATCAGGTTTAGGCCGCCAGTCTCAAGCCAGCGTCAGCTATTCAAAAAGTGCTATATAAAAATACCACACGCACATCGGCATGTTTCAGCCCTAATGTGCTATGGTGGTAAATTAATTTAACTTACAACATAATTCTCATGTTGCGAAGATATAAAAAAAAGCAACGAATTCTTAGTTTCGTTGCTTAAAATTTGTCGATGAGAGCCTTTTGTTTAATATTCATCCTCGTTGAAAAAGAAATCTTCCTTGCTTGGATAATCGGGCCAAATATCTTCCATGCTTTCATATACATCGCCCTCGTCTTCAATTTCCATCAAGTTCTCGATGACTTCAAGCGGAGCGCCTGAACGCTGGGCATAATCAACTAATTCATCCTTGGTTGCTGGCCAAGGGGCATCCTCAAGTTTTGATGCTAATTCCAATGTCCAATACATAGTGTATAAACGGTAAGAGATTAAGTTATTTTGTCCTTGTTCTAAATTTGCTGCAAAAGTACATAAAAATCTATCATCTGCAAGAGTTTTACCAAAAAATTTCAGGCTTTTTTTCATCAATGTTTATCTTTCTGGCTAAAACAAAAAGGTAATCAGAAAGTCGGTTGATAAATTGCAATAATTCTGGCTGCACTTCCGCTTGCTCTCCCAAAGAAAGAATACGGCGTTCTGCACGGCGGCATACAGTGCGACATACATGACACTGGCCAGATGCCTGACAACCTCCTGGAAGCACGAAGGCGCGCAGTTGTGGCAGAGACGCATCAATGACATCTATTTCGTTTTCCAACATCCGAATATCATCAGGATGCACAACACTTGCCGCCTTCAGTTCTGTATTGCTTTGATCGGTTGCCAGATTAGATCCTACAACAAATAACAGCTTTTGTATGCGGGTCAGGACTTCTGTATCATGTGTGTTGTGAAGCAAACTGATTAGCAAGCCAATATGTGAGTTGAGCTCGTCAACGGTACCGTATGATTCTAAACGTATATCGGACTTTGACACACGCTGGCCCCCTACCAAAGAAGTGGTTCCCTTATCACCCGTACGGGTATATACCATGCTTTTCATACTATTGTAGATTGTTTAAAAGTTCACTATATAATCTTGTTTGGTAATCTTCTTGTCAAAAAGAATAATACCCACATCATACAAATCAAAGGTTATGCCAGACCTGTCATCAACTACTAACTTCTGCCAGACTTGTTTCATATCCTTGTTCAAATAGATGCCGTATATTACCATCATATCTCTGGCACCCATCTTTTCAGCCTTCTCTTCATACACATTATTTATATATATGGGATCGGCTTGATTTACATAAACGAGCGACGAAGCCTCTTTCTCCAACTTTTGCAGTAGCGCCATCACCTTTCTTGATTCCTTCCTGTTTTTAGATGAAACTTGTAAGGCACGACGTTCCGCTTTCGATAGCTTACCATATATAACCCGGGTAATAAAATCATAAGCAAATGGAGAGTGTACACCATACCCCTTGCGGTGTCGGAAGCGTTTCAACCATACCCAGCCTTTCTTGACAGTTTTATGCAATAAAAAAGGTTTCATTTATAACAACATGCCTGTTAAATATGCTTTTCCTATTACAAAGGTAAGTATTCTTAGGGATGTAAAACGTATTATTAGTATATTTTAATGCGATTATGTCAGCATAAAACAGCACGAGCGTTAATCATCCGAATATCTGTTACCCCTTGTTCCCTTTAAGGGAACTGCTCGTTCCCTACGGAGGAACAGTCTGTTCCCGCCAAGGGAACAGGTGACAAACCATATCGGCATCACAAGTAAGAGGCATAAAAAAGAGCCGAGGACTCGTCCTCGTCTCTTTATGCTAATAAAAGGGGGAATCAATCTTTCTTTTCCCTGGTATTGGTACGAGCCTCAACGACATTCACCACATAGTCACCCAGCTTCTCGCACTCGTTGATAAGATCCATATATACCGTACCAACGCCGTAGGTGTATTCGTTTTTCTCGATATCAAGAATGTTCTGGGACTTCAACAAGTCACGATAGTTATTGATTTCATTCTCCTTGTTGAATGTACGATTCACATCAAACTCACTCTTACGGCCTGCCATCAACTCGTTCATCTGGGTCAAAGCCTCATTTGTGAGATCCATCATGTGGTGGATATGCTCATAATGCTTTTCGCTGAAGTGATCCTGCTTTCCGTGGAACTTACGATTGATGGTGCGCGCCATATTATAGCAAGCATCGCCAATGCTCTCCAACTCAGATATCTCACGCAACATAGCTCGGATCTTTGCCTTAGTATCATCAGACAAGTGAGCATCACTCACTGATTCCAAATACTTCGCAATTTCAATTTCCATATTGTCGGAAATGCCCTCATACTTTTCGATGCGAGTATATAGTTGGGTAAATTTCTCTTCATTCTTCTCCGTCAGCAAATTGTTCACCATACCAAACATACGTTGCATACGTTCGGCAAAAGACTGTATCTCTTTCTGAGCCTCCAACACCGACAATTCAGGCGTTTTCATAAAGCCAGCAGTAATGAAATGCAAACGGAAGTCCTCTTCCTCGTCCACCTTCTTAGGCTTGATGACCCAGCACACCAATCGTTCAATCTGAGGAATGAACCATATCAAGATAAACGTATTTGCCACATTGAAGCAAGTATGGAAGGCCGCCAATACAAACGATAGTTTTGCAGCATTAGCCAAGAACACATCATGAGTAACAGCATCCATACTCATCTCAGTATCATAGCCTACGAAGCCACACACCATATCCACAAACGGACGGAAGACAAACAAAATCCACACCACGCCAAACACATTGAAGAACATGTGTGCCAATGCTGCTCTTCGGGCTTGCGTATTTGCCGACAGTGCCGCCAAGTTGGAAGTAACGGTGGTACCGATATTCTCACCCATTACCAAAGCAATACCCTGATAGATGGGCAACACACCACTGGAGCAGAGAATCATGGTGATAGCCATTACTGCTGCCGATGATTGCACACAGAAAGTAAGGATGCCACCCAAAAACAAGAACAGAATCGTTGTGGTGAACGCATTGGGGTCGAATGACGCAAAGAAGTCGAGCACCGCCTGTTGCTCACCCAGATGCATATCTATACCCGTTTGCCTCAATGTGCCCAGTCCCAGGAACATAAAGGCTATACCGAAGAGGAAGTCGCCTATGAAACGACGGCTCTTCATGTATATTAAAATGATACCCAAGAAAAATGCAGGATAGACAAAGTCGGTGATATTAAACGAGAAACCAGCCGACATAATCCAAGCCGTCAGTGTAGTACCGATATTGGCACCCATGATAACGGAAATGGCTTGCGCTAAAGTCAGCAAACCTGCATTGACAAAAGATACCGTCATCACGGTAGTAGCTGTAGAAGACTGAACAGATGCCGTAACCAGCATACCCGTCAGCAAACCAGTGAATCGATTAGTGGTCATTGCGGCCAATACATGTCGCAACTGAGGACCAGCCATCTTCTGCAACGCCTCACTCATTGACTTCATACCGAACATCAAGAGGGCCAGCGAGCCGAGAAGCTTGAAGAGAATCCAAATAGACATAAAATGGAAAAAAATATAAATATCGGTTACAAAGATAGTTGATTGGCACTACATATGCAAGCATCCTATGAAAACAAATGCCCCCTCACCATCAAAAAAGTAAGGGGGCAAGAGAAATCATTTAAGTGCTACTTCCACAGCATTACCATCATATTCAACTGATTTTGATGCTATATCCAAGTCAAATGGCAAAGGATTATCTTTACTCACTTTTACCACCTTAAACACGCGTTTCTGCAACATACCATTGAAGTTACCTTCACGCTGGCCAATGGTCAACTTGCCATCAGCTTCGTTGTAGTGCATCTGTATGGTGGCATATCTACCCTGCTCATAGCCATAGTTATCACCCTCATCCTCATACAAGGTAAAGTCAGCATCATCACCAGCATAGACATAGAGGGTCACCACATCGGGCTGCTTCTCCATCGCATATTGTATATCCGGACCAAAAGGCACAATGCTACCCGCTTTCACATAAAGCGGCATACGCTCATACGGAGCCTCAACATTGAGCAACTGACCACCTTGCACAAATCTACCAGTATAGAAATCATACCAGCCCTTGCCCACTGGGAAGTACATATCCTTTGAACGAGCACCATATTCATATATAGGAGCCACCATAAATGACGGACCAAACATATACTGGTCACCAATATCATATACGCGTTGGTCGGCGGTGAAGTCCATCGCCAAAGGACGCATGATGGTATAATCCTTGAAATACGTCATGCCCGCCAATGAATAGATATATGGCATCAAGCTATAGCGCAGCTTGGTATAGGCCACGATACTCTTATAGGCAGGATGGTAGTCAGGCGCAATGTTCCATACCTCACGCAGCGGATACTGTCCATGCGCACGGAACAACGGACAGAAAGCGCCAAACTGATACCAGCGGGTATTGAGCTCACGCCACTCCTTGAGGTCTGAATTTTCAACCCCCATGCGATCAAACAACTGCTGAGCAGCCACATAGCGATTTTCCACACAGAAGCCACCAATGTCCATTGTCCAATAAGGAATACCAGAAGCAGCAAAATTCAAACCAGCCGATATTTGGGCCTTCATATCTTCCCAACGAGTAGCGATATCACCACTCCAGGTAGCCGTTGAGTAACGCTGCAAACCCGCAAAGCCAGAACGAGTTAACAAGAACACTCGTTTGTTGTTATCCACACCTCGTTGTCCATCATAGATAGCCTCTGCATTCATCAAGGCATAAGCATTGAAAAACTCATCAGACGAGCCTAAAGCCGTAGGGCCACACAACAACTTACGGTACTCCATATCCGTACAGTCACGGATATTGGGCTCTGAGGCATCCATCCACCAAGCATCGAAGCCTAATGGATAGAGATGTTCCTTCATCTGGTTCCAGAACAGCTGACGAGCAGGAGCGGAATAGGCATCATAGAAAGATCCCACATAGCCAGGACCTACCCAGTCGCGAATACCATCTTTCACCGCTTGCTGATACATCCACCCATGAGCATCAAACTCCTTATAATGCTCTGTATTGACATAGAACTTAGGCCATACCGATATCATGATGTGACCACCCATATTGTGCACATCATCCACCATCTGCTTAGGATTAGGGAAACGAGCTGGGTCGAACTCATGACTACCCCACTGGTCTTCACGCCAGTAGAACCAGTCTTGCACAATATTGTCGATAGGTATCTGACGCTGGCGGAACTCACGCAAGGTAGATACCAATTCCTCTTGGTTATTATATTTCTCACGGCTCTGCCAATAGCCCATTGCCCACTTAGGCATGATGGGCGCTTTGCCCGTCAGGGTGCGATAGCCACTAATGACCTCATCCATCGAGTCACCACCCACAAAGTAGTAGTCAACGGCATTAGCCACCTCACTCGACCAAACAATGGAGCCATTGGTATCTAACGGTTGTGCCACTCGCAATCCGCAATATGACACACTTCCGTCAGGCTCCCACTCTATGCGGATAGGTACACGACGTTCAGGAGACATCTCCACATCAAATTTGTAGCTATTGGGATTCCAAGCTGTACGCCAACGCTCCGGCACCACCAGTTCGTTGTCGATATACACCTTCATGTAACCCGCATAATAAAGAATGAAGCGGAACGCCCCTTCTTCGTATGCTTCCAATTCACCCTCATAGGTCACTTTCGCCCCACTGAAGTCAAATCCTTTAGGCAGGTTTACCACTGTCTGCAAACCATTGTCACGATCCAGATGCTCAAAATAGATATCCGATTCATTGCGCACCAAGGTCTTCCCCTTAGCTGGCACATAAGTACCTGTCAGTGACCCCTGCTCACCTTCCTTGTTATACAGCCCAAAACAGGCACTTAACTGCTGGTAATCTGTATCGCCGAAGCTCGACAATGAATAGTTGTCCCACAAGATGCCATAACCCTTGGTTGACACAATGAATGGCACCGACACCTTGGTATTATACTGAAACAGCTCCTCGCTCTTGTTCTTATAGTTAAACTCATCAGCCTGATGCTGGCCCAGTCCATAAAGTCCCTCGCCTTCCTTTCCATAGAAACCCTGGCTGACGGTAAACTTCCACTCGTCGCCCACTTCCTTGGGTTGAAAGACACGTCCGCTTTCAGACTCCTGCAAGATTACCTCACCCGTGACTGCATCCTGGAACCTCACGGTTCCGGTTTTCCTATCTACCCCCGCTATCACGGCATTGGTCATCACAAACACAGAATCCTCCGTGCTCTCCACCTTGAAAGACACTTTGGGAAGGTTGGGCACCACAATCAGACTGCTATCCAAGGGGAACTCACCAAACTGCTTCCGGCTCGGCCCGTCATTCTCAAAGTCAAGGTCTTGCACAGCCCTTACATGAATCAGCTTTTCGCCCATCACCTCCAGCATCACCCTGCTGGTCTGGTCCACACTGTCATAATTCCCACTCATGTCGATATCTACTATCACCCCTCTCTCTGTGCGATGGTAGCCCTTCTCACATGATACTAAGCATACTGCTAATATAGCAATAAACAATGACTTCTTCATATAATTCTCAATTTTCAATTCTCAATTCTCAACTCTCAATTCTCATAAGGAATCCAAACCTCCATGTCACTTACACCACGATGCGCCCATGCATAATATGGAATCAGCGTCACCCCATCATCGGTAACAATCTGGTTGATGCCATGCAGCTTCTCTGGTTGCCATTCCACCTTCAGCTGTGTTTGCTGATTGATGGCAATGCTGTCGATAGGCTTCGCATTATCAGGCGATTCTGCACAATACACAATCGGCCCACACTGCACAGCCACCAGCCCCCTATCTGCCTCCACCTGCTCGTTTGCCTTTACCAAACGAGGTTGCAAGTCAAAGCTCAGGTCCACCACATCGCCCGCCTTCCAATCACGACTGATGGTGCAATAACCCTGTTCTAAGTCGGCCTTTACCTCCTTGCCATTTACCCTCACGCTCCAAGTACTTTGCTTTTGGTCAGCGAAAGTGTAAAGATCCGACGGCATCACTTCGTTACGCGTCCATCCGGGAATACGTACCTTCAACGTAAAAGGCTGAGCTGCCTGTTCCACCGTCAGCCTCACATCACCAATATACGGATAAGCCGTTTCTTGCTTCAGCGTCACTGGCTGACCATTCACCTGTAAGGTCGATGTATTCCCCATGAAGAGGTTCACATACACATCCTTATCCTTTACAGCATACACATAGCCTGGCAACGAAGGGATGAAACGTGAGATGTTTGACGGACAGCAAGCACAACCGAACCAAGCCTGACGTTGGTATTTGCGCTCCTTGCTCACCTTCAGTGGATTGGGATAGAAGAAAGCATCACCTTCCAAAGACACACCTGATATCAGTCCGTTATACAAGGTACGCTCCAGCACATCATAATATTTCGAGTCACCATGCAACAAGAACAAGCGATGGTTCACATACACCATACCGATAGCCGCACAAGTCTCGTTATAGGCAGTAGCGTTGGGCAATTCATAATTGGCGCCGAATGCCTCACCCTCATTGGTAGAGCCAATGCCACCCGTGATATACATCTTCTTCGAGACGATATTGTCCCAGATGGTATCAATGGCGTGGATATAGCCCTCATCCCCCGTAAGAGCTGCCACATCAGCCATACCCGCATACATATAGGTAGCACGAACCGCATGTCCCACAGCTTCCGTCTGCTCCAAAACAGGCAGATGCGTTTGGTTATAAGGGTCACGATGCTCGGTCTTGCCTCTATAATCGAGGAAGAATTTAGCCTGATCCAAGTATTTCTGGTCGCCCGTAGCCAAGTAGAGTTTTGCCAATCCCATCTCGGCTATCTGATGTCCAGGCACACGAACAACTTGTCCCTCGTTGGGTCCCACTTCGCGAATCACACAGTCGGCATAACGGATGGCGACATCCAAGAAGTTGCGTTGCCCCGTAGCCTGATAATGCGCCACAGCTGCCTCCAGCATGTGACCTAAGTTATAGAACTCATGACTCAATTCCTCCACCTTTTCCCATCTCTGGTTTCCAGCCCATTCATGTGGATGCCTGGGGTTCATGGTACGGGCTGTATAGAGGTAGCCATCAGGCTCTTGCGCCCCAGCCACAATCACCAGCACACTATCAATGTATAGTTTCAACCGTTCATCGGGGTAGGTCTGCAACAAGTAGCTGGCACCCTCGATGGTCTTATATACATCGGTGTCATCAAACGAGAAGCCCCCCACATGGATGGTATCACTCGGATGTGCCGCATACTCGAAGTTACGGTAACGTCCTGTTTCCTCACACTTGCTGAATGCCAACGGCACCGTTACCTCACGACTGGCTTGCAGTCTTTGTCCCCAAAAGCCATCACCCACCTTTACGTTGGTAAAAGGCACAGGGTTAATGGGGTAACCATGACTTAATTGAGCATTCTCCGTTGAACGTCCCCCCCTATTAGCACATCCGGCTAATAAGCCAACCAACGCTAAAAGAAACCAAATCTTCCTCATGGATTAATAATTATTCATTATTCTTCTTTTTCTCATACCAATCTTTCATCACATAAAACGCCAGTTTCTTGATGCCCTTCTCTGACACCAGTCCTTTACGATTGAAAAAATCTTGTACGCCAAACAGCTGACGGCGAGGCGAGCGGAAGTCCATCAATATCCAAGGAGAGGTGCCTGCCAATCCTTCGATACGTTCGAACATATCCACATTGGCCTTGTACAAATCTTCTTGGAACTCTTCTGTAAATCGCTGGTCAGCTGAGCCATGCCAACCCTGCAATGCACCACCGCCAAACTCACTGATGATGGCTGGTTTCTCGTATGGAATCTCCCATACCATGTTGCGAGCCGCTTTGGTATCACGATACCAAACCACATATTCGTTAAAAGCCACCACATCCACATACTGATGCATATTGT
Organism: Bacteroidaceae bacterium; assembly: GCA_017651505.1. Classification (GTDB taxonomy): domain Bacteria; phylum Bacteroidota; class Bacteroidia; order Bacteroidales; family Bacteroidaceae; genus Bacteroides. The sequence continues at coordinate 5,372 of JAGCCV010000066.1, read as the reverse complement.
CCTGCAGGCGGTTCAGATTCCCTTGTGCTGAAGTCACCTCCATCGCCATGCTTACCAAACGAACTGGGTCATTGGCGTGGGCATATTTGGCCAGACTGCTCAAGAACTTGTCTCTTGCTTCCCCGTGAGGCGTTTCATTCGCCACCGACCAGATGATGATGGCACAACGGTTACGGTCCCTTGTAATTTCATCCCTCAACTGAGCCTCTGCATTCTTATAGGTATCGGAGTTCTCCCACGAGATGGTCCAATATACAGGAATCTCGCTCCAAACCATAATACCCATCTTTTCTGCCTCACGCACCATGTGCTCGTTATGAGGATAATGTGCCAGGCGCACATAGTTGCAACCCAGTTCTTTTGCCCAGCTCAACAGCGTATGAGCATCGGCCTCGCTCCAAGCCCTTCCCTGACGGAAAGGAGCCTCCTCGTGAATGCTCACTCCTCTCAAGAACACCGGTTTACCATTGAGCAAAACCTCCCTGCCTCTTGTCTCGATGGTTCGGAAACCTATCTCGTCATTCAAGGTCTCATCCGCTTTGCTCACCGTTACCTTGTATAATTTAGGATTCTCAGGCGACCACAGCTCAGGCTTTGCTTTCACTGTAAATTGTGCCTTTCCATCCGCTCCCGTCTTGAGTGTCTGTTTCAACTTCAGCTCAGGTATATCCACCGTCACTTCTACACCAGCCTTGGCCATGTTCAGTTTCACCCAGCCTTCTATCAAGTTAGCGTTACTCTTGGCAAGCTGAATATAGTAATCCTCTATATAGGTATCGGGCACTTGCACCAGCAACACCTCACGAGTTATACCACCATAGTTCCACCAATCGAAGTTAAGTGTAGGCACATTATCTTGTTCGCGCTTGTTATCCACCTTCACCACTACGAAGTTATCTCCCTCTTTCAAGATCTCCGTCACGTCGAAGTTGAAAGGCGTGAAGCCTCCCTCATGCTCGCCAACCTTTTGTCCGTTCACCCACACTTTGGCATCATAGTTCACGGCACCAAAATAAAGGACAGCCCGCATTCCTGACTTATGCTGATAGTTGAAACTTTTCTTAAACCACACTGTGCCTTCATAATAGAACAGCTTCTCGTCGGCTGTGTTCCAGTCGGTGGGGATATTCATAGTTGGTGACGTATCGAAGTCATATTCCACCAGCTCGGAAGGGTTAGCAGGTTTCCTATTTTGGAAGAAACCATTAGCCAAAGGTTTGCGACGATAGTCATAATAGCCATTCTCCAACGGATCTACAATATAATTCCATTGTCCGCACAGCGTGAGCGATGGACGGGCAAAGATGTTCGTTATCAATGGTAGCTGTCTGTTTTCAGACGCATCTTGAATCTCAGCTTTGTCATTGCCCGCAAAAAGATAACCATTCGTAAGCAGTAACAATGCTGCCATCAGTAAAAGTTTGGCCTTTTTCATATCAACATATTAATTTGGTTTTCGATTTACTTTTACAAAAATAAACCATCTCAGCGAGAAAACAAAAAAAGACCCCTGCAAAATTGCAGAGGTCTCGCTATTGTTCATTAGATAGATTAACCCAGTTCCAATACGCGACGAGCATAATTCATGCAAGTACCTACTTCCTTTACAGAGTTGCTCCAAGGAGCTACCTGATATTCCAGCTCGCAATCGCAGTAAATCTGCGGATACTTAGCCTGTACCAGCTTCAGCACATCGTCAAGTGGAGTCTCACCCTGGCCCCAAACCTGGTTCTCGTTAGGCTTAGCGGCATTAGGACCAGTTTTGTCTTTGGTATGCATTGAGAAGATGCGATTGTGGTACTTCTCGATGAAGTCGCAAGGATTCTTTCCAGTTGAACCGAAATAGTGACCGAAGTCGAAGTTCAGCATGATGTTTGGAGAAATAGACAATACTGGTTCTGGACCTGCTTCCCAGTCAGGAGTAGAATACTGCATGTGGTTGTGCATGCAATAGAACATATCGTACTTCTCAGCGAATGGAGCGCAACGCTTAGCAGCTTCGATTGACAATTCTGCAGTTACGCCCTTGGCACCCATAGCCTTAGCCAACTTGAATGCATAGTCGCAATCATCGTCTGAAGAGTTTTCACCTGGCTGAGTCTTTACGATATGGATATCGATGTTCTCTGCAGCGAAACGCTTGCGCACCTCTTCCACCTTGTCCCAATCCATGTTCTTGCGGAAGTTAGCGAATGCCTCGTTGTAGTCATTCATCTGCTGTTTCTCATCTTCGTTCATGAAGTCCATCAAGCCACCGAAACCACGCATACTACCACGCTGCTCAGGAGTCAGACGTCCCATAACGCCCTGCATAATCGTCATCATAGGATTTGCAGGAGCACCCAGACAAGCCTCCAGGTCATTGCCCATCAGCTCGAGGTTGCTCACGTTAGCCTGCTTGCAATAGTTAATCAGGTTGTCCAGTCCACCCTTCTGGTCACGCCAGCTATAGGTAATGGTACCCATATGAACACCACCGAAGTTAGAATTTGGCTTGTCGCCATTGCGTTTAGCCACAGTTGCTTTCTCACCACCTGCACAAGAGGACAGTGAAGGAACCAGTGCCATACCTGCCAAAGCAGCAGCACCCATACCCAAGAAATTTCTTCTGTTCATTTGCTGTATTATTTATAGGTAAAACATTATTCACAAAACATGGCAAATTTACTTACTTTATTTTACTATTCAAAGAAAATCAGTCAACTTTCTGCATCTAAATGACATTTATCAGGCCAAATATTTATTATATTTGCATCATGAGAACCTAAAAACATAGCTTTATGAAAACGAAAACCACTCTTATCACCTGGGCAATGGCCCTTGTAACTTGTTTTTCAGCCTTCGCACAGGAAGCTAATTCACTGGCGTTTCGCGCTGGTGTGAAATCACCCGAACTGGCAGATGGACAAGTCACTTTCCGTTTTGTAGCACCCAAGGCCCGCAAAGTCAGCGTTTCTGCCTCTTGGTTGGGCTACGATGCTTCGAAGTTGCAGATGACACAAGACCAAAACGGTATCTGGAGCGTTTCTACCCCCAAGCCCGCTCCAGAGCTTTACACCTATAATATAGTAGTGGATGGCGTGACCATGTTCGACCCATCAAACGTGCAGGTACAACGCGATGGTTCCCGCTATATGAATGCCCTCTTGGTGCCTGGCGACTATGCCGACCAGTATGCGGAGAGCAGCAAGCCCGGTAATGTGGAGCATGTATGGTACTACTCCGCAGAGAACGGCATGACCCGTCGTATGTATGTCTATACGCCAGCTGGTTACGACCGTAACAACAAGAGTGTGAAATATCCTGTGCTCTACCTGCTGCACGGTGGTGGTGGTGACGAAGATGCCTGGTCAACCTTAGGTCGTACTTGCCAGATACTTGATAACCTCATCGCACAAGGCAAGGCAAAGCCTATGATTGTGGTGATGCCTAACGGCAATCCTAACCAGTATGCCGCTCAAACATTGGGCATTCCAGTAAAGACCGATGTGAAGCAATATGCCTCTGGCTTCGACAATTACTCATCGTTAGTAGCCGACATCCTGCCTTACATCGAGAAAAACTATCCAGTTATCAAGAACCGCAAAGGCCGTGCAGTGGCAGGTTTGTCCATGGGTGGCGGTCAGTCGTTCTACATCGCCTTCCGCAACGTCGATGTGTTTGCCAACGTGGGCATCTTCTCATCAGGCCTCATCGGTGCCTCAGCCATCGGTGGTGCCCCCTTCGATGCCGAGCAACACTTCCCTGGTATGTACACCAACCCTGCTAAGTACAACAAGTTCGATGTCATCTACCTGGCTTGTGGCGAGCAGGACAACCGCATTGACGGTATGCTCGACTTCAAGCAGAAACTTACCGACAAGGGCTACAAAGGTGTAGTGTGGGAACAATATCCAGGCGCTCACGAATGGAAGGTTTGGCGTCGCAACCTCAGTTCATTCGTACAGCTCATCTTTAAGTAATACAAGCTTTTGGGCATTTACCAACATAATTGATCCCCTGACAAAAGGTGATAAATACATCAATAACAAAAGACAGCATCGAGACCGCCTACAGCTTCTTGCACCAGAAACGGAACGTGTATATTCACTCTACACTTGCCTGGCAGAAAGACGATATCGAACTTTCCATTGCCGACTATGTGGATAGCATGAACCCGAAGCTGTATGCGGCCATCGCTGCCGGCAGACACGATTTCCTTAGAGACCATAGACGCTTTGCCGATGACATCACTCAAGCCGTAGAGCAATTGGAGCAGATGCTATAACAAAAGCCACACTTTTCCCTGCGTTTTTCCCTGTATTTCTTCATTTTTCCCTGTTTCCCCCTTTTTTATGAATGAACACAGGAGAAAAACCTCAATTTGCCCTTTACCATATATTATATTTGCACTCGCAAAAGCGAAATGGTGAGAATACCTCCAAAGTAGCTTTTCCGCAGCAGGCAAAGCCATGTATAGTCAGTCACCAGCGTGACTGACTTTAGTCAACGTTGTGAATATACTTAGTCATCGGCATGACGTAACAACTTCACACAGCTGACTTACGAGCGAAGCTAAAGCGTTAATAAACAGCAATATATTAATAAACAAAATAAAAAAATGAATATGGATATCGGATTTAAGGAAGTCTGCCCAATGGCAGCATGTAAGAAAAGTGCGCAATGTTATCGCTATGAAGCTTATCTACAGGCGGAAGCCAATGCCCTGCACTATGACATGTTAAACCCCAGACTGCTAAAATGCGGCAAAAACGGATGCCCCTATCTGCTTATCAAGGAACGTCAACGCATGGCCTACGGATTCCGCAAACTGGTGGCAGAAGTGAAACTCAAGGATGCTCGCAACCTCTTCTATTTGTTCAGATTTGGCAGTCAGTCAAGCTACGACCGCCGACGTCGAGGCATTTATCCACTGAATCCAGCCGAACAAGAGTTTGTATTGCAAAAGTTCAAAACCCTTGGGGTTGACACCTCCATCGGCTTCGACCGCTATGAATGGCAAGATGTGCTGGTGGCGGCAAATGAGAAAAAAACACCTCGTAAATCTACGACTTACAAGGTGTTCTGAGTACCCAGAGCCGGAACATAACCGCCTCAAACAAAGGAAAGAAAAAGCAATAAAGTAATTGATATACGATTATTTACTGTGTTTCGCAATTTTTCTGATTTTTGACAAAATACCCCATTTTTGCCCTTATTTTGTTAGAATTAACACCTTTTTAACACCCCAGAATTAAAACTTTTTGTACCTTTGCAGACGAAAAGAAAACATCGGTAAATAAACGAGTTATGGCAGAATCAAGAGGGAAGAAAAAGAACCTCGTGGAAGGAGGAAATCCGCGATTATTGAAGAAATTAGTGAAGAATGACAC
>JAGCCV010000010.1 GCA_017651505.1 Bacteroidaceae bacterium | reverse complement strand
TCCGCAGTGGACGAAACGACTAAGGACGTGAAGGCTAATGTGTTGGCAGCACAGGACGGCACCCTGACAGGCACAGGCGGCACCAGCATCGCCGAGAACTACGACGTGCGCAAGGGCAACGGTACGCTGAAAGTCAGTGGCACTGCGGCTTCGCTCAACGGCGACGTGTCGCTCACCAACCAGTTCGCCATCTTCAAGTTCACCACCAAGAACGGTGGTTCCGACCTCAACGTGAGATCTCTTACCGTCACCATCGGTACGAAGAATTATGTCATCACCCCTACAGCTGCCACTAATGTGCTCTATGCGGCCCTGCCGGCGGTGACTACTGCCCAGACAGTGATTGTATCTGCCACCACGGACAGCGACAAGAACTATTTCTTTGCGAAGGACGGCGTGAGCTTTGCTGCCAGTAAGTACTACCAGAGCACACTGGCAATGACCCAGGGTGCCCACCTCGCTGCACTGACCGCCGACTATACGGTGCAGGACGGTGACGTGCTGACGGGTACACTGGGCGGCAATTATAAGATTTCGATTGCCAACGGTGCCACTGTGACGCTCGACGGCGTGACCATCAACGGCACGAACAACGAAAACTACTCATGGGCTGGCCTTACTCCGTTAGGTGACGCCACCATCATCCTGAAGGACGGCACGACGAACAGCGTGAAGGGATTCTACAACAATTATCCCGGCATCTTTGCTGCTGTAGATAAGACGCTCATCATCAAGGGTGAGACTGCAGGAACAGGTACGCTGACTGCCAGCAGCAACGGTTATGGCGCCGGCATCGGCGGCGGATATAAGATATCCAGCGGTAACATCGAGATCCAGGGTGGCGTCATTACTGCCGATGGTGGCACAGGAGCTGCCGGCATCGGTGGCGGTAGTCAAGGATCGTGTGGTACCATCACCATCAGCGATGGAACCATCACGGCCAATGGTGGCTCAAGTGCTGCCGGTATCGGTAGCGGCCCTAGTGGATCGAGTGGTAACATCACCATCAGTGGTGGCACCGTTACTGCCAATGGCAGAGGAAGGGTTGCCGGCATCGGTGGCGGTAGTCAAGGATCGTGTGGTACCATCACCATCACCAGCGACGTCACCAGCGTGACGGCAACGAAGGGCGCAGATGCAACCTACAGCATCGGTGCGGGCTATAATGGCACTTGCGGCACGGTGACCATCGGCGGCACAGAGGGTGCTATCAAAACCAGCCCATATACTTATCCTCCTGCTCCTGTCGCACTGTCGGCAGTTACTGCATCCAACCAGGGCTGGATTGTCGGCGAAGACGGTAATGCCTATGCCTTTGCAAGTATTGTGCCGGGCACGGTGAACGCTGTGGGTATCCTCGGCACGGTGACGGAGACGGGTCATGGACTGATTCTCGCCCTGCAGGACGCAACATATAATACATGGAACACCATCAACGACTGGGCATCCGAGACCACATACGCCGGCACCACACTGAAGCTGCTGCCCGACGATGCAGCTCGAGGCGCACTGACAAGCTACACCACGCTGGGCGACACCTCTGTGTCTAACTGGGCTGTGGCGCAGAAAGCCGATTACGAGGCGATATTCATTAACCTCGGATCGACCCGAAATGACAATAACGGATATACTTACGATGCCCACGTGAATGCTTACATCACTGGCGCAGGCGGTACGGCATTATCTGGCTACTGTTGGTCTGCTACAGAGAACCCTGAGTACGGCTCTTGGACCTCCCACAGCAATAGTTGGTGCGGCAGCCATAAGGCGTCCATCTATAGTGTCAGGCCAGTGCTCGGCTTCTAACTTACTTTGTTCACTTTAGTAAGTGGAGTCAGTAAAAAATTAGAAGTATATCGGACCTTGTCCGATGCAAAAGACAGCCCCCACCGAGTGGTGGGGGTTATGTCTTACATATAGGTAGCACCTTGTCTCATGCAAGAGGTTGTGCTCATAGCAGTCAAAGCTGCCGTCAGTATCGAGATGGCGAATCGGCGGCTAAGGTCAGGATCGTGCGACTCAAGAGTGACGGACTGATAGAAAAAGTTTCTGGCTTTGTTGAGAATGGATGGCTCAAGTCGAAGTACCGGAATACAGGTAGGGTTATTCTTTAAACCCCAGCCGAACCAGCAACCACATGAAAGACTGGGTTTATATTGAAGTAACAAAGAATTTACTATGTTTGTCACAACATTAAATGCAAGCTCTATTTGTTTTCGCTGTTCAAAATTTTGCAATTCTATCACTAATTCGTAATTTTGCACTCTCAAAAAACCTAAGACATGGAAACCATACATGTAAAAGATAAAGATTTTGCAATATCTATCAAGGAAGAGGATATCTTGAAAGAGGTGGACAGATTGGCTAAGGAGATGAACCGTGACTTGGCTGGCAAGAATCCGCTGTTCCTGAGCGTCCTTAACGGTGCGTTCATGTTTACCTCTGACTTGATGAAGCGCATCACCATTCCTTGTGAGCTGCAATTCGTAAAGCTATCCTCGTATGAGGGTATGGACACCACGGGCAAAGTGAGGAAGACGATTGGTTTGAATGCCGACATCAAGGGCAGAACGGTGGTGATTGTGGAAGACATCATTGACACCGGCATCACCATGAAGGACCTGCTGGAGGACTTGAAGAAACAGGAGCCAGCCGAGGTGGATGTGTGCGCATTGCTGGTAAAGCCCGATAAGTTGAAGGTGGATCTTGACTTAAAGTATGTTGCCATGCGTATTCCAAATGGGTTTATTGTTGGTTATGGGTTGGATTATGACGGATATGGCAGGAATTATCCCAACATTTATACGGTAGTGAAATAATTTATGAATTAAAATAGAAATACAACATGTTGAATATTGTAATTTTTGGTGCTCCCGGCTCAGGCAAGGGAACACAGAGTGAGAAAATTGTAGAGAAGTATGGCATCAACCACATCTCAACTGGTGATGTGTTGCGTGCTGAAATCAAGAATGGTACCGAACTGGGTAAGACCGCTAAGGGCTATATCGACCAGGGTCAGCTGATTCCCGACTCACTGATGGTGGATATCCTGGCTGCCAAGTTTGACAGCTTCGAGAATAGCAAGGGCGTTATCTTCGACGGTTTCCCACGCACCATCCCACAAGCAGAGGCACTGAAGCAGATGCTGAAGGAACGTGGCCAGGAGGTGAGCGTGATGCTGGACCTCGAGGTGCCTGAAGACGAGTTGATGGATCGCCTGATCAAGCGCGGACAGATGAGTGGTCGTGCCGACGACAACGAGGAGACCATTAAGAAGCGCCTGGTGGTGTATCACTCACAGACTTCTCCTCTGATTGATTGGTATAAGCAGGATGGCAAGTACCAGCACATCAATGGTCTGGGTGAACTTGACCGTATTTTTGCTGACATCTGTGCTGCCATCGATAAAGTGAAATAATGGCAGAATCGAATTTCGTTGATTACGTGAAGATCTATTGCCGCTCTGGAAAGGGCGGCAAGGGCTCTACGCACATGCGCAGGGTGAAATACATCCCCAAAGGTGGACCTGACGGTGGTGACGGAGGTCGTGGAGGCAGTGTGATATTGCGAGGTAACCGCAACTACTGGACGCTGCTTCACCTGAAGTTTAACCGTCATGTGATAGCTGGCAATGGGGAGCATGGCTCGCGCAACAAATCAACGGGCAAGGCAGGCGAGGACAAATATATTGAGGTGCCTTGCGGAACAGTAGTATATAACGCTGAGACGGGTGAGTATGTGTGTGATGTGACAGATGACGGGCAGGAAGTGGTGTTGCTGAAAGGCGGACGCGGAGGCCTCGGCAACTGGCATTTCGCCACAGCTACACGTCAGGCGCCAGAATATGCTCAGCCTGGGGAACCAGAGCAGGAAATGACGGTAATCATGGAGCTGAAACTGCTGGCTGATGTAGGTCTGGTGGGGCTTCCCAATGCCGGCAAATCTACCCTGCTCTCGGTGGTTTCCGCTGCCAAGCCCAAAATCGCCAATTATCCCTTCACTACCCTGGTACCCAACATTGGTATTGTTTCCTATCGCGACAACCAGTCGTTCGTAATGGCCGACATTCCTGGCATTATAGAGGGTGCCAGCGAAGGCAAAGGTTTGGGCTATCGTTTTTTGCGACACATAGAGCGCAACTCCTTATTGCTGTTTATGGTGCCTGCTGATGCTGATGACGTGGCGAAGGAGTATCAACTGCTACTTAACGAACTGGTAAAGTTCAACCCCGAACTGGCCGACAAACAAAGGGTGTTGGCTATTACCAAGTGTGACATGCTGGACGAGGAACTGATGGCGGAAATGGAACAGACTTTGCCTGATGATGTGCCGCATGTATTTATATCTTCTATCACGGGGTTGAATATCCAAAAGTTAAAGGACTTGCTCTGGCACGAACTGCAGAAGCAGATTCCCGTTGCCAGCGACACGTTGGTGCATAGACCCAAAGAAATCACTTACCTCCAGCAAGAGATGGAAGAAGAAGGCGAGGATGAGGACATTACGCCTACTACCATCTTCATGGATGAGGAGGAGGAAGATTGGCACGACTTCTACGAGCAAGACGAAGACGCCAACTAAATCACATCAAACTCTTGTGGGACATAGCTACTTCTGATTCTCCATTCTTGGGGATAGAGGTTGTTGGCCCTATTGCCTAAATTCTTAACAAAACCCAGCGGAATTTTCCTATATGTCAGCAAGACGTAGCCCTTGGGAGTATCGGGTGTCAGCACTATCGACTCCTTACGCAGGTAAGCGATGGCTTGCGCATGGGTTACCTCATGGCAAACGAAAGCATCTGTATTGAGTTGGGTACTCATGGCCATGGCATGAGCGGGAACAGATTCCTTTCCCTTTAATGTGGCTACCTGAATACCTGCTTCCAATATCTTCAAGCCATTCATCTGCCCCCAAAGATAAAATGAAGCCAGCGACAATGGCAAGGCACGCACACCGTCCTCGGAAACTTGCCAATGATAGTTCTCAGGATGGAGTATCCACCCTTGCGTGTCATTAAGGATTTCCTTCAATGGCAGCGACACTTGCTTCTTATCCTTCTTCTTTTTCTTGTCTTTCTCAAAGGCAGACACATCAGGCAGTCGGAAAGGTCGGAAACCTGGCTCTTCTGGCTTGCGAATCACCGCCATGAAGAAACCCTCGCCCTTCACCTTATGCTGCATGAAACGATAGACAGGATAATCACCTCCTGTCAAGTTGCCCACAACATCATACCCTTCAGGCACATCTACCGGCAGGACACTTGCCCCATACTCCCGCATCATCCATGAGACATTGCGTTCATCTTCTTCAGCATTGTAGGTACAGGTGCTATAAACCAAGATGCCTCCCGGTTTCAACGCAGGCCATATATTATGTATAAGGTGTCTTTGACGTTCAGCACACATTCGCACATTTTCAAGGCTCCAGCAACTAATCGCCTCATCATCTTTGCGAAACATGCCCTCACCAGAGCAAGGCACATCTGCAAGAATAAAATCAAAGCAATTGGCACAATCATGAAAATCCTCAGAAGCATTATTAGTGACCATCACATCGGGATACCCCCATTTCAGCATGTTCTCTGCCAAAATCTGGGCACGGTTACGCATGATTTCATTGCAGACAAGCACACTTCCTTCTGGTAAGGAAGAACGCAGCAAAGTGGATTTGCCTCCAGGAGCAGCACACAAGTCGAGTGCGAAAACTGGTTTATCGACATACTGGCATACTGCCCGACTTACAAACATGGAGGATGCTTCTTGCACATAGTAACATCCTGCATGTAGCAAGGGGTCGAAAGTAAATGGAGGACGCTCGGACAAATATCGGCCATCATCGCACCAAGGCACCTTATCCATAGGTAGAGAAGTGTTAGCGACTTCCACCTTTTTGGCAGGGTTGAGACGGATGCTGGTGGACGGTTCTTTCTGCAAGGCCTCGGCTAAGTCGGCTACTCCCGGCTGTCCTAACAGAGGCACCATCTGCCTGACAAAATCTAAGGGAATATTTTTATCAGACACCTTACTGACAACTGGGTAGGTTGAGCGTTCATCCATCATTTTTAGCTTCATTCTTGTTATTTATATCTGCAAAAATATAACTTTGCAAGGAAATAATGAAAAAAAAGTGAATTGTATGCAACTTTCAAGCTACCTCAGTGCGTCTAATGTACAAAATAACGAAACAAAACAATTGCAGATTATGAAAAGAATAATGATGACAATGGCGGTAGCCGCAATGGGAATGACCGCTATGATGGCACAAAGCCATGAGGTGACCACCACCGACAAGAACGGCAACAAGGTGGTGTATGAGATTAGTGACGCAGCAGCCACTAAGGGCGACACACTGAGCATTACCACATTCGACCCACAGAGTGTGGCGAAGAGCGACAGCATCAACGGGGTGAACAAGAACGACGAGGACTACCGAATGAGCAAAGAGGATGTGAAGATGGTGCTGGAGGAGCTGGATATTGACAGCGGATGGATAAGTACCGCTGTTGGCGGAATGATTCTTGGCGGATTGATTTGCGTGGTGCTGCCCATCGCCATCATCGTGGCGATACTGCTATATCGCTACTTCAACCGCAGGAAGAAGTATGAGCTGGCACAGAAAATTGTGGAGAGCGGACAGCCTTTGCCAGAGAACTTTGCCAAACTGTTTGAGGAAGAGGTGAAAGAGGGCGACACCGGACTGTTTGAGAAAGGTGTGAAGAACGTTGGCATAGGTATAGCATTCTTTATCTTCATGTGGTTCCTGACCGACAACCTGGCTTTAGCATGCATTGGCTTGTTTATCATAGCCAACGGCGCAAGTCAGCTACTGACCTACTATAAATACAAACCGACAAGCAAGAAAGAGAACGGCACTAATACTGATAACTCTAATATCACTGAGACTAACTGAAAATGATTAATTCACTGAGTGACATATCACTGGTGACCCAAGTAGTGGTATTGCACAACAAACATGCATTCGACCAGCTGGTCAGGAAGTACCAATCGCAAGTGCGAAGGTTCTTCCTGAACCAGACTTGCGGCGATAAGGAACTCAGTGACGACCTGGCACAAGACACATTCATCAAAGCATATACAAATTTAAAAAGCTTTAAAGGATCAGCAAATTTCTCAACTTGGCTCTACAGAATTGCATATAATGTTTTTTTTGATTATATTCGCAGTCAGAAACCTACATCTGATTTGGAAGTGGTGACTGCCAATAGTGAGTATAGCCACGAACAACAAGATTTGGCGAAAAAGATGGATGTATATGCGGCCCTTGAGCAACTGAAAGAAGCTGAAAGAACCTGTATCACCCTCTTTTATATGGAGGAATTAGAGATTAAGAAGATTGCCGATATAACCGGCATGGCAGAGGGAACGGTGAAAAGCCATCTGAGCCGAGGAAAAGAAAAGATGGCCAACTACTTAAAACAAAACGGATATGGAAGATAACGATAGACTGATTGAGCAATTTATGAAGCAGAGCCGGCAGGAGATTGCCGACAATGGCTTTACGGAACGCGTGATGCGTGGTCTGCCAGAGCGCAAGCCTCAATACGGCTGGTTGCCCGAGGTGTGGAACTTGGTGATGATAGTGGTAGCCCTCATCCTGTTTGTCGCTTTCGGTGGGGTGACAACCATCCAGAACGCCCTGTATCAGTATCTCGACGGTGCCCTGACTCAAGGAGTTGACATCAGGGTAATCTTCGCATTGATGTGCGCCTTTGTATTCTACATCTCCCAAAGGGCTATCCAAAAAGCTTGATGATTGTTGAACCATTAAATTTATACAATTATGGGTATTATTATTAGTATTATCATTGGATGTGTCTGCGGTTTCTTGGCAGGCAAAATTATGAAAGGCGGTGGTTTCGGCTTCCTGATCAACCTGTTGTTGGGTATCATTGGTGGTGCCGTTGGCAGTTGGTTATTTGGTCTGCTGGGCATCGACTGGGGCGGTCTGATTGGCGAAATAGGTACGGGCACCATTGGCGCTATCGTCGTGCTCTGGATTGCCTCTTTGTTTAAGAAATAACGACTGGATTGAGTATTTGCAACCCAGTTGCGAAGCATTTGCCATACTTTTGTAACGTAAAACTTAAAAACGCGCAAGAGTATGGCTAATTCTATTTATGAACATCACATGAACAGTCATGAAGATGGTTGCGATTCATGCCGCACACACGAGCATGAGGAACATGACCCTAAGAAACAGTTAGCTCTGATTATCATCAGCGGTCTGCTGCTCGCAGCTGCTGTCTATATTGAGCACAAGTTGCAGCTTCACACCTGGCAATTGCTCCTTATATACCTTATACCGTATTTATTAATAGGACATGAGACTTTGGAAGAGGCATGGGAGGGAATATGTGAAGGAGATGCCTTCAATGAGCATTTCCTAATGGCGTTAGCTACCATAGGAGCCCTGTGCATAGGTTTCTTGCCTGGGGCAGAGACACAGTTTCCAGAGGCTGTGTTCGTAATGCTGTTTTTCCAGGTTGGCGAACTCTTTGAGGGCTATGCCGAAGGAAAAAGTCGCGAAAGCATTGCGCACCTGATGGATATACGGCCAGACATCGCCCATGTGCTTAGAGACAACAAGCAGGAGGATGTAAGTCCTGAACAGGTGACTGTAGGTGAAGTGATTGTCATTAAGCCTGGAGAGAAGGTGCCATTGGATGGTTTTGTTATCGCCGGGCATTCAGCGCTAAATTCGGTAGCATTGACGGGAGAGAGCATGCCTCGTGACATAGCGGAGAATGATGAGGTGATATCCGGGTGTGTAAACCTGAGTGGTGTGATACAAGTTCGTACCAGCAAGAGCTTTGGCGAGAGTACAGTGGCCAAGATCATCAACTTGGTGGAACATGCGACAGAACGGAAATCGAAGAGTGAAACCTTTATCACTAAGTTTGCGAGAATCTATACGCCTATCGTGGTATTCGCAGCCATCGCCTTAGCTTTGTTGCCACCATTGTTCTCTGGCAATTTTGCTGAAGTCTTCCCCACCTGGCTATATCGCTCATTGATGTTTTTGGTGGTGTCTTGTCCGTGTGCATTGGTCATCAGTGTACCGCTCACTTTCTTTGGCGGCATAGGCGGGGCATCGCGCAAAGGCATCTTGATCAAGGGCGCCAGCTATATGGACATCTTGGCTAAGACTGAGACGGTGGTATTCGACAAGACAGGGACACTGACTCACGGACAATTTGCCGTAGATGCAGTTCATCCTGACATGTACGATGAGCGCCACTTGTTGCATTTGGCGGCTCATGTGGAGCATTTCACTACCCACCCCATCGGTGCGGCTTTACGAGATGCTTTTCCTGACGAGGCGACAGACGGTTGTGTGGTGAGTGAAACAAAAGAAATTGCCGGACAGGGCATCCGCGCGAAGGTGGGCAACGATGTGGTTTGTGTGGGCAACACAAAGATGATGGATGCCGTTGGTGCCAAGTGGCACGATTGCCACCATGTGGGCACCATTATTCATGTGGCCATCAATGGTGTGTATGCAGGACACATTGTTATTAAAGATAAAATTAAAGAAGACAGTGCTTCAGCTATACAAGGACTGAAATCATTAGGTGTGCATAGAACAGTGATGCTGACGGGCGACAGGAAAGAAGTAGGTGAGGATGTGGCAAAAAAGTTACAACTTGCCGAATACCATGCTGAATTGTTGCCTGATGACAAGGTGAACATCGTAGAAAAATTGCTGCATGAGAAAGGTGACGGCAAGGCTCTGGCCTTTGTGGGTGATGGCATCAACGATGCTCCTGTGCTGGCTCGTGCTGATGTGGGAATCGCTATGGGTGGCTTGGGCAGTGATGCCGCCATCGAAGCTGCTGATGTGGTATTGATGGACGACAAACCTTCGAAAATAGCACTTGCCATACGCATAGCAAGACGCACCATCATCATAGCTCGCCAAAATGTAACCTTTGCCATTGGAGTGAAGATTGCCGTATTGTTGTTGGCAACCTTTGGATGGGCAACTATGTGGATGGCCGTGTTTGCCGATGTGGGTGTAACCGTTCTGGCTGTGTTCAATGCTATGCGTGCTTTGCGGATATAATTATTATTAATATCTTTGCAAAATACAACTAAATGGTTCGGTTTATGAAAAGATTTCTGATTTATACCTTAATAATATGGAGTAACTTGTATTTATGTTTCGGACAAAATGCTATTCAACAAGACTGGCAGCAGATATACCAACAAGGGTTGAAATATAAGGACTCTTCGAATAACAAGAAGGCTCTGCAATTGCTGGAACAGGCATACGAGATGCACCCATCCGACAGCATCAAGCGCGACATTGCCAGCGTGTATTATGACCGAGGCATTTATCGGAAAAGTATCAATATTAGTCAGGAATTGCTGAAAAGGGATAGTTTGGAGGCCGACCTGGTACTGATAGCCAAGAGTCATGAGAAACTGAACAATGCCGACTCGGCTTTGGTGTATGAGAAAATCATTGCCCAAAAGAACATAGAGAATGCCAACAACATCATCAACCTCGCCAAGAACTACGAGGATAGAGAACAACTGGATTCTGCCTTGGTGGTGCTCGACAAGTTCTGCCTGTATGACAACGAGAACATGGCGGTGAACGGGCTGAAGGCTTATTTGCTGTACCAAACGGGCGACTATGAGGAATCGCTCGAGGTGTATAAGAAGCTGCGTGATGCTGGCGACAACTCCACCTCTACCAATTACTATATGGGGCTGGCCTTTGCGCGGGTTGACAACTTGAGGGAGGCGTATGAATGCTTGCGCGTGGCGGCTCGTAAAGACCGCTACAAAAATCAGTATATACTGGCTCAATATGGCATTGTGGCCTCGAAGTTGAACGGCAACGAACGTGAGGGAGTGAACATGATTACGCAGGCAGTAGAGAAGATCTTGCCAGACGAGACGCTGATGTGGTCGCTCTATAACACCCGTGCCAATGCCTACATCCGCTTGTTGAAGTTTGAAGAGGCGATAGACGATTTCAAGCGTTCGCTGACCTACAAGCCCGACCGGCTGACTGACATCTACCACATAGCCTACCTCTATACCATCATACACGACCGTGCCAATGCCGACCGCCACTTCCAGATGTTTATCAACAACGCCCAAAAGAGCGAGAATCCTGACCGCTACAAGCGATGGATTGAGGCGGCTGAAGGATATCTGAAGCGGAGCAAAGAGGAACACTTCTTCCAAGGTGACGACGAGAACCTTAAAGATTTTTGAATAAAAAAAGAATCCTTTTCTTTCATAATTAAATAAATAGGCGTATATTTAAGGTCGAATATGTTTCATTTTAAATTAAGGGTTTATTATGGGAGATTTATTAGGTAATATTCTGAATTCTGTCACATCCGGCGGCTCTGCCAATGGCGCATTGGGCGACATCTTAGGCCAAGTATTAGGTGGACAGGCGAGCCAGCAGGTTACCAAAAAGCCAGCAACCACCAACAAGCCAACAACGCGGCAACCCGCACAAAAGGGCATTGACATCTCAAAAGAGTTGGATGCCATCAATGGGGTACCAGCAAGCAACGGGCGTAATGGTGGCATTGACTTGGGCAGTGTCTTAGGTGCTGCCACTGGTAAAGGCGGAATAGATTTAGGTAGCATTTTAGGTGGCGCCGCAGGAAAAGGCGGCATTGACTTAGGAAGCGTCTTAGGTGCAGCCTCCAAAGGCAAGGGAGGCTTGGACCTCGGTACTATCTTAGGTGCATTGTTGGGTGGTTCTCAACCAAGTGGAGGCTTGGCAGGAGACTTATCCAATGCGAATATCGGCGAAATAGCCCAAAGTGTAATCTCTGTTATCGGAATGGCATCAAATGCTTTCGGTAGCGCTAAACAATGACAATTATGGACACCAAACCTATAGAAAAAGTTATTTGGCTTGTAGCCAAGACAGGTCTGTTTTTCGCACATGCCGATGGAAATTATGATGTGCGTGAGAAGAATTTCATTGAGGGATTCATTGACAAATTGGCTGCCATAGGCCCTGTTGATGACGTAAAGGCTGAATTGGAGAGTTCACTGCAAAAGCAATACAAGCTGGAAGACATTGTGAATGAAACAAAAGATTTACTCAGCTATTTCAACCCCGCAGAACAAAGTGTTATCAAAATTACCCTCAGTCAGTTTGTTACTAATGTCATCAATGCTGACTTCGTAGAGAATAAAAAAGAAAGTGCCCTTTTTGAGGACTGGAAAAAGGCACTTGAGTAATATGTCAAGGATTTCTGCACTTGTTTGAGCATACAGCCATTGATGTCAATATTATATTGAGGAAGCAATAAAAAGAGAAGGTAGCCCGAGTAGGCTACCTTCTTTATTGCATCTATCAATAAGATTAGAACTTAGGCAGTTCCCATCCATGTCGATACTCACGACGGAAGAATTGGTTAGCCTCAGGCAGATTGGTAATCTGCATCTTGTTGGCGTCGTACTGCAGGGTGATATTCCTCTTCTGTGACAGTACAGCGATGTTGGTCAGCAACATAATCTCGGTCAGCTTTGCAGCTACGTCGAAATTGTTGGCAGCCTGACGCTTCTCCTTGATGGCCTCCACCCAGTCAACATAGATATTCTTTGGACGTGGCAGGGTCTTTGCAGGTTCCTTCCATCCTGGACGAGCTGGGATGAACTCAGGAGATGCACCGTGAGTTCCGTGCATCATCATGCCCTTTGTACCGATATACAAGCACTCAGCCAACTGACGGTTGGGCTCCAATTCCTTTGGACGTGACATCTTGATGCCACCATCGGTCCAGTAAACAGTAACCTCAGGCATCTTCTTTCCATCCACTGTGCGAGCCGGGAAGTGATACTGGCAGAACTCAGTGATAGGCAGATACTCGTCGTTGAACGGAGTGGTGGTTGCCTGGATTGTATCAGGCATGCCCAGACCCAATGCCCAGATAGGAGCATCGAAAGTGTGAGCACCCATATCACCCATGGCACCTGTACCATAATCCCACAAACCGCGCCATGCGAAGTGAGTGGTGTCGTGGTTGTAAGGCTTCAAAGGAGCCGGACCTAACCACAGGTCATAGTCGAGGTTCTTAGGGATAGCCTCGCCTTCAGGACGCTTGTAGTCACCCTGACGCCATACAGGACGGTCTGACCACATGTGTACCTCAGTTACATCGCCAATGGCACCGCTGCGAATCCACTCAACGGTCTGATAGGTACCCTCGATGTTGTGACCCTGGTTACCCATCTGTGTAACAACACCTGTCTTCTTAGCCAAGTCGCGCAGGTAGCGGACTTCCTCGATGGTCTTAGCCATAGGCTTCTCAACGAACACGGCCTTACCTGCCAGCATAGCATAAGCAGCTATGATGGCGTGGGTGTGGTCAGGAGTACCAATCAACACACCATCGATTTCCTTACCGCAGTCGTCCAACATCTTGCGGAAGTCCTGGTACTTCTTAGCCTTAGGATAGCCAGCCATGATGTGACCAGCATAGTCAAGGTCAACATCGCAAAGGGCATACATATTAGCATGGTGGATAGGCTGCTTACCAGCATCACCCATCTGTACACCTTGCTCAACCATAGCTCTTGCCGGAGCCAGACCTGCGAAATTGGGAGATACCCAACCGCCATACTGACGGTTTGGATTAGGACGGCGGCCAATCTTCTCATCAGGGTCAGCAATATTCTGGATATCGCCACCTCCCTGGCTACCAATACCTACGGCAGCGATGTTAGGAAGATCACTTGGAGCCATGTGACCATGAGACTTGCCCAAGATGATGTTAGGAGCAATAGTAAAACCTGCAATAGCAGCTGCTCCTGTCTTCAAAAAG
Organism: Bacteroidaceae bacterium; assembly: GCA_017651505.1. Taxonomy (GTDB): domain Bacteria; phylum Bacteroidota; class Bacteroidia; order Bacteroidales; family Bacteroidaceae; genus Bacteroides. The sequence continues at coordinate 14,371 of JAGCCV010000010.1, read as the reverse complement.
TTTCTACGAGTAACGTTCATAATAATTCTTGATATAAATGAAACAATGATTCTTTAAAGGTATATTTTTGTGTAAATATATGAATTATTTTAATACGTTATGTCTTTTCGTCGATATTTAACTAAAAAAGGCCCTCAAAAAGGTAAAATTTCTTTACCTGCCACAAAAAACGCATTCAATTATCCATCATGGAATAAAAAAAACTGCCTCCCTGTAAAAGAGAGGCAGTAACAATCAATATTCAAGAATTTAAATTGCAGGCAATTCCCAACCTTTACGATATTCGTAGTGGAAGTATGCATTAGCTTCCTCAAGGTTAGTAATGCGCATGTTAGCAGCATCATATTCCAAGGTTATGTTGGTATTCTGAGCAGCCACAGCGATGTTGGTCAGCAACATGATTTCTGTCAGTTTAGCTGCAATTTCGAAATCATTAGCAGCCTTGCGACCTTCCTTGATTGCTTCAACCCAGTCAACGTAGATGTTCTTAGGACGAGTGAGCACCTTAGCCGGCTCCTTCCATCCTGGACGGTTAGGAACGAGTTCAGGACTTGCACCATGAGTTCCGTGCATCATCATACCCTTGTCACCTACATAGAGACACTCGCGCAGGGCACGGCCGTTCTCCAGTTCGAATGGACGGTAAGGCTTGATACCACCGTCGGTCCAAGTAACAACGCATTCAGGCATCTTAATTTTCTTCTTTCCATCCAAAGAATCAACCTCACGAGCTGGGAAGTGATACTTAACAGCCTCAGCCTGTGGCAGGAATTCGTCGTTATAAGGAGTGGTAGTAGCCATGATCTTATCAGGCATACCCAGGCCTAATGCCCAGATAGGAGCATCGAAGGTGTGAGCACCCATATCGCCCATAGCACCTGTACCATAATCCCACAAACCACGCCATGAGAAGTGCAACACAGCCGGGTTGTATGGCTTCTCGGGAGCCGGGCCTAACCACAGGTCATAGTCCAGATTCTGAGGGATAGCCTGCCCTGCAGGACGCTCGAAGTAACCCTGACGCCACATAGGACGGTTTGACCACATGTGAACTTCTGACACATTGCCAATGACACCACTGCGAATCCATTCAACAGTTTGATAAGTACCCTCGACGTTGTGACCCTGGTTACCCATCTGTGTAACAACACCTGTTTTCTTTGCCAACTCAGCCAAGTAGCGAACCTCCTTGATGGTCTTTGCCATAGGCTTCTCAACGAACACAGCCTTGCCCGCCTTCATAGCGGTAGCAGCGATGATTGCGTGAGTATGGTCAGGAGTACCAATCAGATAGCCATCCACATCTTTCTCCTTCTCAATCAGTTCGCGGAAGTCGGTATATCTCTTAGCCTTGTAGTAGGCATTGAAGATATGAGCTGCATATTCAGTATCCACATCGCACAATGCATAAATATTAGCGTGGTGAATAGGCTCTTTACCTGCATCACCCATCTGCACTACGTTGTCAGATGCACGGTTCTGCTGACGCTGAAGGCGAATACCCGCATAGGGCTGACGAGGAACATACGACATGGCACTGGCACCTGAACGCTTCACAGGAGCGTCGGGATCTGCAATGTTCTGCAAGTCACCACCACCCTGGCTACCGAAGCCGATACCTGCAATGTTGATTTGATCACTTGGGGGCACATGACCATAAGTCTTGCCCAGAATCACATTAGGAGCAACAGTAAAACCAGCAACTGCGGCTGCTCCTGTTTTCATAAAGTTTCTTCTCGTGAAATTCATGGTTATAAACTATTAAAAAAATAAAAGGTACATTGCTATCAAATACACAAATTTTTGGTGTAAATATAACAAATATTCTATTCAGTTGTTCCTTTATCTCATTTTTTTATTTAAAAAAAAGAGTCAAAACGAATATATCATAAATAAAAATCGTATATTCGCAGAAATAGAATATCACTAATAACTGAATAAATTAATATGAGTACAATTCTGGATTTATCCCCCCAAGGGGTATGGAAAAACTTTCATGCTCTCACACAGATTCCTCGCCCATCTGGGCACTGCGAGCAAGTGAGCGATTTTTTAGTTAACTTTGGAAAGAACTTAGGCCTTGATTCTTTTATCGACAACGCCGGCAATGTGGTGATTCGCAAGCCAGCCACACCGGGCATGGAGAATCGCAAAGGGGTGGTACTTCAAGCCCACATGGATATGGTGCCACAGAAAGTGGTGGATGTAGAGCATAACTTCACCAAAGACCCAATACAGACATGGATTGATGGCGAGTGGGTAAGAGCAAAAGGTACAACTCTTGGTGCTGACGATGGTTTGGGCGTAGCTGCTATCATGGCAGTGTTGGAATCAAAAGACATCAAGCATGGTCCACTGGAGGCATTGATAACCAAAGACGAAGAAACTGGCATGTTTGGCGCATTTGCACTTAGTCCAGATACACTAAAAGGAGACATCCTGCTCAACCTTGACTCTGAGGCAGAAGGTGAGCTTTACATTGGATGTGCCGGCGGTCTTGACATCACATCTTCTATGCAGTACCAGGAGGTGACCCCCACCGCGGGCTTTATTGCCAAAAAGATTGTGTTGAAAGGCTTGCGTGGCGGGCATTCTGGAATGGAAATCAACGAAGGACGCGCCAATGCCATCAAGCAACTGGCACGTGTGGTACACGACCTGCTGGTAGAATTCGACTGCGAGTTGGCTTCTTTCAGTGGAGGCAATATGCGCAACGCCATTCCGCGTGAGGCTCAGGCCGTATTATTGTTCAATCCTGAAGACATGGAAGGCTTAGACAGTTACATTCAGGAATACGAGGCACAGTTAAATGCCGAATTCTACCCTATCGAGAAAGACATTCACTTGAAGATGGAGGATACAGAAACACCTGCCACCAAGGTGCCAGAAGAGATACAAGACAACATCATCGCTGTTATCATGGCCTGCCAGAACGGCACCATGCGTATGATTCCAACGGTACCAGATACAGTAGAGACCTCTTCAAACTTGGCTATCGTAAACATCGGAGGCGGCAATGTGGGCATTAAAATCTTGGCTCGCAGTTCTAATGACGGCATGAAAGACTATTTAGCTGATTGTCTTGAATCATGCTTTAACATGGCTGGCTTGAAGACTGAAACCAGCGGTGGTTACTCTGGTTGGCAGCCCAATGTTGACTCTCCCATCTTGGCAGCGATGCGCAAGAGCTATAAAGAGCAGTTTGGTAAGGAGCCATTGGTGAAGGTTATCCATGCAGGTTTGGAGTGTGGCATCATCGGTGCCATCTATCCCAAGATGGACATGATTTCCTTCGGTCCTACCCTTGAGTCGCCTCATACTCCTGGCGAGCGTGCCTTCATTCCAAGTGTTCCCAAGTTCTGGGACTTCCTCGTGGCTACGCTGGAACAGGTGCCCGAGAAATGATAAAAAGCTCTATTTCGTGAGGGCCGTAGCTTTACTACGGGAGGACGGGCCACTTACTACGAGAGAATTAAAACTGGGGTTTTTGCCCAAAATAAAAGGTCGTGTCAAAGTAAAGACACGACCCTTCTTTATTACTATAAAATCATTAATTATTCAGAGAATCCAAATAATCCTCCAAATCTTGTTTTCGATCTTCATAGTCTTCATCAGATTCGCCAGATTCTCTTTCCCAACTAGTAGGTGAGTAGAAGTCATCATCTTCTTCCTCATCCTCTTGTTCTTTAAAGTAAGAATCTCTCATAGATATAGATGATTATTATGCTTCCAGTTCCTTCAGCTCCCAGCCCAGTGCACTTGCACCTAATACGGCAGCATCAGCGTCCTTCAGCTCACTCATCAACAGTTTGCACTTGCCCTTGAAGATAGGCATTACGTTAGCGTCAACTGTCTTGCGGATAGGCTCAAACAACAGGTCGCCAGCATGTGCCAAACCACCGAAGAGGATGATAGCCTCTGGGCTGCAGAATGCGATGAAGTCAACAAATGCCTCACCCAGCAACTGACCAGTGAACTCGAAGATTTCCTTAGCAATCTTGTCACCCTTCTGAGCAGCATCAAATACATCCTTTGAAGTGATGTCATCAACAGGAATTTCACGCAGCAGACTTGGTTCGGTGCTCTGAGCCAATTTCTCGCGAGCAGAACGAGCTACACCAGTAGCTGAGCAGTAAGCCTCCAGACAGCCCTTGCGACCGCAACCGCACTGACGACCATCACGACGGATAGTTACGTGACCCAACTCACCAGCGAAACCATCGCAACCATATACCATCTGGCCATTGATAACGATACCGCTACCAACACCTGTTCCCAAGGTAATCATGATGAAGTTCTTCATACCACGAGCAGCACCATAGGTCATTTCACCAATGGCTGCAGCGTTAGCGTCGTTAGTCAGAGCAGTAGGAATACCTATTCTCTCTTCGAATAAACGAGCCAGGGGAACGATACCCTTCCAAGGCAGGTTAGGAGCAAACTCAATAGTACCAGTATAATAATTACCGTTAGGAGCGCCGATACCGATACCTTTCACCTTGTCTTTACCACCGTTCTTCTCGATTAATTTCTCCAGACCTGTGCAAACAGCATCCACATAATCTTCGGCCTTCTCGTATTTGCCAGTCTTGATCTTATCTACATCAACCACTGTACCACGTGCGTCAACCAAACCAAAAACGGTGTTAGTACCACCGATATCAATACCCACTACATAGGGCTTCTCAACTTTTAAAGATGAATCCATGATATTAAAATTATTAAAGTTAAAAAAATGTATTCTGTTCACAAATGTACGCAAAGTTTGGTTACACTGCAAAATTATTAGGCTAAAAAATCAATCATTAAACAAGAATTAGTATATTTGCACGCTAACCAATTTATTACAGCATATGAAAAAATTATTTATTTCATTAACTATTTTATTATTCTCTGTCTCATCAGCAATAGCACAGTCTGATATCTTCAATCACTTAGCTGTAGGTGCTGGCGTAGGTACACAGGGTATAAGTGTGGATGTAGCCACTACTATCACCAAGTTTGCCGCCTTCAGAGCTGGTGTTAACTTTATGCCTGGCATAAAGTTGAGCGATGACATGAACGGTGACATCACTATAGCAGGAGTGAATGTGCCTGCTGTATTTGATGTAGAGGGGAAATTCAGCCGAACTACCATCGATGTGGCTTTTGATGCCTATCCTTTCGCCAACGGTTTCTTTGTCACCGCAGGTCTTTCTTTTGGAGGAAAGAAGATAGCTAAACTGACTGGTGACCTAAGCAAGAATGCTGCCATCGGCGACGGTGATCTGGAAATCGGCGAGTACAAGATTCCTGTCAAGAACGGTAAGGTTGACGGCGCTATAGAGGTAAAAGCAGTACGTCCTTACTTCGGACTGGGCTATGGACGGGCTGTACCCAAAAACCGTGTAGCATTCCGAGTTGAACTGGGTGTTCAGCTGCACGGCAAACCTGTACCGACATCAGCTTATGGCGATATCACCAAGATGATAGGTGTTGAAGCTGATGACGATGTGTCTAAAGTGGTGAACAAGCTGACTGTCTATCCTGTGCTGAAGTTCCGTTTAGCGGGAAGAATTCTATGACAAATAACAATTGACAAAAGAAATGTCATTGTTTTTGGAATAGCGAAAGCATAGACAATCTTGTTTGTACTATGCTTATCATGACAGAATTACCACAAAATAAAGCTGGAGATATTCCAGCTTTATTTGTCGGAAAGAGGCGACTCGAACGCCCGACCCCTACGTCCCGAACGTAGTGCGCTACCAACTGCGCTACTTTCCGATGCAATCTTTATTGTATTCTTGTGGTGTCACCAGGAATAGATCCGGGGCCACAAGGATTTTCAGTCCTTTGCTCTACCAACTGAGCTATGACACCAACGGGCCTTAAAAGCGAGTGCAAAGTTAAGCAGTTTTTTCGATACGTCAAACGAGATAGGCGAAAAATTTGTTTTTATTCAGACTTTATACTATCTTCGTAGAAAAATATTACTATGGCTATAGAACTTGGAAAATTCAACCAACTGAAGATTGTAAAGGAAGTTGACTTTGGCCTTTACCTGGATGGTGGAGAAGAAGGTGAAATCCTGCTTCCTGCTCGTTATGTGCCCTATAACTATGAAATTGGTCAGCTGATAGACGTATTTGTCTATCTCGATAATGAAGAGCGACTGATAGCTACCACGCTGAAACCTTATGTACAGGTAGGTGAGTTTGCTTACTTGCAGGTGTCGTGGGTGAATCAGTATGGCGCTTTCTTGGATTGGGGTTTGATGAAAGATTTGTTTTGCCCCTTTCGCGAACAAAAACGCAAAATGGAGGTAGGGCGTAGCTATATCATCCATACCCATGTGGATGAAGAGAGCTTCCGCATCATGGCTTCTGCAAAGGTGGAGCATTATCTTTCCACAGAACGCCCTCCCTATGCGCCTGACGATGAGGTGAACCTGCTGGTTTGGCAACATACCAATATGGGATACAAGGTTATCATAGACAACAAATACCAAGGTCTGGTATTTGACAATCAGGTATTCCGTGAGTTGGAAGTAGGAGACAGATTGAAAGGTTATATCATCCAGGTGCGGGAAGATGGCAAGGTAGATGTGGCATTGCAGAAGAAAGGACGTCAGCAGACACTCGACTTTGCCGACACCTTATTAAATTATATGCAACGCAACGGTGGCAGATGCTATCTGCACGACAAGAGTCCGGCAGAAGAAATCTACTAGCGTTTCAAAGTCAGTAAAAAAGTGTTCAAGAAAGCCGTAGGTGACCTCTATAAGCGTCGCCTTATCGAAATCACCGATCACGGTTTATTTTTGATTGAATAAAAAAGATGGCTGCCCCATCTAAAACAGAGGGAGCAGCCACCTATTTAGTATATTTCAACCTTAACAGTTGAATCAGTCTTCCAGCAGGATCTCCAGGATGGTGCATGCAGCCTTAGCTACAGAGGTACCAGGACCGAAGATAGCACTTACGCCAGCCTTGTAAAGGAAGTCATAGTCCTGTGCAGGAATCACACCACCTGCGATGACGATGATATCCTCGCGCCCCAGCTTCTTCAGTTCTTCAATCAGCTGAGGAATCAAGGTCTTGTGACCAGCAGCCAGTGAAGAAGCGCCCACTACGTGAACGTCGTTCTCAACAGCCTCACGAGCAGCTTCTGCAGGAGTCTGGAACAATGGTCCCATATCCACGTCGAAACCGCAGTCAGCATAACCAGTTGCAACGACCTTAGCACCACGGTCGTGACCGTCCTGACCCATCTTAGCCACCATGATACGTGGCTGACGGCCTTCCTTCTTTGCAAACTCCTGAGCCAGGCGACAAGCCTTCTCGAAGTCGCTATCATTCTTAGATTCTGATGAATACACGCCTGAAATAGTTCTAATTACTGCTTTATAACGGCCTACGATAGTCTCGCAAGCGTCTGAAATCTCACCCAATGTACAACGCAAGCCAGCTGCCTTTACAGCCAAAGCCAGCAGGTTGTTCTTGCTCTTACGACCTTCAGCGAAGTCGCGAACGCACTCGGTAATCTCTGCCAAAGCAGCCTGACAAGCAGCCTCGTCACGGTTAGCACGCAGCTTCTTCAGGTTCTCAACCTGCTCAGTACGAACAGCTGTGTTGTCGATTTCCAAAATATCGATTGGGTCTTCATGATCCAGACGGTACTTGTTGGTACCAACGATTGTCTGAACGCCAGAGTCGATACGAGCCTGAGTACGAGCAGCAGCCTCTTCGATACGCATCTTTGGCAGACCTGTCTCGATAGCCTTCGCCATACCACCCAGCTTCTCGATTTCCTGGATGTGCTCCCAAGCCTTGTGCACCAGTTCGTTGGTCAGAGACTCTACATAGTAAGAACCGCCCCATGGGTCGATCTGCTTGCAGACATTGGTCTCTTCCTGAATATAGATCTGGGTGTTACGAGCGATACGAGCAGAGAAGTCGGTAGGCAATGCGATAGCCTCGTCCAATGCGTTGGTGTGCAGTGACTGGGTGTGACCCAATGCAGCAGCCATAGCCTCGATACAAGTACGACCTACGTTATTGAACGGATCCTGCTCGGTCAGTGACCAACCAGAAGTCTGTGAGTGAGTACGCAAAGCCAATGACTTAGGATTGGTAGCGCCAAAACTCTTCACGATCTTAGCCCACAACAGACGACCAGCACGCATCTTGGCAATCTCCATGAAGTGGTTCATACCGATAGCCCAGAAGAATGACAGACGAGGAGCGAAAGCATCCACAGGGATACCTGCGTTCACACCGGTACGGAGGTAGTCCATACCATCGGCCAAAGTATAAGCCAACTCGATATCAGCGGTAGCACCTGCTTCCTGCATGTGGTAACCAGAGATAGAGATTGAGTTGAACTTAGGCATGTTCTGTGAAGTATATTCGAAGATATCAGCGATAATCTTCATTGAGAATGCAGGCGGATAGATATAGGTGTTACGCACCATGAACTCCTTCAAGATATCGTTCTGGATAGTACCAGCCATTTCTTCCAGCTTAGCACCCTGCTCCAGACCTGCGTTGATGTAGAATGCCATAACAGGCAGCACACCACCGTTCATGGTCATAGACACTGACATCTTGTTCAAAGGAATACCATTGAACAGCACCTTCATGTTCTCCAATGAGCAGATAGACACACCAGCCTTACCCACATCACCTACAACACGTGCGTTATCTGGGTCGTAACCACGATGGGTAGGAAGGTCGAATGCCACTGACAAACCCTTCTGACCAGAAGCCAGGTTACGGCGATAGAATGCGTTTGACTCCTCAGCGGTTGAGAAACCAGCGTACTGACGGATGGTCCAAGGACGCAGAGGATACATAGCTGAATACGGGCCACGCAGGAATGGAGGAATACCAGACACGAAGTCAAGATGCTCCATGCCCTCCAAGTCCTCCTTGGTGTATGCGGGCTTTACATGGATATGTTCTGGGGTTTCCCAGTCGGCAGTAACAGCGTTAGCCTTCTGCCATGCAGCGCCATCGGTAGCCTGACCAAGTGCTGCATATATATCTAAGTTTTTAAAATCTTTTCTCATGATGCTTACTTCTTCAATAATTTAGCGTTGTATTCCTTCATTGTTTCCAGCACGTTGCAACGAACATGGATAAAGTTCTCGATACCCTCAGCCTTCAGGTCCTCCATGCAAGCAGGAGCACCAGCCACGATAAACATCGCGCGGCCATTCAGGTACTTGAATGCTGGAACAGCATATTCTGCATATTCATCATCGCTTGAGCAGAGCACCACGATGTCAGCGTCAGCTGCCAGAGCAGCGTCAACACCTTCCTCTACAGTTGGGAAGCCCAGATTGTCAATCACCTTGTAGCCAGCTGTAGCCAGGAAGTTGCAAGAGAACTGAGCGCGAGCCTGACGCATAGCCAGGTTACCGATGGTCAGCATGAAAGCGACAGGACGCTTAGCAGCAGCCTCGGTCTCCAGACGCAGAGCCTCGAATTCAGAAGCAGCACGGTCGAAGTTCAAGGTAGCGATTTCCTTCTCACCCTCACCGCAACCACAGCAGCAAGCGTCAACAGGCTTCTTGCCATTGCTTACTTCGGTAAAGTTAGGATACTGGTTGGTACCAACGAGAATCTCCTTACGCTTAGCCACGTTAGCATGACGGGTCTTGGTGCTCTCAGCCACAGCTGCCTGCACCTTGCCAGCCTTCACCTGAGCATAGAAGCCACCGTCTTCCTCAACAGCGAGGAACAGCTTCCAAGCCTGCTCGGCAATAGCTACTGTCAGGTTCTCGATATAATATGAACCACCAGCCACGTCAACGATACGGCCCATGTGGCTCTCTTCCTTCAGCAGCAACTGCTGGTTGCGTGCCAGACGCTCAGAGAAGTCATTAGGTTCTTCGTAAGTAACGTCAAACGGAGTAACGGTCATTGAATCCACACCACCCAGAGCGGCACTCATAGCCTCTGTCTGTGTACGCAGCAGGTTCATGTGAGCGTCGAATACGCTAAGGTTATAGGTAGAAGTAACAGCATGCATGTGAATCTTGCAAGCCTCCTTGTTGTCAGTATAGGTAGCCATGATGTTGGCCCACAACAGACGAGCAGCGCGGAACTTGGCGATTTCCATGAAGTAGTTAGGACTTACGCCCAGGTTAAAGCGCATCTTCTGGTTCACTGTCTCAGCAGCAACACCGGCATCAGTCAGCAGGTTCAGGTATTCAGCACCCCAAGCCAAAGCATAGCCCAGTTCCTGATAGATGAATGAACCGGCATTCTGCAGGTTGAAAGCACCTACGCCGATTACCTGATACTGTGGCAGCTCAGCAGTTGCCTCAATCAGCGCCTTCATTGTTGCTACAGCATCCTGACGCTCGTGGCCACGAGTCATCATCTTACCCATGAAGTCATAGTCGATTGAACCTTTCAGATCAGCCATTGGGTAGTTGTTCTTCTTGAAGTAAGCCACCAGCAGGTTAGCCAGGTTCTCAGCCTTCTTCATGCAGCAAGCGAAGTTCAGTTCCACATATTGTGGCAGGATACCAGCCAACAATGTTTCGACGAACTGCTCATCCACCTCAGCGTGTCCGAGGCAGAACATCAGAGAGTCAACGCCGCGATTCAGTACGTCGAGCGCCTTCTTGTTAGCCTCAGCTGGGTCAGACACCTTGATGTCCTGACGCACAAACCAGGTGTTGTCTTTCTTCTTGTTACCTCTCAGGTAAGGAAACTCGCCTGGAAGAGAATTGATGGTCTTCAGATCCTTCACATTCTCCAGACGGTAGAAAGGATACACATTGAATCCTTCGTTTGTTCTCCAGACAAGCTTCTTGTCAAATGGAGCGCCCTTCAAGTCGGTAGTAATCTTCTCAACCCACTGTTCGGTAGTGGTCGGAGAGAACTCCTCGAAAAGCTTTTCTTTCATTTCTGCCATTGTAATATCAGTTAGTTAAGTTTAAAATAAGTATCTCTTTTTATAAAAGCGGTGCAAAGTTACGAAATTTGTAAATATACATGAAATATGAATAGTTAAAGAAACAAAACTTTTTTACTTAAACACATGCTGCGCCACAGCCCAATGGTGCAAGTCATAAATGTCTTTCAGTCTTTTCAGCCTGTTTATGAAGGCGTCATAATTCTTCTTGTCGGGCTGCAGCCATTGCACCTCAGCCAGTGCGGCCATACGTGGAAGCACCATATATTCAACATGTGAAGGATAGGCAATATACTCCGTCCAGAGGTTAGCCTGCACGCCCAATATGTGCTTGGCCTCATCATTTGTCAGCTCTCCTGCGATAGGTTCAAAAGAATACACCGTTTCCACTGGTAAGTTACCACCTATCGCCTCGGGCTCATGACGAGTATTATCTGTCTGGTAATAGTCGAGATACATGTGTGTATAAGGTGTCATAATCACGTCGTGTCCCAACTTGGCAGCCTGTGCGCCTGGCTCAGCCCCACGCCAGGACATGATGGTAGAAGTCTGGTCAACACCACAGCTCAGTATCTCGTCCCAACCTATCAGTTTCTTGCCTTTTTCATGCAGGAATTTCTCAACCCTACGGGTGAAGTAGCCTTGCAAGAGATCCTCCTTTGTTTGTCCTTCCTGTGGCACCAGTCCTTCGCTCTTGATGCGTTGCTGGCAAAGTGGGCACTCAGCCCAACGGTCGCGCGGACTTTCGTCGCCACCAATATGGATATACTCTGAGGGGAAGATAGTGACCAATTCGGCCAGCACATCCTCGACAAACTGGAACGTCACCTCTTTGCCCGGGCAAAGCACATCAGGGAAAATGCCCCAAGTATGTGACACCTCATATGGGCCACCTGTACAACCCAGTTCTGGATAAGACGCCAATGCAGCTAGCATGTGGCCAGGCATATCTATTTCAGGGATAACGGTAATATAGCGGTCGGCAGCATATTTCACAATCTCTCGACATTCTTCCTGTGTGTAGAAACCTCCGTGTCGCACACCGTCTTCAATGCCTGTATTACGGCCAATGGTTGTGCCCGAACGCCAAGCACCCACTTCTGTCAGGCGAGGATATTTCTTGATTTCGATGCGCCACCCTTGGTCCTCCGTTAGGTGCCAGTGGAAACGGTTCATGCCGTGCAAGGCAATGAGGTCGATGTATTCCTTCACAAAGTCGAGCGTAAAGAAATGACGGGCACAGTCGAGATGCATGCCTCGATAAGCGAAACGGGGCTCGTCAACAATATTGACCGCAGGCAAGGTAACTCCCTGTGCCTTTTCCTGCATCACGGGCAGCGACTTGCGCAAGGTCTGAATACCCAAGAACACTGCGGCTGGTGTCTTGCCACTAATCACCACTCCTTTGGCTGTAACACTGATGGTGTATCCTTCTTCATTCTGAATCTTGTCATCAAGCATGAGCAATATGTTACCCTCGCCCACTTTGGCAGCCTTGGCTTTCGCAGGCATAGGCTGTGTGCCCAGACGCATCTGGGTCATCTCATTCACATAGTCGCTCAGGAAACGGGCATTGCGCTCCATATCGGCATTTCCTTCGGGAAAGACTACTGCAGCCGACTCGCTGAGTAAGAAGCCTGGAGCTGATACTTGGTTGATTGATTTAGGCAGAGGCACCACCTCATAATTTGCCACTTGGGCCTTGCCGGTGCCTATCGACAGCATGCAAAGCATGCACAACAAAGAGAAAATGTTCTTCATAGTATTGTTGCTTTATAATTTTCACTCGTTTATTATGCAAAAATACTCATCTCAGCAAAAAAAAGAAAAAAAACTACGAAAATATTTGCAGATATAAAAAAAGTCCGTACATTTGCATAGTTCCAAATTCATAGTTGGAGCATTGTTATGAATGAATTAATTGTTGGAAGAAGGTTACCTGCGAAGGCAGCCTTCTTTTTTTGCACCCCTCCTGTGGCTCCCCCGTTTGCGGGGGAGGGCAACGGTTTGCACTAACTTTAGATAAGTTAGGCTGCACCTCAACATAAAAAATAAACGAGTTTATTTTGTTCTGTTTTCGGTTTGCACTAACTTTGCACTCAGTTTTTAATGGAGAATTAGTTTTAACTTACAGATTTTAGTTGTTATGGATTGGATTCAGAGTTTGTTATGGGATACATCTTCAGTGGCACACATCGTGTTGCTCTATTCATTTGTCATAGCGGCTGGCGTCTTTTTGGGTAAGCAGAAGGTTTATGGCGTATCATTGGGCGTCACCTTCGTGCTGTTCATGGGCATCCTCATGGGCCATTTCGGCTTTACGGGCAACACCGACATCCTGCATTTCATCCGCGATTTTGGCTTGATACTCTTTGTCTTCTGCATAGGTTTGCAGGTAGGTCCGTCGTTCTTCACCTCTTTCCAGCAAGGAGGCATCCGACTCAACCTGCTGGCAACAGCCATCATAGCGTTAGACATTATCGTTACTTTGGCTATATTCTATATGGATGGTTCCGTCGAACTGCCTATGATGATTGGTGTGCTCTACGGTGCTGTTACCAACACCCCTGGTTTGGGTGCCGCACAAGAAGCCTTGAACCAGTTGGGCTATACGGGCGACCCCATTGCCTTGGGTTATGCCTGCGCTTACCCTCTGGGTGTTATCGGCATCATCGGTGCCATCTTGCTCATCAAACAGTTGTTCAAGATACATACCAAAGATGAGGAGAAAGACCTTGAAGGATTGGAAGACACCAGCAAGCAACCGCATACGCTCTATCTGGAGGTGCGCAACGAGGCCATCGACGGCAAGCAGTTGTTGGAAGTCAAGAGTCTTTCGGGCCGTAACTTCGTGGTGTCCCGCATCAAGCACAACGGCTATCTCGACAGTCCTAACCAAGATACCATCTTCAATATAGGCGACCAGCTCCGTATTGTCTGCGCTGAGGACGATGCTCCGGGCATCACCGCCTTCATTGGCCGTGAGGTTGAGGGCGTGAAGTGGGAGGACAAGCATTTCCCCTTGGTGTCTCGCCGCATCCTCGTCACCAAGTCAGAAATCAACGGTAAGAAGTTGGGCGACCTGCATTTCCGCAGCATGCACGGGGTGAATGTGACGCGTGTCAACCGTTCCGGTATGGACCTGTTTGCTGCTCCTAACCTGAAGCTGCAAGTGGGCGACCGAGTAATGGCGGTAGGTCCTCAAGATGCTGTTGAGCGTGTGGCTCGCGTGCTGGGCAATGAGATGAAGAAGCTTGATGCCCCCAACATCATCACCATCTTTGTGGGTATCTTCATGGGTATCCTGATTGGCAGCATTCCTATCCTGTTCCCAGGCATCCCTACTCCTGTGAAGTTAGGTTTGGCGGGCGGACCGTTGGTGGTGGCCATCCTCATCGGCCGTTTTGGCTATAAGTTCAAGTTGATTACCTATACCACCATGAGTGCCAACCTGATGTTG
>JAGCCV010000065.1 GCA_017651505.1 Bacteroidaceae bacterium | reverse complement strand
TAACCATATACAGGCAGTTGTTTTATTTCTAAAATATTCTTGATAATCAATGGGATCAACTTTTCAGGGAAGTGATAAGGACCATAATTATTGCTGCAACGAGTAGTTGATACCGGCATCTTGTAGGTGTCACGGTATGCCTGCACAACCATATCAGCCGAAGCCTTCGAAGCACTATAAGGACTATGAGGACAAATAGGTGTGGTCTCCACAAAGTAGCCCTCTGCACCCAAGGCGCCATACACTTCATCGGTAGAGACCTGATGATAGCGCACACCCACTTTCCATGTGGGATATCCGTGTTCGTCCTTGCCTGTCACCCATGCCTTACGGGCAGCATCCAGCAGGTTTTGCGTTCCTAAAATGTTGGTCTGCAGAAATAGCTGTGGGTTCTCGATGCTTCTATCTACATGACTTTCAGCGGCGAAGTTCACCACATAGTCAAACTTATACCTGGCAAACAGGTCTTCCACCAAATCACGGTCGCAGATGTCGCCCTTCACAAAGAAGCAACGCTCATCGTCTATGTCGTTGGCGATAGTACCCAAGTTGCCTGCATAAGTCAAAGCATCCAGTACCACGAGGCAAACGTTGTCATACTTCTGCAACATGTATTTCACAAAGTTAGAGCCAATAAATCCTGCGGCTCCAGTAACAAGATAAGTCTTCATATAATAAAATCTCTATTTATGAATATTCAATGATTAAGCTTTATGATGTTCTGACAAATCTATCAGATATTGACCATAATCTGTCTTGCTCAGCTGTTCGCCCAAAATCTTGAGCTGTTGGGTATCAATCCAACCGTTGCGCCAGGCAATTTCCTCGATACAACTTACATACATGCCTTGGCGCTTCTGGATGGTAGCCACAAAATTGGATGCTTCCAGCAGACTATCGCTATTGCCCGTATCAAGCCAAGCGAAACCACGTCCGAACACCTCAACTTTCAAGGTTCCCTCATTGAGATAAAGCTTGTTTAAGTCAGTTATCTCATATTCGCCACGAGCCGATGGTTGTAATGATGCTGCCTTGGCTGTTACAGTGCTATCGTAGAAATACAAACCAGGCACAGCATAATGGCTCTTCGGGTTAGCAGGTTTCTCTTCCAATGAAATCACCTTGCCCTCAGCATCAAACTCCACCACGCCGTAAGCACGAGGATCTTTCACGTAATAGCCGAAGATGCAAGCGCCCTTGTCCATCTGGGCAGCATTCTTCAGCAGATGACCAAACCCGCGTCCATAGAACAGGTTATCACCCAAGATAAGGCAACCAGGCTCACCATTCAGGAAATCAGCACCCAGTACGAAAGCCTGTGCCAAGCCATTGGGCTTCTCCTGAACCTTATACTCGAACTTCATCCCTAAGCCCTCGCCAGTACCCAGCAACTCACGGAACATGGGCAAGTCACGTGGCGTAGAAATCACTAACACTTCTCTTATGCCAGCCAACATCAGTGTTGACAAAGGATAATAAATCATGGGCTTGTCATACACAGGCATAATCTGTTTAGAGATAGCCTTCGACAAGGGATAAAGACGGGTAGCACTGCCACCTGCAAGAATGATTCCTTTCATATGTAGATAGTTTTCTTATTATCAAATACAAATATCCGAAACTTTTAGCTCATATCAAAGTTTTTGACACCTTAAAATTTATTTTATAGGTTTCAACCCCATTGCAGCTGCCTTCTCCAACAAAAAGGCGATCTCCGCCTCACGGTTGTCGGGCAAATTATCGTCCAGAATGGCGTTCTTCAAGGCATCTTTAAGTACCCCCACCTCACGACTGGGCTTCAAGCCAAACAATTGCATAATCTCATTGCCATCCACCATGGGTTGGAAGTTGCGGCGGTGGTCTTTCTCCTTCAGCTCAGCCATCTTCTGACGCACAATCTGGAAGTTCTGCAAGTAGCGCTCCTTCTTCTCACGGTTCTTGCTGGTGATATCTGCCTCGCAGAGCAACATCAGGTCATCAATATCATCACCAGCCTCAAACATCATACGACGCACAGCAGAATCCGTCACCTCGTCATCTACCATAGCAATGGGACGCATGTGCAAGCCCACCAGCTTCTGCACATATTTCATCTTCTCATTCAGCGGCAACTTCATCCGCTTGAAAATCTGAGGCACCATCTTCTCGCCAATATAGTTGTGGTTATGAAAGGTCCACCCCACTCCAGGTTCCCAACGCTTGGTGGCAGGTTTTCCTATATCGTGCAACAGAGCAGCCCATCGTAACCACAGGTTATCGGTGTTACGGCTCACATTGTCAAGCACCTCTAAGGTATGGTAGAAATTATCCTTGTGACCACGACCATTACGTGTATCCACACCCTGCAACTTCACCAGTTCGGGAAAAATCAGAGACAACAACCCACAGCGATCCAGCTCCACAAAGCCTTTCGAGGGCGTCTTAGCCATAATAATCTTGTTCAGCTCGTCGTTGATACGCTCCTTAGAAATAATGCTGATTCTCTCACGGTTATGCTCCAGCGACTCAAAGGTCTCGTCATCGATAAAGAAGTTCAGCTGAGTGGCAAATCGGATGCATCGCATCATGCGCAGAGGGTCGTCGCTAAAGGTGATGTCTGGGTCGAGTGGTGTACGGATGGTGCCTTCCTTCAAGTCCTCCAAGCCATCAAACGGATCCACCAGTTCGCCAAAACAGTCAGCATTGAGGCACACCGCCAAGGCATTGATGGTGAAGTCGCGACGGTTCTGGTCATCCTCCAAGGTACCATCCTCCACAATAGGTTTGCGAGAATCGTGGGTATAGGATTCCTTGCGGGCTCCAACAAACTCAATCTCCTGCCCTTTGTATTTCACCTGAGCCGTACCGAAATTGCGGAAAACCGACACATGAGCACCCCTGCCCAACTTTTTGCCCAAAGCCTCAGCCATTGCAATGCCGCTACCTACCACCACCACATCGATATCGGTCGATGGGCGTTGCAGGAACAAATCGCGCACATAACCACCCACCACATAGCACTCCATGTGCAGTTCATCGGCTGTTTGCTGAATCTGCTGGAATATCTTTCCAGCAAATCTATCCTTCAGTTCTTCGGTTGTCAGGTGTATCATGTAACAAAAGTCAGTTAATGGGGCACAAAGTTACATAATTATTTCTATCTTTGCAACATAAACTTAATTACTACAGATATGAAAAGACGATTATTGCCACTTATGGCAGGTATGATAGTCCTAAGCAGCCTTATCGGTTGCAGCGACATAGAAAAGCAAGCCGACGTGAAACTACAGGAAGCCAAAGCGGCTTTCCAACAAGGCAATTTCGAAGAAGCCAAGCAGTTGATTGACAGCATCAAGATATTATTCCCTAAGGCGTTTGACACCCGCAAGGCAAGTCTGGCTTTGCAGCGTGAGGTTGAGTTGGCCGAACAGCGTCAGCTGGTGGATACCATTGATGCCAACTTAGCTGAGGTACAACAAGCCATAGAGACCATTAAAGACAGGTTTATCTTGGAAAAGGACGAACAGTACCAACGCATCGGCAACTATTTCGACAAGTCACAGACAGTAGAGAAGAATATCCACCGTTCTTACCTGCGTTTTCAGGTAAGCGAAGAAGGCAAGCTGAGCATGACATCCACCTATTGCGGAGCGGGCAATATCCACCATACAGCGGTGAAGGTAACGGCTCCCGACGGCTCGTCGGCACAGACGCCTAACTCGAAGGACAGCTACGAGACCACCGACTTAGGTGAGCAAATTGAGAAAGCCGATTACAAATATGGTGAAGACGGGGGTGTCATTGACTTCATCACCGCTCATCAGGACGAGAACCTGAAGGTACAGTTTATTGGCGACCGCAACTATAACACCAGTATGACAGTGGCCGACCGCAAAGCTGATGCCAACATTTGTGAACTGGCTGCTTTATTAAATAAGATTACTGACCTGAACAAAGCAAAGGAAGAGGCCCAACTCAAGATTCGCTATATCGAAAAACGCATTGCCGACAAAGCAGCGGAAGAGGCTGCGGAAGAAGAACACAAGTAACAGCACTTAGCATAATAATTGAGTTAGGCATGGAATACGCAAATGGTAAAAACATAGTCAACTGACGAGATACATTTCGTCTGCCGAGCAGCCCCCCATCCTTTTGCTTATTGGCGTATATCCTCTGCCAACATTTCAATCAATATGTAGATGCCTGTTGAAGGTTTTTGGAACTCATCCAATATGTATGTTTAAGTATGTATATGTCCAATCTTATCTACCTTTACGTAAGTTCGATGTAAGAATTCCTTCACTTCCACCTCCGTAAACCAATTAGGCTGCTTGCCATCCACCTCAGCCACAGCCTGTGCGTAGAGTTGGCGTTAGTTAATGGGCGTCTTGGTGTGCTCATGCGTAATATTATATGGTACCACTCCGCTGAAAGTGATGTATGCCAGGTAATAAGCTTGGCGTACAAAGCCTACACCAAGTGTTTCAAATTCAGGCAAGTTATTGCGAAACTTCTCAACTGCCTTACTTTTCATTTCTGCAAGTACAGATGCTTTCATGGCTTCAAAGGTCATGCCATTCACTTTCTATGCGTTGCTGTTCTTGTCGTAACGCAGTGTAGAAAATTTCATTTTGTTGTTCACTAATTATTTTGTAACGTTTTGATTTACAGTATTACTTTTGTCTCACCACGTCTTCAGTAATGAGACAGATAGTCTGCTACTGGAGGACTGCCTGTCTGCAATAAGCGTACCACCTGTCTGCAATAAGCGTACCACCTGTCTGCAATAAGCGAACCACCGATGCTAAACAAGCGAACCATCCGTTCAGCACTGTTGCACTATCTGTGTCCCTATCGAATATAGTCAGTGGC
>JAGCCV010000064.1 GCA_017651505.1 Bacteroidaceae bacterium | reverse complement strand
TTAAACACGTTCATGTTAAAGGCTACATGACTGTAGGCTCTGTCGTTCTCGTTCGTGGTGTTGGCTGCGGTGCGAAGAAAATCGCCATAGTCGGAGGTGATATAGCCCGACATCACCGTGTCAAGGTCGATGAGGCACAGAACATTGCCATTATCGTCGAAGAGCATGTTGCTCAGTTTGGTGTCAAAATGACATACACGTTGTGGCATCTCCTTGAAGCGGCTGAAATAAGGCTTGAAATACTGATAACACATTTGCAGGTCTTCGAACAGGTCACCCATACCTTTTAGGTCACGGTTACTATGAATGGCCTCTGTAAGTGCCTTGTTCATTTCCTTTATTCTGAAGTCAATGTCGTGGAAATGAGGTATGGTGGGTCTCAGTTTAGTGGGGAAATCTGCCAGCATACGCTCGAAGCGACCTATCGCTGCACCACCCTTTAAAAAAAGGTCATGACTCATCTTTGGTTGCTCAGCGTGAGGTATGTACACCATCATGCGCCAATATGTTTCTCCATCTGTATAGTATGTCTTTCCCCCTAATGTAGGAATTAAGGTTAATACCTTCCGGTCAATGTCTGTTTCACCCTGAGCCTCCAGTTGTTTGCGCAGGTAGCGAGTCACCTTGCTTATGTTGTTCTGCAAGCAAGCCACATCTTTAAATACGTAGTTGTTAATGCGTTGTAGTACGTATTGAGGTGTCTCTGCCCCCTTGGCCCACACCAAGTAGGTGTCGTTTATTAATCCGCTATGTAAAGGTTTTACCTTTACGATATTATTGACCTTGAATTGCTTGGCTATCTCGATGTTTCTCATGAAGTGTATGTTTGTATGTTATGTTATTCGGCAAAAGCATATTTGAAACCCTTTACTTTGTCTTGCCCGCCACGGGTGAAGTCTTGTATCTCTACAGGCACATATCCATTGTCCATCGAAATTGCCGACAGTTCACTGATGCAACACCATTCAGCCAAGTCATATACATCCATGTCCAAAGGCAGTCCGTTGCGCAGACAATACACCAGACGATAGTCCATAATGAAATCCATGCCACCATGACCACCCACAGCCTTGGCTGTCTCTTCTAACTCCTTCGTTAGGATAGGGCTTCTATATGCTTCCATCACCTTGTCCTTGGCCTCGTTGGTAAGTATTACTTCATAACGTTCGTCAAATTTCTCTGGCAATAGAGAACGATCCAGTTGCTGAGGGAGTACGCAGAATTGCTGCACAGGATATTTACCAGCATACCCCTTGGTACCTACCACCTGATACATGCGACTGTAGGGGCGGGGAGTCATCACTCCGTGCTCCAGAAGGATGGTAGCACCGTTTTTAGTCTTTATCATGGTGGTGGTCTCGTCACCGTTCTTAAAGTCGGTTACAGTCTCACCTGTGGTTTTCTTGACATGAGCAGGACCATTTACGGCCTTGGTATCCATCGCAACCAAAGTCTGCAGCTGGTCGCCTCGATGTATGTTCAGCACCTGGCATACAGGACCGAAACCGTGGGTAGGATAAATATCGCCGCGATGTGTGCGGTTGAAATCCATGCGCCAGTTGTTCCAATACTCTTCCCAATAAGGATCAAGGTTGTGAAGATAGGCACCCTCCACATGAAGCACTTCACCAAACACTCCTTGCTGTGCCATGTTCAGAGCCGTCAGTTCAAAAAAATCGTAGCAACAGTTTTCTAACTGAATGCAGTGCTTACGTGTACGCTCTGAGGTATCAATCAATTTCCAGATATCTTCCAATGACGTGGCTGATGGCACTTCAATGGCAGCATGTTTGCCGTGTTCCATGGCATATAATGCCACAGGCACGTGGTGAATCCAGTCAGTGGCAATATACACTAAATCGATGTCATCACGTTCGCACAACTGCTTGAAGACCTCGGTATCGCCACTATAACCTACAGCCTCTTGTTGTCCTGCCTTACGCAATATCTCCTGACACTTCTCGACATTCTCGGGTAGCACATCGCAGAGCGCCACCACCTTTGTGCCTGGTAGGTGGGTGAATCGCTCCACGGCATCTGGGCCTCTCATACCCAACCCTACAAAACCCACACGCACGGTTTCAAGCTTGGGAGTTGTAAGTTGTAATACGTCCTCCTGCCCAGCAGGACGCGGAGGTACTATGGTCTTGATGGGTTCAAAAACTTGATTCTTCTCTTTAGGAGAAGATGCACAGCTGGTTACCAGTATTCCAGCTATTATAATGCTGAAAAAAGAACGAATCATAGTTGTGTAATCTTAAAATAGGTTATTATAGTTCAAAGGTAAAGAAAATATTTAAAAAACAACGTATGTTTCCAAGTAATTCTTTAACTTTGCGTCAAAATTAACGCATATGCTTAAAAAAATCATAATAGGATTGTGGGTATTACTGGCTTTAGGACTGGTAACCTTGTTGTTGGTGTTTACAGGCATTGCCAAAGGATGGATAGGCTATATGCCACCTGTCGAAGACTTGGAAAATCCGAATTATAAATTTGCTACCGAAGTTATTTCAGATGATGGTGAGGTGCTTGGCACTTATTCCTATAGTAAGGAGAACCGTGTGTATGTAGGTTACGACGAGATTGCTCCCGATATGATTCATGCGCTAATAGCTACTGAAGATGTGCGTTTCAACAACCATTCTGGTATTGATTTTATAGGTTTGGTACGCGCCATCATCAAACGAGGTGTACTGATGCAGCGCAATGCTGGTGGTGGCAGTACAATTACCCAACAACTTTCAAAGCAGCTCTATTCGCCAAGTGCAAGTAACATTATGGAACGCGCAATGCAGAAACCTATCGAATGGGTGATTGCTGTCAATCTGGAGCGCTACTATACCAAGGAAGAGATTATTACCATGTATCTCAATAAGTTCGACTTCCTCAATAATGCTGTGGGTATCAAGACTGCAGCCTATACCTATTTCGGTTGTACCCCTGCTGAACTCAAAATAGAGGAGGCCGCTACACTGGTGGGTATGTGCAAGAATCCATCACTATACAATCCCGTGCGCTTCAACGAACGCTCATGCAGTCGCCGTAATGTCGTGTTGGGACAGATGGAGAAGGCAGGCTACTTGACCCGTCAGGAAGCAGACTCACTAAAAAAATTGCCATTGACGTTGCACTACAACCGTGTGGATCATAAAGAAGGTATCGCTACTTATTTCCGCGAGTACCTGCGTGGTGTGATGACTGCCAAAAAACCGGTCAAGTCAAATTACCGTGGCTGGCAGATGCAACAGTGGTATGAGGATTCACTTGACTGGGAGACCAACCCATTGTATGGATGGTGTGAGAAGAACGTGAAGAAAGATGGCGAAAAATATAACCTCTATACCGATGGTCTAAAGATTTATACAACCATCAACAGTCACATGCAACGATATGCCGAAAATGCAGTGGAGAGTCATCTCAAGGATTTACAGCAGCAGTTCTTCAAGGAAAAGGCAAAGTCAAAGACAGCACCTTTCACTCGTAACCTTACCACCGAACAGGTGAACGATATCATGAACCGTGCCGTGCAGCAGAGCGACCGCTACCGCAATATGAAGAAGGATGGAGCTACAGAAGAAGAAATCGATAAGGCGTTCAATACGCCTATGGAAATGTCTGTATGGAGCTGGAACGGTATGAAAGACACTGTAATGACACCACTCGATTCCTTGCGCTACTATAAGTATTTCTTGCGCTCTGGT
>JAGCCV010000063.1 GCA_017651505.1 Bacteroidaceae bacterium | reverse complement strand
TGGCCTAAGTGGCTATACTGTTGACGAGTTGCGCCAAATGGGCTATGTGGTGTGGATGCCACCTCAGCCAAAGGGTGTGTTCTTGGCAGAGGGCGATACCTTTACTTATTTGAATCTCTTGGGTAATGGTTTGCGTGCTTTTCAGGATGACACCTATGGGGGGTGGGGCGGTCGCCAACAACCCAATACTGAAGGACAAACCTCTACTTTTGTGCTGGGGGCTGCTGATCCTGTAATGCCTGATTTTGTTCCTGCTGCTCAGAATGATTTTGCAGAGCGTCTTCGTTGGAGTGTCACTCCTCGGTTTGAAGATGCCAATCATCATCCGCTAATCTTAGCTCCTTTGTCATTATCTGGTAAACCGGAAGAGACGCTGAAGGTCAAAGCTAAAGTGACAGACCCTGATAATGATGAAATCACACTTAAGTGGTGGCAATTCAAAGTGGGCAGCTATGCCAGCAATGTTTCTGTGGCTAATCCAGAAACCGCAGCAACAGATTTCACAATACCTGCTGATGCTAAGGCTGGCGATACCATTCACCTGATTTTAGAAGCAACTGATCATGGGACTCCAGCATTAACACGCTATCACCGTTTAATAGTTTCTGTACTTTAATTTAGGAGACGTTATAGCAAATAATGCACTGCCAGCATGGCGACATTGGCAGTGATGATGATGCCAAAACTACGTAGGATAAGTGGCTTCATCACTTTGTTGCCTCCTGAGAAGAAAAGGGCATAGCACATGTTTACACAGATATTGCTGATGATTGCCTGCATACTACAAGCGGCTACCACACCTACGGCAATGCTACTAGTACTCTCTAATAAGTTCAAGATAAAAGGAGTGATATCACTCAAACCTGAAATGACAGAGAGAACGTGCAGTCCACTGTTGCCTGCATAGACTAAGGTATAATGGGTGACGAGGGTAAACACCACGAAAAGTACGGCAAATATTAACGCTACCTTAAACTCTAACGGGTTACTGCTATCAGTATCATCTTCAAACTTCACTGCGGCAGCTAGTAGCTGACGGTTTTTCGTGTGGATGCGTATGCCTACAAGGAAAGCTACTGCCGACATAATCAGCATATAAGGCCAGATGATATACAACGTTTCCATACTAAAGATGCCAATCAATACCAGGAATCTCAGGAACATCATGCTGACTGCCATCAGCATGGCAGATACGCATTCCTCTGCTTCGGCTCCTGTGGCTTGCTTGCCCTTACGCGCTAATACGCTGATAGTAGCCGTACTGCTATACAAACCTCCGAGGATACCGCTTACTAATGTGCCAGACTCGCGGAATACATACCTCTTTAATAGATAAGAGAGATAACTGATGCCACTTACTACGACCGTAGCTAACCATACGGTATAAGGTGTGAGGTTAATGTCGGGGAGAAGGTTCTCGTCAGGTAGGATGGGGAGGATGATACCACTGATGGCTAAGAATTTCGCCAGTGTCACCATCTCATCGTTCTTCATGCGTTGAGCCAACTCGGCGAAGTTGTGCTTCATTTCGATGAAAAGCAACACCAGCACCACAACCATTACATAGAACCATGAAGGTTGTGTTACCACGATAGGTGGCAGGGCGAAGGTGATGAGGGCAATAACGATGGTGGTAACGCCAAACAGGTGATATTGCGATTGCTTAACATAATAATGAATAGATAGCAGGATGCCCAATAGTAAACCTCCAAAGATGTAAAGCGTATAGTTCTCGGGCTCTAATATATAAAGCAAATAGCCAAAGATACCAATAAATGTGAACGTACGGTCAGTGCCGAAGAGGATTCTTTCGCTTTCTTTGTTGAGGTTGAGTTTATGCAATGAAAGCCCTATCAGCAACGAAAAGAGGGTGACCAACAGGAAATTGATCATCTCTTGAGGTACATATTCTGTCCACTGAACATTATTCATCGCTCTTGTTCCATTTAGAATAAGGAAGTTCAAGCAGATGTGAGTTATAATAGCGGCGGTTGCCTGTCACTTCCTTGCCAATAAAACTTGGCTTTTCAAAAGGCTCATCTTCCGAAACAAGTTCAACCTCTGCCATTACCAGTCCTTGGTTCTCGCCAAAGAACTCATCCACCTCGAAAATATGTTTGCCCGAAGGCACAAGATAGCGCACTTTGTCAATGACACCTGGTTCACAAAGCTTCATCAGGTCTTCCGCTTCGTGTAGGTCTATTTCCTTCTCCCACTCATAGCGACTAAGCCCAGCCTTGTTAGATGGACCTTTTATGGTGAGGAAGCCTTTTTCTGCACGAATGCGTACACGAACGGTACACCCTGCCCTTCTACAGATATAGCCTTGCATGATGTGGCTGCTTGATGTAGCCAAGCGTTTGTAGTTGTCGTCAATGACCAGAAACTTGCGCTCTATCTCCTGTGGCATGCTTATACTTGGGTTGAGTAGTACATGAACATCAGTACCACTAATACAATAGCAATGATTGCGAGACCAAACAACATTTGTTTCCCTTGCTTCTCTTGGCGTTTTTCACGAGCCTCTTTCTTTTGATTTCTTATAGTCTTAGCCATATCGTTAAAATTTTAATTAATTATTCTTCTTTGCTTGAGAACTCCATCAGATAGGCCTTGATGAAGCCGTCAATCTTGCCATCCATCACGCCGTTCACGTCAGATGTCTGGTAATTGGTGCGGTGGTCTTTTACACGACGGTCATCAAACACATAGCTGCGTATCTGTGAGCCCCATTCAATTTTCTTTTTGCCAGCCTCTACCTTGGCCTTCTCTTCGTTGCGATGCTGCAATTCCTTGTCGTAAAGGATAGACTTAAGGTGTTGCATGGCATTCTCTCGGTTCTTGGGCTGGTCACGTGTCTCCGTATTTTCGATAAGGATTTCTTCCTCCTCGCCCGTATAAGGGTCTTTATATTGATAGCGCAAACGAACACCTGATTCCACCTTGTTCACATTCTGACCACCAGCGCCGCTGCTTCGAAAGGTGTCCCAAGATACACAGGCCATGTCAACCTTCACCTCAATGGTGTCGTCCACCAAAGGAGAGGCGAACACAGAAGCGAACGATGTCATACGCTTGCCTTGTGCATTATAGGGGGATACACGTACCAAACGATGCACGCCGTTCTCGCCTTTCAGGTAGCCATAGGCATAGTCGCCCAAGATTTCTATAGTACATGTCTTGATACCTGCTTCATCGCCTTCCTGCAAGTTGGAGATGGTGGTTTTATATCCATGAGTCTCGGCATAGCGCAAGTACATTCGCATCAACATGCTTGCCCAATCCTGACTCTCGGTACCACCAGCACCTGAGTTGATTTTCAGTACACAGTCCATATTGTCAGCTTCGTCACGTAGCATGTTTTTCAATTCAAGCGCTTCAATAGCTTCCAATACTTTGCGATAGGCAGCATCTACCTCTTCTTCTGTTACCAGCTCGTCTTTAAAGAAATCAAAAGCCAACTGCAGTTCTTCTGTCAGGCTTGCTACTTCTTTATACCCATTCAGCCATTTTTCTAGCTCTTTTACCTTTTTCATTTGAGCTTCTGCGGCTTTCTGGTCATTCCAGAAATCTGGGTCATGCGTGCGTAGTTGCTCCTCCTCATATTGCATCTGCTTACCGTCTATATCCAAATAATGGTTTAACGCACTGCATCTGTCTTTTATTTCTTTTAATTGATCACTTGTTATCATCTTATTAATTCTCTTCGTACATTTTATCAATCAACTCCTTGTAATTTTCTGCTACCACCCTACGACGTAGTTTTAAGGTGTTGGTCAACTCACCGTTCTCCATACTGAAAGGTGTGGGGAGCAACGTGAATCGTTTAATTTGCTCATAATGGGCAAACTCTTGTTGCAAAGTGTCGATGCGGTTTTGAAATAGATCTTGTACACGCTTATTTTGCAAAAGTTCCTCCATCGACTGATAGGAGATGCCTTTTTGAACAGCAAACTCCTTCAGCGCCTCGTAAGAGGGTACTATTAATGCCGAAACAAATTTGCGACCATCAGCGATAATGGCCACTTGCTCGATAAAACGATCAATACCCATTTTTGCCTCTAAGGCTTGTGGACTGATGTATTTCCCATTGGATGTTTTCATTAAATCCTTGATGCGCTCTTTCAGGAACAGAGTGCGTCCCTCTAACCAACCGGTGTCACCTGTACGGAAATAGCCGTCTGCAGTAAACGCCTCCTTATTAGCATCTTCTTTCTTAAAATAGCCTTTCATTATGGTGGGACCCTTCAATAATATCTCATCATTTTCGGGGTCAATTTTCACCTTCAAGCTTGGTATCAGTAACCCTACCGAACCTGGTACGTAATGATTCAAAGGATAGCAACATACGGTGGCAAACGATTCAGTCAAACCATATCCGACTATCATATTGATGCCTACAGCATGCACAAACTCGCACACCTCGTTGCTGACAGCGGCACCTGCCGTTGGAAAGAACTTGGCATTCTCTAAACCTAACACCTTCTTCAAGGTGGAAATGACTGTTTTTTCGTAGAACTTGTACTGCATGCTCAGCCAAAGTGGTGGTTTTTTGCCATTGTTCAGGTAATCCACGTTGTATTTTTTACCTATTTTGATAGCATTTTCCATCAGAGACTTGCGCATACCTTTCTCATTTGCAATCTTCTGCTGAACGCCAATATATACTTTTTCCCAAAAACGAGGCACGCTGCACATGTGGCTGGGGTGCACCTCTTTGATGGCTTGCTGAATATCTTGTGGACGCAGATTGACAGCAATGGTAATGCCTTCATATAAACATACATAGCTCCAACCACGCTCGAAAATGTGTGTCAGAGGCAAGAAGTTCATGCTTACATCACCTGGCTTCATTTGTTCGCCCAAACGTTCGTGATGGTTCCTGAACTGGTCAATCATGCTGGCATGCAATAGCATCACACCTTTAGGTTCACCAGTAGTGCCACTGGTATAGAGCAAACCCAGCATATCTTCTGGCTTGCCCTTGGCCTTGCGAGCCTCTACCACGTCATTCATAGGGAGTCCATCGCCTAAGTGCAGGAACTCATCGAAATAGACGGATATCTTGTCCTGTGGGTGGCGCATCACTTTACGGTCGTATATCACTATCTTTGTCAGACTATGGCATTGTGACAGTACGGTCATAATGGTGTCATACTGGTATTGTTCACCAACAAACAAAAGCTTGATGTTGGCATCACTCACAATGTAAAGTGCCTGACTGGGTGATGAAGTGGCATATAGAGGTACTGACACCGCACGGTTATACATATTGGCGAAGTCAACTACAAAACTTTCGGGTTTGTTCTGTGAGAAGATACCTACATTGTCTTCTTCCTCTACACCAAGCATTGCCATAGCATTAGCTGCCATACGAACTTGACGTTGTA
>JAGCCV010000062.1 GCA_017651505.1 Bacteroidaceae bacterium | reverse complement strand
TTTGTCAAAGCAGTACAGCGACTCTGCAGGTTCTCTATCTTTAGCTGTTGGAGTTCCTCCTCCCGCTCCTGATGGATGATACTCATATAATTGGCATAACCGAGCAGCAATCCCATCATGCCCATGACAAAAAACTGAAAGGTCAGGATGATGGGACGACCGTCAAAACCAGTACACACTAGTGCCGTGATTCCTTTATAGATGCCGTATGCCACAATGGTCAGCCCTACATTTGGCAGGATTCGCCCTTTCAGTTGTGTACTTTTTAACCAACGCTGGTTGACATACAATATACTAGCAGAGAGAACCCAAAACAGGAGGAATCGTATCAACAGGTTGTCAATATAACATGCCCTCCCTTCAGTTGGAACACAATTCCAGTCCCAACTCAGAAAAAGCAGGTTGGGATAACTGACAAAAACCGTGCATACAAGGCTGGCCAGCAGAATCTTATTGAAGGTCTTGTCGGATTTCATTGCACAAAGTACTTTGATGTGGTTTTGACGCTACAAAGTTAAAAATTTTTTTTCACGTCACACGCATAATATGCATTAAAAAGCAAAAATAACACATAAAGCCGATTTTAAAGACTAAAAAAGCAATGATATAAAAGTTGGTGTAAAGGCTCATATATTGCCCGAAATAAAAAGGTAATGCTGAGGACCATAAATAAAAGGTGCAACTGAAATTACCCTTAAGGGAAAAAATTGCTACTATTAAGGGTAGCAAATGTTCCCATTAGGGGGAACAATAATTCCCATTAATGGAAACAAAACCATGAACAGTTAAGCCGCAAGACGGATGAAGATGATGCATTTGTACCAACTTCTATATCATTGCAAAAAAAATAGCCCTCCATTCGCATGGAGGGTTTATGAGAGTTGTGTGTTTACACGATGCGGTGTGTGGGATTAGGACGTCCTGGCTGTAGATATCGCCACGCTATCACCTCATCTGTGCACTGTCCGTCAATTGCCTCAAGAAGCACCTCTCGAACAATTTCATCGAGATGTTCTGGTGTCGTTTCAACACGTGCATTGATAATGAGTTTGGCATTGTCACTCACACCTGCTGTGCCGCGATACTGGAGGGTCGATACATCACCAGTGATGTTGCCGACAGCATACAACTTACCATTTTCGGCAATTACCTTAATATGGCCTACACGCAGATTCTCCTTCTTGATAACTTTGCAGATACCTGTCATGATATCCTTCAACAAAGTATCCCAATAAACATTCTGACCGCTTAGGGCGACTGTACCATTGAGCCACCCAAGCACCGCCTCTCCGTGAGCATACTTGTCGTAGTCTATGTCGAGTATCTTCGTTCCAGCACCTTGCCTGTTAGCAACTTCTTTAAACCACTCACGGATGCCTGAGCCATTCATCGTGCTTGCAGCCATCACCTTCGTGTGGTGGAAACAAGCCTGAGTATCTTTCAACAGTTTATCCTTCTCCTCATCAGTCAAGAGGTCTGTCTTAGTAATCAGTATCACCTCGCTCTCTTCCAACTGCTTACGATAGATGTAGGCAGCATCTTCATGTAATCCTCCATCACCTCCATAGAGTATAGATTTCAAGCGGGCAGGGTCACTCAATACAGTAAGTGGAGAGACTATCACCTCCGTGTTGTGATACTTCTTGAGTGGACGGACAATAGTAGCTGTGAGGTCGGCACAACTACCCACTGGTTCGGCCAGGATAACATCGGCCTGAACATCGTGGCGCAACGAGTGAATTGCATCTACGAAACCATTGAAATTGCAACAGAAGCAGCTCCCAGCTACCTCAGCCACTTGTAGCCCCGACTGCTTCAGCAAACGACTGTCGACAAGTTCAGGTGCTTGGTCATTGGTGACAAGTCCCACTCGCTTGCCCTGAGCCATCAACCGCTGGGCAACGTCCCAAATCAAGGTAGTCTTTCCTGCTCCGAGGAAACCACCGCATAAAATTAATCTTGTCTGGTTCATCTTTACTGTCTTTATTTTAATTATTATTAGTTTTTACCACATCCACAAGAACGGTTCTTCTTCATATTAATAGGTTCAAGCACATACTTAAAGAAAAGGGCTGCTAGGCTGGAACCAATGATAGGGGCAAGCACATATACCCAAAACCATCCACCAACCTTATCCGGTAAAGCAGCATCTCCCCATCCAGCCAAATACGCCACAATACGAGGTCCTAAATCGCGTGCAGGATTCAAGCCCGCTTGTGTCAGAGGAGCAATGAAGAAAATGATGCTGCTCACCGTCAATCCAATAAACACAGGTTGCAGATCAGAAGAAGGACGCCCCACATTGCAGTCCTCCGTCAACGCAAAAATAAACAATGCGAGCAAGAATGTTCCAAATCCCTCTGCACACATGGCCAAAGGAAGTGAAACTACAGAAACAGATGCATCGCCTGGGTTGGGGTAAAACTCACCAAACATGCGTGCCGTATCAACTGAAGCCGCAGTACCGCGCACAATCTCATGAGCTACTTCATAATGACCAATAGAAGCAGAAAACAAGCCAAACAATACCAAGCCCGCCAGCACTGCACCAACCAATTGTGCTACCAAATAAATCGGCAACCGCTTTGCTCCCATACGACCAGCCAATACCATCGCAACAGACACCGCAGGATTTAAGTGAGCACAGCAAATGTTGCGAGTCAGGAAAATCGCCAAAGTTACTCCTAGTCCCCACACCAAACCAATTTGGAAGATACTGTTATACTCGCCAAAAAGAACTGCTACTGCTACGCTACAACACCCTAACAGAGTGAGTACGAACGTTCCCAACATCTCGCCAATAAAGTCTTTCATAATCTTTAAGAATAAATATTACTATAATTTTTATGCAAAGATAATAGTTTTTTTTCTATCATTCACTAGACTTTTTCGTTATCACGAAAAGCATCTGTTCCATCACGAAAAGTCTAAAAGGGTGAAAAGTATGGATACAAAAAAAGGGAATCGACCGATTCCCTATATTTCATTTACACGAAGAGAGGAATTGTTTTTAGTTTCTTTCCGTTCTCATTCTGGCGGAGAGAGAGGGATTCGAACCCCCGGTACCTCTCAGTACGTCGGTTTTCAAGACCGGTGCAATCGACCACTCTGCCATCTCTCCTAAAGTACGCCCTCAGGGATTCGAACCCTGGACCCATTGATTAAGAGTCAATTGCTCTACCAGCTGAGCTAAGGACGCATAATGTGGCGCTTCAGGATGGGCTTGAACCAACGACCCCATGATTAACAGTCATGTGCTCTAACCAACTGAGCTACTGAAGCAGGATTATGTGAAGAGGATGAGACTCGAACTCACACGGGCTTTG
>JAGCCV010000061.1 GCA_017651505.1 Bacteroidaceae bacterium | reverse complement strand
TGACAGACCGAAGAAGATAGCGGTATTCTTTCCTTCCATATCGGTGTTAGCAGAGCAGTGCATTGAAGCGATACCCTTCAGAGGCAGGTAGTAGTTCATCATTGAGAACATACCCTTCTTCATCTCACCACCATACCAAGTGTTCAGGATAACCTGCTCGCGGCTTGTTACATTGAAAGCAACGCAAGTCTCTGAGTTCAGACCCAGTTCCTTGTAGTTCTCAACCTTAGCCTTAGAAGCGTTGTAGATAACGAAGTTTGGCTCGAAGTTAGCCAGTTCCTCAGCTGTAGGCTGGATGAACATGTTCTTTACGAAGTGTGCCTGCCAAGCTACCTCAACGATGAAGCGAACAGCCATACGGGTATCTTCGTTTGCACCGCAGAATGCGTCAACAACATACAGGTTCTTGTTGCAGAGCTCCTTAACTGCCAGTTCCTTAACGGTCTTCCAAACCTCTTCTGACATGGGGTGGTTATCGTTCTTGTAAGCCTCAGTTGTCCACCATACAGTATCCTTAGAAGTCTCATCCATTACGATGTACTTGTCCTTAGGAGAACGACCAGTATAGATACCAGTCATTACGTTAACAGCACCCAGCTCAGTATTCTGACCTTTGTCAAAACCTTCCAAACCTGCCTTAGTCTCTTCTTCGAACAGATACTCGTAAGAAGGATTGTGAGCAACTACGGTTGAACCGGTGATACCATACTTAGTTAAATCTAAATTTGCCATTACTTTTTTATTAATTAAATTATTAAAATTTTAGTGTCAATCTAACTCTCCTTTTATAATCGACTGCAAAAATAATATTTTTTCTTGGAAACAATGGCGTAAATTGTGTAAATATTTCGTTTCTTTGCATAGTTTAATACTTTAAGCTTATGAAGATACATAATTTCGCAGAAAGCAACTCTGTTCTCAACCATTACATGGCAGAGTTGCGTGATAAGAATTACCAGAAGAACCGTTTGACTTTCCGTCATAACGTAGAGCGTATTGGTGAGATCATGGCGTATGAGGTTTCAAAAACCTTGGAGTATAAGCCTAAAACCGTCAAGACTCCATTGGGTACTCTCGATATCCCCTTGACGAAACAAGAGGATATTGTCATTGCTACTGTGCTTCGTGCCGGCCTGCCTTTCCACCAGGGTTTCCTCAATGTGTTCGACGGTGCCGACAATGCCTTTGTGTCCGCCTACCGCATGTATATCAACCGTGAACATACTGAAGTGGGTGTCCATGCTGAGTATATTGCCACACCCAGCATCAAAGGCAGGACACTGATTATTGCCGACCCCATGCTGGCCACTGGCGGCAGTATGGCTGCGGCAATTGAGGCACTATTGCAAGCCGGCAAGCCAAAGGCCATCCATGTATGTTGCATCATCGCTGCCCCCGAGGGCATTGAGGTGGTGAAGGACATTTTGCCAGAAGACTCTACCATCTGGTGCGCATCTGTCGATGAAGGCATGAACGATCAGAAATACATAGTACCCGGTTTTGGCGACTGCGGTGACCTGTGTTTTGGCGAAAAGCTGCAATCGTTCCGCAAGATAGCCGACAAGAAATAAGTAGCCGGCTCTATAAATCATAAAAACAAGGCTCCCCTATTTAGAGGAGCCTTATGTTATTACATCTGAATAGTCGCTTAGAAGTTCTTACGAACCACCTTCCAATCTGGATACTGGTATTTCAAGTAGTCATCATCGAGGAAGAAGGCTGCCTTGCCCACATCGCCCTTGAACTGCCAGTCAAGCCATTTCAGCACAGCCACTGCATAGCTGCCGCCATGCTTCTCATAATAAGTGCCACTATGACCATCCTTTGTGTTCATCATCACTACAGGCAAGTCCTTGATACGGTCGAAGTCTTTCTGTGCATTGGGGAACGCCACATCAGCAGGACCACCTATCAGGTAGAACATGGGTTGGTGCAAACTGTTCAACGCTTCCTTAGTTGTACCCTGCATTTCCATATCAGCAATACCAGTGTTCAACATCACACAGGTCTTAATACGTGGATCGTGAGCCACGCCCAAAACCTGAGCACCGCCACAAGACTGTCCCATAGCTGCTACATGGTCAAGGTCCAAACAATGGTAATAGTCAGATTTCGGATCTGCATTCTGGTCAGTTAACCAATCCAATGCCTCTAAAAGCATCCTAGGATAAGTTTCCTGCACAGGGGTAGCCTGCTGCTTATTGCCAGCTTTGGCACGAGCCTCAGCCTGTTCCTTCATCATCTTCTCTATCTGTTTACGCATCTGTTCCTGATGAGCCTTTATTTCTTCAGGCGATTTCTGCAAGATGCGTTCACCATTGGCCAGCATCACAACTTCCTTGCCTTCTGGATATGAATACTCCAACACATCCTTCCATTTAGCATTGACATCATCTTCGTCATATGGGCCAATGGCAATGGCCACATAGCCGTATGAACATACCTCGGTCAACAAGAAGCGCATCTCCACATTATTGTTGGCGCATCCACCATTTGCATACACAATTACAGGGAGCTTCCCCTGTTTTGCAACCACGTCTTGCAGATTTTGCGGGCGATAAGTTGTAAACGCAGGACAGGAGAGATCTTCCACCAC
>JAGCCV010000060.1 GCA_017651505.1 Bacteroidaceae bacterium | reverse complement strand
GCTGATGAGCTGCGTGAGGCAAAACGCTTGGGCTTCTCCGACTTCCAGATTGCTCGCTTTGTACTCCACCCAACGGGCTCTACTTATGAGAAGGAGAACTTGGAGGTACGTGCCCGTCGTAAGGCATTGGGCATCCTGCCTGCTGTGAAGCGTATCAATACGGTAGCTTCTGAGCATCCTGACCTCACCAACTACCTGTATCTGACTTATGGTACTAATGGCTACGACGTACGTTATTATCATAACGAGAAATCCGTTGTCGTGCTTGGGTCGGGTGCTTACCGCATCGGTTCATCGGTTGAGTTTGACTGGTGCTCGGTGAACGCTACACAAACCGCTCGCAAGTTGGGCTATAAGTCCATCATGATCAACTACAACCCTGAAACGGTATCTACCGACTACGATATGTGCGACCGCCTGTACTTCGATGAACTTTCCTTCGAGCGTGTGATGGATATCATCGACCTTGAAGAGCCTCGTGGTGTCGTGGTGTCTGTAGGTGGTCAGATTCCTAATAATTTGGCAATGAAACTCTACCGCCAGTCAGTGCCTGTTTTGGGTACTTCACCTGTCAGCATCGACCGTGCCGAGAACCGCGACAAGTTCTCACGCATGCTCGACCAGTTAGGCATCGACCAGCCTGCATGGCAGGAGCTGACCAACCTGGATGATGTGAAAGACTTCATCAAGCGTGTGGGCTATCCTGTGCTGGTGCGTCCGTCTTACGTGCTCTCTGGTGCTGCCATGAACGTTTGCTACGATGACAGCGAACTGGAAACTTACCTAAAGGCGGCTGCCAAGGTATCAAAAGAATATCCGGTGGTGGTATCGCAGTTCCTGCAGAACACCAAGGAGATTGAGTTTGATGCTGTGGCACAGAATGGCGAGATAGTAGAATATGCCATCTCAGAACACATCGAGTTTGCCGGTGTTCACTCAGGTGACGCTACACTGGTGTGCCCCGCACAGAAGATATACTATGCAACTGGTCGCAAGATCAAGCAGATCAGCCGTCAGATTGCTAAGGAGCTCAACATCTCAGGTCCGTTCAACATCCAGTACCTGGCTCGCAAGAACGAGGTGAAGGTAATCGAGTGCAACCTGCGCGCATCTCGCAGTTTCCCATTCGTGAGCAAGGTGCTGAAGCGCAACTTCATCGAGACGGCTACTCGCATCATGCTCGACGCTCCTTATACCAAACCAGATAAGAGTGAGTTCGACATCGACTGGATTGGTGTGAAGGCTCCTCAGTTCTCATTCTCACGCTTGCAGAATGCCGACCCCGTGCTGGGTGTAGATATGGCATCTACCGGTGAGGTGGGCTGCTTGGGCGACGATGTAAATGAGGCATTGTTGCAGGCCATGATTGCTGTAGGCTACAAGGTGCCCCGTCCTGAGGTGGGTGTGATGGTATCATCTGGTGCCATGAAGTCGAAGGTAGATTTGCTCGATGCTTGTAATGCCATGCACCAAAAGGGATTCAAGATTTATGCTACCGCTGGAACATCTGCGTTCCTCAATGCGCATGGTGTGACAACAATACCAGTGTTCTGGCCTGATGAGCGTCCGGATGCTGCCAACAATGTGATGCGCATGATAGCTGGTCATCAGTTCGACCTCATCATCAACGTGCAGAAGAACCATACCACTCGTGAGGTAACCAATGGCTACCGCATCCGTCGTGCTGCTGTTGACCACAACATCCCATTGATTACCAATGCCCGCTTGGCCAGTGCCTTTATCGAGGCCATCTGTCAGGTGAAGGAAGATGATATCAAGATCAAGAGCTGGCAGGAATACGAGCTTTGATATGTGGTGCTGATTGCTCACATCCAGACAATATCATAATGAAGGGTAGGGGTGAAGTTTTGTGCTTCATCCCTGCTTTTTTCATGATAAATCAAAAAAAACTGCGTAAAGATTTTGGTAGTAAGAAAATAAACACTACCTTTGCAACGCTTTTCTGAAAGAGAAAGAGCCTTGGGCGTTTAGCTCAGCTGGTTTAGAGCATCTGCCTTACAAGCAGAGGGTCGGCGGTTCGAATCCGTCAACGCCCACAAGGAATTAGATACTACACTCTATTTTAGGTATCTACATAGCTCTTTCGAAACTGTGAAAAGTTATTCGGGCGTTTAGCTCAGCTGGTTTAGAGCATCTGCCTTACAAGCAGAGGGTCGGCGGTTCGAATCCGTCAACGCCCACGAAAGGATGTGTTTTTCGAGACACATCTTTTTTTTATCCTTTAGCTACGATTCCAGGTCTCGTTTTCAGCGTGTGCCACAGCATCAGTGGGGCATTTCTTGCCCAATTGTTCTGCACAGCCCCACGAGGTGACTTAGCCAATTATCCACTTGCCGCAGTGCGGGATTCGCTGCACCAGTGTGCTGAAGATAGCAGTAATGACGAATGTTCCAAAGGCAGTGCAGATAATTTGCAGCGGTGTAGTCCAAATGCCTAATGCTCCTTCAAGACCTGTCCCGAATGTGTCACGTAACCATGCACTTACTAATGCCAATACTATCATGTGGCACAAGTACATGCCATAGCTGGCCTTAGAAACAGGTAGTAAGATACGCTCGTAGAAACGTCCCGAACTTGTGCATTTGCGGAAAAGTAAAATCCAACCGACGGTCATCAATGCCACACTCGCAGTATCATTGATCCATGTGGTTTCCCATACGGCTGCCATACCTATAGGTCCCTCAACTGGATAAACTCCTTGGGCGTCGGCTTCCACAGCCACGATGAAGCTGATGAAGCAGATGGCAAATCCCACCAGCCAAATAGGTAATCCCACTGTTAGTGTATGCTTCCATGACCACTCACCCACGAATCGGCGCAGATAAAGTCCCAGCAGCATATACCCCATGAATCCGCTGAAATAGTAAAAGAGACCGTAGGCGTTCCAACTGGCTTCACCCCACAATGGATAGAGTGCGGGATTGGGGATGCCTGTCGGACCGTAGATAAATGGCGGGTTGCCACCCATCCAAGCTCTTATGAAGGGAAGGAAAGAGGAAAGGAAGCAAAGTGCGAGGTAGAATTGCAGTTCGCGCTTGCCCACTCGCTCTGCCCACGGCGACAATAATGGCATGATGAGGTAAAGCCCCACCAGCATATAGACAAACCACAGATGACCAGCGGCGTAGTTGAAGTTGAGTAATAGGTTGCCCAGGTTCTCTGCCGGCTCACCCCAGTAGAATGCATAGATCAGTGCCCATACCAAGAAGGGCACCACTATTCTTACCACCCTTCGGCGCAGGAACTCGCCAGTAGAGTAATGCAAGGGAAATTGCAGATAGCTGCTGGCTACCACAAATAATGGTACACACGCGCGGACGAAGGTATCGAAAAATGATACCCACCTGGCATCGCTGCCCGTCAGGATGCGAGCTCCTTCACCTCCCAAGTAAAATGGCTCTGTGCTATGGACGGTCATCACCATCAGGCAGGCCGCTACTCGCATCCAATCTATCCATATTTCCCTCTTCATCTTTTTCTTGACTTATTAATTGTTGATGCCGCCTTGCCGTTGAGCAGACCTGTTGGCGCATGACACCATGCTAAGAGCGGACACTATTGCCATCCCAAATAATTTCTTGTCTATAATTCTAAATGATTTGGGACTATTACTTCTGCAAAGATAAATGATAGCTTGTTTATATGGTTGTTAAAGTAAGTTAATCTGTTGCAGGCTCATCATTTTTTCTGCCATGCGGCATAATTCTGTCGTGTGCGATTTATTGTTAATTGTTCTTAAAGATTTGGGTAAGTCGCTTGCGATATGTCTTTTTGTCCGTACATTTGCATCGTGAACGATATAAAACACTAAGAATATGAAAAAGATTTATGATTTTAAGGCGCTTACTAGTAAAGGTAAGGAGATTGATTTCGCCCAGTTTGAGGGCAAGGTGCTATTGATTGTGAATACTGCCAGCAAGTGTGGCTTAACCCCCCAGTTTGCGGGATTGGAAGCATTGAACCTGAAATACAAAGACCAGGGGTTGGTAATAATAGGTTTCCCCTCTGGCGATTTTGCTAACCA
Organism: Bacteroidaceae bacterium; assembly: GCA_017651505.1. Lineage (GTDB taxonomy): Bacteria > Bacteroidota > Bacteroidia > Bacteroidales > Bacteroidaceae > Bacteroides. The sequence goes on along the minus strand of JAGCCV010000060.1, from coordinate 6,111 downwards.
AGAGTTGGCCGATGGTGCTAAGGCTGAGGAGTTCTGCCAACTGAACTATGGTGTGACTTTCCAAATCATGAAGAAAGTGCATGTCAATGGCGATGAGGCAGACCCTATTTTCGACTACCTGAAGACACAGGCTCCTGCTGAAGAGAATAATGGTATTGTGGGTAAGTTGTCTGCAATGTTGTTCAAGCTTATCAGTAAGACCATGAAGAAGCAAAACGACATCAAGTGGAACTTCACCAAATTCCTTATTTCAAAAGACGGTGCAACTATCAAGCGATTTGCCCCCACAGTGAAGCCTGCTGAATTTGAGAATGAAATTAAGTCGATGCTTGCCTGATCCTGTTTTTTATGCACGAAGAGTTACGACTTGACAATCAGATTTGTTTTCGCCTCTATACGGCTGCGAGACTGATTACACAGGCATACACGCCCATGCTCAATGAACTGGGCATCACTTACCCGCAATACCTGGTGCTGATGGTGCTGTGGGAGCAGGATGCCCAGCCGGTGAATGATATTGCCCGTCGTTTGTTGCTGGAAACCAATACTGTGACTCCACTGTTGCAACGAATGGAAAAGCAGGGCATCGTGATACGCAAGCGGGGAAAAGAAGACAAGCGGCAGCAGATAGTTTCATTGACAGAAAAGGGTAAGGCGATGGAAGAAATAGCTTATAGCTCCATTCCTGCCGGCATGAAAGAGAAACTGTCTTCTTGTCCTTTGCATTTGGAGGATTATCTCAATTTAGCTAAAGAACTTGACACAATAATAAAATCACTTAATATATAATATGAAGTACTTGCGATTGTTTTTTCGTCTCCTTTTAGGAGTGTTTATGACCTATGCGGGCTTTAGTCACCTGACAATTGCGCGTCAGGAGTTTGTTGCTCAGGTGCCTACCTGGCTGCAGTTCAGTGCTGGCTTCACCGACTTTGTGGTGCTGGCATCGGGCGTAGTCGAGATTGCCCTCGGTCTCGGCATGTTGTTCCTTTGGAAGAAGAAGGCACTGGTGGGAGCCCTGTTGGCTCTTTTCTATGTACTGATTTTCCCGGGCAATATCAACCAGTATGTGAATCACATTGACGCTTTCGGGCTCAATACAGATCAGGCTCGCCTTATCCGATTGTTCTTCCAGCCAGTGCTCATCTTCTTGGCTTTGTGGTCAACTGGAGGCTTCAAGTACTGGAAATTATGGCTCAAAGGAAAGTTAAAAGAATAATAACCATTTAAAACTGATAATTATGGCACATGCATGTGAGAATTGCAAATTCAGGGCGAATTATGACCAGAACCCACAGTCGCTGATGGGACGTTTCTGGCGTTGGCACATCAATTTCTGTCCAGGCTGGAAAGCCTACTTCACCAGTCAGGATGAAGAAAAGAAGGCAGCGTTGAGGGAAAAGTATCATTTTACGAAATACCAGAACTGATGTTGAATGTTGTTTTAGCCATTAATAATTAAGTGAAAAGAAAGTTTTTTCAGAATTAATGTGTAATTTTGCCCCGCATTGATAATGATGACTTTATTTTGATTTAATATTATAAGCATTATGAAAAAACAACGTTTTACAACAGTAAGAGTGTTGATGGCTGCAATGGTAGCCATGATGATGACTGCTTGCGCCCAGCAGAAGACTGAGGTGACATTGCAGGTAAAGACCCAGGCCGGTGTGGTTGAGGGCATTGCAGAAGACGGTATCAAGAAGTTCTTGGGTGTACCTTTTGCGGCAGCTCCAGTAGGCGACCTGCGTTGGAAGGCTCCACAGCCAGTAGAGGCTTGGGAAGGTGTGCGTGAGGCAAAGGCTTTCGGCAACGACCCTATGCAGCCTAATATGTTTGGTGACATGAATTTCCGTGGCGCAGGCCGCAGTGAGGACTGTCTGTATCTGAACATCTGGACACCTGCCAACTATACCGACGAGGCACTGCCTATCTTGATTTATTTCAATGGTGGTGGCTTGATGGCTGGTAGCGGTAGCGAACCTCGCTACGACGGTACTGCCATTGCTCAGTTAGGTGTTATCGGTGTTACTGCCAACTACCGTGAGGGCGTGTTTGGCTTCTTCGCTCATCCTGAGCTGACTGCCGAGTCTTCTTACAAGGGCAGTGGCAACTATGGTTTCTTGGATCAGGTGGCTGCTATCCAGTGGGTAAAGGACAATATCGCTGCTTTCGGTGGCGACCCTAACCGCATCAACATCGTGGGTGAGTCTGCTGGTTCATTCTCTACCTCATTGCTGATGTGCTCTCCATTGTCAAAGGGCAACTTGGCTGGCGTAATGGGTTCAAGTGGTGCTGAGGTGCTGCCTTATGGCGCTGTTGCTCAGGCTGACGCCGATGCTGCCGGCAAGGCGCTGCTCGAGAGCAAGGGCTTGATGTCATTGGCTGATGCTCGCGCGTTGTCTGCAGACTCTTTGCAGGCTCTGCTACCTCCAAGAGGTATGGCGAATGTGGTGCTCGACGGCTACTTCATGAAAGAAAGCGCCGACGATGTATTCAAGAAGGGTGAGCAGGCTCAGGTGCCTATTCTGGTAGGCTGGAACTCTCAGGAGGGTAGCCCTCTGTCAGCATTGCGTGGACAGGAGCCTAATTTGGCTAACTACAAGAAAGCCATGACTGCCACCTTCGGTGACATGACTGACGAGATTTTCGAGGCTTATGGTTTGCTGACTGATGACGACTTGTTCAGCATCAAGAGCCTGAACCTGGCAGGTGACTTGTTCACTGGCTTCCCAACATGGAAGTGGGCTGACTATCATGCCAAGACATCACAGCAGCCAGTCTATCGCTACAAGTACATGCACGCCCGTCCTCAGGTATCTGCCAAGATGGGCAACCGCATAGGTGCTTTGGCTGGTGGTGTTCGTGAGATGACCGACGAGGACCGTCGTCAGCAGGCCATCCGCGACAAGTTCCCTGCTGGTGCTGTTCACTCTGCCGACATCGAGTATGCCATGGGTAACCTCGCTTCTAACGAGTTCTACGACTGGCAGCCAGAGGACTATGCCATCTCTAAGCTCTTCCTCACTTACTATGCCAACTTCTGCAAGAATGGTAATCCTAACGGTGAGGGCCTGCCTCAGTGGACTCCCATCAACGGTCAGGAAGTGGCTCCTGTAATGTATATTGACGTTGAGAGTGCAGAGAAGGCTGACGCTGCTATGGAGAATGCTTATCGCACCCTCGAGAAGTTCTACCTCAGTCAGCAGAAGTAAAAGATTCTTATTGTCACGAAGTCACATTGTCATCATGTCACGGCAATGTGGATATAAAAAAAAGAAGCTGGTCGGTTGGCCAGCTTTCTTTTTCTTTAGGAATTGATGGTTCAAAAGTTTCCCTTGAGTTAGGGGGGCTGTCAGTTTGCTGAACCACTATGAGGCACCTCCCCTGACTGAGGGGGGGGCATGTGGCAACTAAAGCTTACGTTTCAAATATTGGAACCTCTGGTGGTTATCTCAATGATACCGTTACCGCCACGAGCTCCCCATCCGGTACCCTCTTTGTTCAGCACCAGTTTCTCGATGGTTTCCACCGGTACCAGTCTATCTACCTCTTCGAGCGATTCTATCACAACGCCATCCACCACAAACAAGGGGGATGTGTTGCCCATTATAGAACTTGGACCTCGCATCACGACTGTACTGTTCATAGCTGACTGTTCTACTCGTACACCCGTCATAAAGCTTTTCAGCAAATCAGATACACGTTGAAGACCCGAACTCATGATTTGGTCGTGCATCACCATATTGCCACTTAATACAGCATCCGATTTAATGGCCGTATAAGGCAAACGCTGCTCGATGCGGCCGTTGTTATATACAAAGTCAGAAGGAGCGATATAAACCTTCAGACGACGGGCATCGCTGAGTTCTATGCGAGCGGCCTTACGGGCAGTTATGTCTATCTGAAGAATCTCACCAGGGGCGGCATCCTTAAAATAGAAACGGCCATATTTGTCAGTGGTGCAGTTTTGGTCGGTGCCTATGATAGAGACTACCAGTCCCCTCTTAGGCTTGCCGTTTTTGGTGATTACACCCGAGAGCTCTTGTGCCGACAATGTCGCACAAGCCAACATCATGATACCTGTTAGAGCTAACTTTTTCATATCTTGCTGTATTTGTCGTTATAGTATGCAAAGTTAGTCGTTTTACTTATATTCAGCAATACTTTTGATGTCATCACGAAAAAAAAAGAATAAACACGATTCTTTATATTCATAAACGCACATCCTTAATCCCCTGCTCAATGGATAAAAGAGAATGCCAATCTGCCCTTCACGGCAAACTCATCATTGCGTGCCGTATGGTATGCTCGGCCTATGGCATGATGTGTGGTAGCACAGTCAATTGGCATGTCAAAATAGAAGAATTAATGGGGTATTAACATTTTTTCTCATCATTGATACTTATTATTGGGCAGCTGATTGTATCTTTGTATCATAAATTAATTAAATACGAATAATATGGAAGAGAAAGCTAAACGTATCCTTCATGTCGAGATTAACGACGATGTTAGGAAATTAACCATCGAAGGTACTGACAAAGAACAGCAGGTAGTGATGCGCCAAGAACTTGAAGAGGATGAGCTGGACAATGTGGCAGGAGGTAATTATGCACCAACTTTTTATTCTTGTACTTCCTTTGTTACATGTCGTGCAGCTACAGATACGAGAGGTAGCAGATGTAATGCTTATAGGTTTTTATAATTATGGACGAGAAAGCTAAACGAATCCTTCATGTCGAGATTGACGACGATGTAAGGAAATTGACCATCGAAGGTAGTGACAAAGAACAGCAGGTGGTGATGCGCCAAGAACTTGATGAGGATGAGCTGGACAATGTGACAGGTGGTGCTCGCATTGTTAAAGCTCATTGTAAGCCATATTTGATTTAATAAGTGAGGTTTTACATTATATCGCCACCTTTGTGGATATAATGAATGAAAAGCAGAACATAGGATTATTATTCGACCGTATAGCTGGGAAGTATGACTTCCTCAATCACCTGCTTTCGCTCAATATCGACAAGTGGTGGCGCAGGAAGGCAGTCAAGTGTGTCTTGCAAGACAAGAACCCTGAAGTTCAATGTCTGGACGTAGCTATTGGCACAGCCGACCTCGCCATTGAACTGGCTCGTCAACTCAGTCAGCGGCATGCCCATTTTAACATCACTGGCATCGACCTCTCTGCCCAGATGATGCGCATAGGAGAAGAGAAGGTTAGGAAACGTGGTCTGCAGGACTGCATCTTGTTCCAGCAGGCAAGCGCCTTGGATATGCCTTTTGGCGACAATGCCTTTGATGTGGTGACCTGTGCTTATGGCGTGCGGAATTTCTCTGATCTGGACAAAGGTCTTGCTGAAATGCAGCGTGTGCTTAAACCGGGCGGGCAACTCATGATACTGGAGTTCTCCTATCCAAAGAATAAGTTGGTAGCTTGGGTGTACGATTTGTATTTCACCCATATACTGCCCACTGTTGGGCGATGGCTGAGCAAGGACAAGACTGCTTATACCTACCTTAACCGCAGTGTCAAGGGCTTTGTCTGGGGAACGCGGATGTGCGAGCGCATCACTAAGGCTGGCTTCTCTCAAGTGACACACCGGCCTCTCACCTTTGCTATCACCACAGTTTATACAGCTACTAAGCATAATTGATTACGGGCTTTTCGGTTCCAGGCATAGCGATTTTGAGGCAATTTCTACTACTTTTATTATTATGAAACGACTTTTCCTTTGGCTACGCATCATCCGTCCGCAGACATTGTTTGCATCACTTTGTCCGGTGTTGGTGGGACTCATGGTAGCGCATTTCTATATAGGATATTTGTCGGTGCCAACGGCTCTCGCCACCGTGTTGTGTGCCCTGGCATTGCAAATCCTTAGCAATCTCATCAACGATTACTACGACTACAAGCGTGGCACCGACAAGCAAGGCAGGGTAGGGTTCAAACGCGCTTTGGCAGAGGGTACCGTGACTGAAAAAGAAATGCTCACAGCCTGTCTTATAACACTTGCCGTTGCCATTGTGTTAGGCGCCTGTCTGTGTTATGTGGGTGGATGGGTGATAGTCGTGATTGGCATCACTGCCCTCATCTTTGCCTGGCTTTATACG
>JAGCCV010000059.1 GCA_017651505.1 Bacteroidaceae bacterium | reverse complement strand
CAAAAGCAGTGAAGCAAACGGGTAGGACATGTATAACAGTAAATATGCAACAAATCACATCTGTGACCGACTTTTCTGCCAAGTTATTGAAAGAGTTCCTCAAGATTCATCCGTTGGAGCGAGTACGCCATCTGATTAGTAAGCATTCGTTGAAATACACATTGTAGCAGTTGTAGTTGTGTTGTACCTTTGCCTCGCAATAGTGCACATAATTACAACTGCTACAATGTGTATTTCAACGAATGCTTACGAATTAATTACTCTAAACTTAATACTTTTAGGCTTCTATTCTAACGAATAATTTTAAAAATCAGGGAAAAAGCTTTTTTCTGACACTTTCTTTCATTATTTTTGCATTCAATATTCACAAAAAAAGAACAAATAACAAGAATGGAAAACAAATTTATAACGGTTGCCTACAAACTCTATACCATTGAGGATGGCGACAGAGATTTTGCAGAAGAGGCTACCGCAGAGAAGCCTTTTGAGTTTATTTCAGGATTAGGCCTTACACTGCCAGAATTCGAGGAGAACATTAAGAACCTGAAAGAAGGCGACACCTTCGATTTCGTAATTAAGAAAGAAAATGCATACGGCATCTATGATGAGCGCCAAGTGGTGGCTTTGCCAAAGAAGACTTTCGAGATTGACGGCAAATTTGATAGCGAACATATCGTTGAGGGTGCCATCATTCCCTTGATGAATGCGGAAGGTCAGCACTTCAACGCCAGCGTAAGCAGCATAAGCGAGACTGAGGTGACGGTTGACCTGAACCACCCATTGGCTGGTTGCGACCTGCATTTCACAGGTTCGATAGTAGGCAGCCGTCCTGCCACCAACGAAGAGTTGGCTGCTATGGCCAAGGTGATGAGTGGCGAAGGTGGTTGTGGAGGCAACTGCGGAGGATGCGCTGGTTGCAGCGATGGTGGTTGCGGAAGCGACTGCGGTCCTGACTGCGAATGCCATCAACAATAATAGATATATGTGCAACACATTTGGTCATATTTTTAAGCTGACCTCTTTCGGTGAGTCGCATGGCGTAGGCATAGGTGGCGTGGTGGATGGCATGCCTGCCGGCATTGACATCGACATGGATTTTATTCAGCGAGAACTGGCACGCAGAAAACCTGGACAATCGGCGCTGACCACATCGCGTCAGGAAGCTGACGAGGTGGAGTTGCTGTCTGGTGTGTTCGAGGGCAAATCTACCGGTACCCCCATTGGATTCTTAGTGAGAAACACCAACCAGCACAGCGGCGACTACGACAACCTGCGCGAGGTATTCCGTCCTTCGCATGCCGACTTTACCTATCAAATGAAATATGGCATTCGTGACCATCGGGGCGGAGGACGCTCATCAGCTCGCGAAACCATCGCCCGTGTGGTAGGTGGTGCGTTGGCTAAATTGGCACTGAAGCAGTTGGGCATCAGCATTACGGCTTATACCCAGCAAGTTGGTAACATATGCCTAGAAAAAGGTTACGCTGACTACGACTTCAACGTGATTGAGCAAAATCCTGTGAGATGTCCCGATCCTGTGAAAGCAACCGAGATGGAAACACTTATCAAAGAGGTGAAGGCCAATGGCGATACTATAGGTGGAGCTATATGCTGTGTGGTTAAGGGTTGTCCTGCAGGCTTGGGTGAGCCTGTATTTGGTAAGTTGCATGCAGCTTTAGCCTGTGCCATGATGAGCATCAATGCTGCCAAGGGATTTGAATATGGCGAGGGTTTTGGTGGCATGGACATGCGTGGTTCTGAACAGAATGATATCTTTTATGATAACGATGGTACCATCAGTACCAAAACCAACCACTCAGGAGGTATCCAAGGAGGTATCAGCAACGGGCAGGATATCTATTTCCGTGTAGCTTTCAAGCCGGTAGCTACCTTACTTACCGAACAACCAACGGTAAACGTAAAAGGAGAGGATGCTGTAGTGAAAGCCCGTGGCCGACACGACCCCTGTGTTTTGCCTCGTGCCGTGCCTATTGTAGAGGCAATGACCGCTATGACTATCCTCGACTATTACTTACTCAACAAAACAACCAAGCTATGATTAAACAATACATCCAAGACAACGAACAGCGTATGATTGATGAGCTGTTCAGCCTGATACGCATCCCCAGCATTAGTTCAGAATCGGCACACAAAAACGATATGATTCGTTGTGCCGAGCGTTGGAAAGAGTTATTATTGGCAGCAGGAGCCGACAAGGCCGAGGTGATGCCATCTGACGGCAACCCAATGGTATATGCCGAGAAGATAGTGGACCCGAAGGCAAAGACCATTTTGATATACGGACATTACGATGTGATGCCTGTTGAACCACTGGAATTATGGAAAACCGACCCATTTGAGCCTGTCATCAAAGATGATATCATCTGGGCCCGTGGAGCCGATGATGACAAGGGGCAGAGTTTCATTCAGGCCAAGGCGTTTGAGTATGTAGTGAAGCACAACCTATTGAAGAACAACGTGAAGTTCATCCTTGAAGGCGAAGAGGAGATTGGTTCGATGAGTTTAGAACCTTTCTGCGAGAAGCACAAGGAACTGCTCAAAGCTGACATCATACTGGTATCTGACACTTCAATGTTAGGCAAAGACTTGCCTTCGTTGACTACTGGCTTGCGAGGATTGTCATATTGGGAGGTAGAAGTAACTGGTCCGAATCGCGATCTGCACAGTGGTCATTTCGGAGGTGCCGTTGCTAATCCCATCAATGTGCTATGCAAACTCATTGCACAGATGACCGATGCAGACGGTCGCATTACCGTGCCCCACTTCTACGATGATGTTGAGGAGGTGCCTGCAGAGGAGCGTGAGATGATTGCCCACATCCCATTTAATCTGGAGAAATACAAAAAAGCCATCGACGTGGAAGAGGTGTGTGGCGAAAAGGGCTATAGTACACTGGAGCGAAACAGTTGCCGACCTTCGTTTGACGTATGTGGCATCTGGGGTGGCTATACTGGCGAAGGGGCTAAGACCGTTATTCCAAGCAAAGCTTACGCAAAGATTTCCACTCGTTTAGTACCTCACCAGGACAATGAAAAGATTGGCCAGCTGATGATGGATTACCTGCAAGCGATAGCGCCCAAGAGCGTGAAGGTGAAGGTGGAATACCTGCATGGAGGTGAAAGTTATGTGTGCCCTATCACATTACCAGCTTACAAGGCAGCCGAGAAAGGCTTTGAGAAAGCTTTTGGCAAGAAGCCGTTAGCAGTGCGTCGCGGAGGTAGTATTCCTATCATTGCCACTTTCGAAAAGGTGCTGGGCATCAAAACAGTACTCATGGGATTCGGCTTGGAAAGCAACGCCATCCATTCTCCCAACGAGAATTTCCCTCTGGAGATTTTCCGCAAGGGTATCGAAGCGGTAGTGGAGTTCCATCAGAGTTTCTAAACTATCTTTGATATAATACTGACTTGTCATAAAAAGGGGTAGCATCAAAATGATGTGACCCCTTTTCTACTTTAGCTTTATTATTTATTGCTTTACTTGAAAAGGCAAACGGAAAGTGCAACCCGATTTCCATTCCGAACAACCATAAGCGGTATTGCCCTTAATGATGCGGCCTCTACCACAAACAGGACAGGGTTGACCAATGATGCTATCGTTAGGCGTATTGACCCTGGACGATGTTTCTTTTCGCGACTCAGATGCCTTTGCTGGTTTGGATGCCTTCTTCTTTTTCTTTTCTTCCTTAGGATTGACCACCGTTATGCGACGATTTGAATTATCAGAAAGTACGGCATTCACGATTTCTGTCACCATCTGCTTGAGTTCATCAAGGAATTGTCCTGCCTGATAGTTCTTCTTCTCTATCTCACGCAATTTCTTCTCCCACAAACCCGTCAGTTCTGCACTCTTGAGCAGGTCCTCACGAATCAGTCCTATCAATTCGATGCCCGTAGGAGTCGCCACCAGGTTTTTTCGTTCTTTACGGATATAATTGCGTTTGAACAAAGTTTCTATAATAGCAGCTCGTGTAGAAGGACGTCCAATACCATTCTCTTTCAAGGCATCTCGCAATTCGTCATTATCCACCAGTTTACCAGCTGTTTCCATAGCACGGAGCAAGGTAGCTTCTGTATAAGGACGAGGAGGTTGTGTCCACTTTTCCTGCAGTTCTGGGAAGTGTGGTCCTTGTTCGCCCCTCATAAATGGAGAATTGAGAATTGAGAATTGAGAATTATCCCCAGCGGATGGAGGGTTATTGCCCTCTGCATCATCATTGTCTATCTTCATTTTCCCATTTTCAACTTGTGCAAATACCACACGCCATCCGGGGTCAAGCACTTGTCTCCCACTGGTTTTGAAGGGGATGTCCTCTACCTTACCTTCAATGGTAGTAGTACTGATTTTGCATTCAGGATAGAACACAGCAATGAAATGCTTGGCCACGAGGTCAAATACTTTCTTCTCTTGATCGGTGAGGTTTACAGGTGGCTGACCTGTTGGAATAATGGCATGGTGATCAGTCACTTTAGAGTTATCAAACACCTTCTTACTCTTTGGTAAAGCTTTCCCCTGCAACGGTGTAGTCAAGGTTTCATAGCCCTTCAAACCTCTAAGGATATTGGAGCACTTAGGATAGATATCATCACTTAGGAAAGTGGTATCCACACGAGGATAAGTGGTTACCTTCTTCTCATAGAGGCTCTGGATGAGCTTCAACGTATCATCAGCACTGAAACCAAACTTCTTATTGCAATCCACTTGCAAGGAAGTCAAATCATACAGACGAGGAGGGTATTCCTTTCCTGGCTTTTTCGTCACATCCGTCACCACAAAAGGTAAATCCTTGATGCGCTCAACTAACGCCAAACCTGCAGCTTCATTAGCGATAGGCTCCATACCAGGGTTATCTATCTTAGAAATGTCAATAGCCTCATCCTCTTTCTTATTCTTTTCCACCTCTGCAATCAACTCTTCATCACTTTTCTTAACAATCGCATTGAAAAGCACATCGCGATAGGTGGTCTTCAGCTCCCAATACTGCTTGGGTACAAAGTTCTCGATTTCCTGCTGCCGATTCACAATCAATGACAAAGTGGGGGTTTGTACGCGTCCGATGCTCAGCACTTGTCTGTTCTGACCATATTTAATAGTATAGAGACGAGTAGCGTTCATGCCTAAAAGCCAATCGCCGATGGCACGACTCAGTCCTGCTTCATAAAGTGATTGATAGTCGGATGCTTCATGTAAGTGGTTAAAACCCTCACGTATAGATTCTTCTGTCAATGAAGATATCCATAGTCGCTTAACAGGGCATTTGGCACCTGCTTTCTGCATCACCCAACGCTGTATCAGTTCACCTTCTTGACCGGCATCACCGCAGTTGATAATCATATCTGCCCTCTGCATCAGTCCTTCAATGATATGAAACTGCTTCTCGTAGGTGTCGTTGGCAATGAGTTTGATGCCAAAGCGGGGAGGTACCATAGGCAACGAGCCTAAGCTCCACGACTTCCAGGCATCGGTGTAGTCCTGCGGTTCTTTCAGGGTACAGAGATGTCCGAAGGTCCAGGTCACTTGGTAACCGTTGCCTTCGATATATCCGTCTTTCCTATTTGTGGCACCCAAAACCTGGGCTATATCCCTTGCCACCGATGGTTTCTCTGCTATGCAAACAATCATTTTAGTCTTTTTTGTGGTGGCAAAGATAGTGCAAGGCAAAGATAGAACAAAATAAACTGTTTATTTTTTATCTTGACGCACAGTCTATTTTTTACAAAAGGTACAAAAAAAGCTATAAGCGATTGCACGAAATGGGTGTTTTCTATATATTTGCACCATCTTCTTATGAAAAGATAACAAAATGAATAGAAATATGACTAAAACATTTAGAAAATTGACTTTAAGCATTGTATGCATATTTATAGGCATTTGCATGCAAGCACAAGACGTTACTCGTGAGTGGGTAGAGCAACATTATACCAAGCGTGAGGTAATGATCCCCATGAGGGATGGGGTGAAGTTGTTTACCTCCATCTACGAACCTATTGATGCCACAAAACAGACACCCATTATCATGCAACGTACACCCTATCAGGCATCTCCGTATGGTGAGGGCTTTAGCTACAACTTATGGGGCAAGTTGCGTAACTATGTAAGAGAACGCTACATTATAGTGTTGCAGGATGTAAGGGGAAAATGGATGAGCGAAGGCGAATTTGTGGATGTCCGCCCCTTTGTGGCCGACAAGCAGACTTCCAAAGATATAGACGAGGCAAGTGACACCTACGATACTGCAGAATGGCTAATCAACAACGTGAAGAGTAATGGCAACATTGGTGTATTAGGTACATCCTATCCTGGTTTTTATGCCACGATGGCTGCACTTAGCCAACACCCTGCCATCAAGGCGGTAGCTCCGCAAGCACCAGTGACCGACTGGTGGATGGGCGACGACTACCACCATCATGGGGTACTGATGATTACTGATATGTTGAGTTTCGTGGCACAGTCGTTTGGACGCCCACGCCCTGTGCCTACCAAGACACAGACTCGCATGCAGCCTTTCTTCCTGGATGACGAATATAGCTTCTTCTTGCGGCAGAAAACGCTGAAGAACCTCACTAAGATTGTGGGTGACAGCATAGCTTTCTGGAAAGACCTGATGGCGCACCCCGACTACGACGAGTTCTGGCAGGCAAGAGATGCCCGCAGGCACATCAAGGATGTGAAGCCTGCTATCTTGCTGACAGGTGGACTGTTTGATGCTGAAGACTGTTACGGTACCTGGGGCGTGTATAAGGCACTGAAGCAGCAAAGTCCGCAGACACAGACGCAATTCATCATGGGGCCATGGTTCCATGGGGCATGGGAACGAGACAGGGGCAACCACTTGGGTGACATCTATTTCGGTGCCAATACATCTGACTACTACCTACACGAGGTTGAGTACAATTTCTTCCAATACTACTTGAATGGTGAAGGTTCGAAACCCGACTTAGACAACCATATCTATATGTTCATTACTGGTGCCAACGAATGGAAGAAGTTTAGCCAATGGCCTCCAAAAGATAGCGCACCTGTGAACTTCTACTTACAAGCCAACGGTCAGATTAGTAACGTAGCTCCACAAAAAAACAACTCATTCAGTCAATACACTTCCGACCCCAATCATCCTGTGCCATATACCGATGCGATTGACAGAAGAAGGGGGCGCGAGTACATGACACACGACCAACGATTTGCAGAGCGTCGTCCTGACGTACTGACTTTCCGTAGTGAGGTACTGACAGATGACGTGACACTCACAGGCGAGATTACGGCCGACCTGCAAGTGGCTATCAGCACAACTGATGCTGATTTTGTGGTGAAAGTAATTGACGAGTTCCCCGAAGATTTCAAGTACAGCCAAGAGATAGCCGACAAGTTCAACGACGGCAAGCCGCTGACAACTATCATGGGCAGCTATCAGATGCTGGTACGAGGCGAAGTGATGAGAGGCAGGTATCGCAACAGCTTCGAACATCCTGAAGGTTTCAAACCAGGCAAGGTGACACAGGTTAAGTTCGCTTTACCAGACATTGCCCATTGCTTTAAAAAAGGACACCGCATTGTCATACAGGTTCAAAGCACTTGGTTCCCGTTGAACGACCTCAATCCTCAGCAATTCATCGATATTACGCAGGCCGACGAGCAAGATTTCATCAAGTCAGACATTAAAATATACCATGAAAAGGCTCATCCTTCAAAGATTACAGTGAATAGACTGAAATAATTTTGATATTTCAAAACCATTGTTTATTTTTGTTGGATGAAACGCTTTTGTAATAATAACTGACATATGCAAAATTACGAGTTCTCACTTGAGTTTAATCCGGATATCATTCAGCATATCTATTCCTTGATTAAGGAAGACCCTGCTTATACACCTCGTTTCTTTAGAAATGGCATGTTGCAGATGGAGCAGGCTTTACAGGCTATCAACGATACCCGTGCCATGCGCATAGGTCCGGGAATCCTTGACCAAGTGGGCGAGTTGTTTACTAAGCAGTTCCCCCATTGCAAGGCAATCGTCGTGGCAGACACCAATACTTTTCCTGTAGCTGGAAAGCATATTGAGGAGTCACTGATGAAAGCCGGTGTGGTAGTAGAAGAGCATGTCATCTATGAAGGGAAAAACCTACATGCCAATTTTGACACCATGGGCATTTTGCTCGATCGCCTGCACCAACTGCCAGTGGAAGTGATACCTATAGCCGTAGGAGCCGGCACCTTGAATGACCTAACCAAACTGGCCGCTCATTTGTCGGGTCGCCACTATATGGTAGTGCCTACAGCTGCCTCAAACGGCGGATATACGGCTTATGGAGCTGCCATCCGTATGAACGGCATCAAGCAGTCGTTCCCCTGCCCTGGGCCACAAGCCGTTTTAGCCGATACCGACATCATCATCCACGCCCCTACCGAACTGAATCAATCGGGATATGCCGACCTGTTGGCTAAGATGACATCAGGCGCTGATTGGATATTAGCCGACTGGATGGGCATTGACCACATCAATGAGAAGGCGTGGAAGATGAGTCAAAACGGATTCCATGAAACGATGTTGTCTGTTGAAAGAATCATGGCAGGTGAGCCTATTGACGAGCGCAAGAATATTGAAAAGATGATGGAAGGCTTACTGTTAAGCGGTTTGGCCATGCAGGTAGTAAAAAGTGACCTGCCTTCATCGGGTGCAGAGCACCAGCTTACAGGCATCTGGGAAATGGAACGCGCCGTGAGTGGCAAAGACAAGATAGCCCATGGTAAATTGCTGAGCATCGCTTTGCTGGCCATAACTGCTGTATATAACAAATTGCTGGCATTCCCATTTGACGAGGTGCTCGATGTTAAGAAATGTGTCAAGGAATGGCCTACTTTGGAGACCTACGAGCGTAAAGCTCACGAGGACCTCAGTAAAGTGGGATTGCAGAAACTTGGTATGCAGGTGGCGATGTCAAACTATGTGACACCAGAGAAGCTGAGCTTCGAACTGCAACAGTTGAAGGAATACTGGCCCGAAGTTCGAGACCGTCTGGCACAACAGATTATGCCAGTAAGGCAACTCTATGACATCTTGAAGCTGGGTCACATGCCTGTTCGCCCAATTGATGTTGGCATCAGTTGGGAACATGTACGGCAGACGTTGGAATGTGTGCCTTATCTGAGCAAGCGATTCAATGTCATGAGTTTGGTGGCTCACACTGGCTACCTGACTCCGTGGTTGGATGACCTATTTATCAAGACTAAGAAATTTGAAACACTCTAAGAAAAAAAGAGAATGTATGACCGAAAGCGAGAGCTATAGGCAGGTGTTTGACAATTATAATTAGTTATGAGAAAAGTTCTTTTGATAACAATAACCTTGTTATTGGTCAACATACAAGGTTTTGTGTTTGGTCAGAAGGTGATATGTCATCGTGGTTTCTGGGACACTCCGGGGTCGGCACAAAACTCCATCGCTGCTTTGGTAAAGGCGGATTCGATTGGAGCTTTTGGTTCTGAATTCGATGTATGGATGACAGCCGATGGAGAGTTGGTGGTAAACCACGATAGGGTATATAAGGGTGTGAACATGGAAACTTCTACCTTCGAGCAGGTAAGGGCTATCCGCTTGGATAACGGGGAGAAACTTCCTACTTTAGATGAATACCTGACCAAAGGCAAGGAACTAAAGATAAGACTGGTTTTGGAGATGAAATCGCTCTCCGACTTTAATCGGGAAGATGAATGTGTCGCTAAGATTGTACGCAAACTTAAACACTATGGTTTGTTAGACCGCACGGATATCATCGCTTTCAGCATCAACGCATGTTTAGCATTTAAGAAATTGTTGCCCGACAGCAATATTTATTACTTGGATGGTGATTATACCCCCAAGAAGGTGAAGAACCTGGGATTGAAAGGTATCGACTATCATCAGAACGCTCTGAGAAAAGAGCACCCAGAATGGGTGAAGGAGGCTAAAGACCTTGGAGTAGAAATTAATGTTTGGACAGTGGACGATTCTGAAGCTTTGCAGTATTTCATCAATCAGGGCGTTGATTATATTACCACCAACAACCCCGTAGAATTACAAAAATTATTGAAAAAATAAGGAAAGGATATTATGGCAAGATTTAAGAGAATATTATTGAAACTCAGCGGTGAAAGCTTAATGGGTGCAAAGGGGCACGGTATCGATGAAAATCGACTGAGCGAGTATGCTGAGCAGATTAAGGAAATCCACGACATGGGAGTACAGATTGGCATCGTAATTGGTGGTGGCAACATCTTCCGAGGACTGAGCGGCGCATCTAAAGGTTTCGACCGTGTAAAGGGTGATCAAATGGGTATGCTGGCAACAGCCATCAACTCGCTGGCACTGAGCAGTGCACTGACAGCTATTGGGGTGAAAACACGTGTGCTGACTGCTATCCGAATGGAACCTATTGGTGAGTTCTATACCAAGTGGCGTGCCATTGAATGCATGGAAGCTGGTGAGGTGTGCGTCTTTGCTTGCGGAACTGGTTCTCCGTATTTTACTACCGACACAGGTTCCAGTTTACGTGGCATAGAGATTGAAGCTGACGTAATGTTCAAAGGTACCCGTGTGGATGGTGTCTATACTGCTGATCCAGAGAAAGACCCTACTGCCACCAAGTTTGACGAGATAAGCTACGACGAGGTGTTGTCTCGTGGTCTGAAAGTGATGGACCTCTCAGCCATCTGTATGTGCAAGGACAATGGTCTGCCTATCGTAGTGTTCAATATGGATGTAGTGGGTAACCTCAAGAAAGTGATAAATGGCGAGGGCATCGGTACACTGGTGCATCCTTAAATGTATTGATTTAGAAAAATAAAACTATAATTGTATGAAAGACGTTAAGACAGTAGTGGCCGAAGCTCAGGAAGCCATGAGCATGGCCGTAGAGTATTTGGAAGACGCACTGGCTCATATCCGTGCCGGCAAGGCCGACGTACGTCTGTTAGATGGTATTAAGGTAAACTCTTATGGCTCTATGCAGCCTATACAGAATTGTGCCTCAGTGACCACTCCTGATGCAAGAAGCATCGCTATCAAGCCTTGGGACAAGAATATGTTCCGCGTGATTGAGAAAGCTATCATCGACTCCAGTTTAGGCATCATGCCAGAGAACAATGGAGAGGTAATTCGCTTGGGTATTCCTCCATTGACTGAGGAGCGTCGCGTACAGCTGACCAAGCAGTGCAAGACTGAGGCTGAGAATGCCAAGATGAGTATTCGAAATGCACGTCGTGACGGTATTGATGACCTGAAGAAATCTGTAAAGGAAGGCTTATCGGAAGATTTCCAGAAGGATGGTGAAGAAGAGCTGAAGAAGTTGCATGACAAGTACGTAAAACAAGTTGATGAGCTGCTTGCCGTGAAGAACAAGGAAATCATGACGGTATAAGGAAAAGGGTGTAAACCTTGAGAGGACTTGTCGTCAAAAATACAGGAAGCTGGTACCTTGTCAAGACTGACGAGGGACCAGTTGTTGAGTGCAAGATTAAAGGTAATTTCCGATTGAAAGGCATCCGCAGTACCAATCCGGTGGCTGTGGGTGATTGGGTTTATATTACCCTCAACCAAGAAGGAACAGCCTTGATCAATGAGATAGAAGACCGAAGGAACTATATCATTCGCAAGGCTTCAAACTTATCTAAACAAAGTCATATCATTGCAGCTAATATCGACCAGGCTTTCTTGCTGGTTACAGTAAGTCACCCAGAAACAAGCACGATTTTCATCGACCGTTTCCTGGCTACGGCAGAAGCTTATAGGGTACCTGTCAGCCTGCTTATCAACAAGACCGACCTCTATAACGAAGATGAGACTCGTTATATGCATGCTCTCATCAACTTATATTCTACTATTGGCTACAATTGTTATCCCATGTCAATTAAGACTGGTCAGGGTACAGATGCTGTGATGGAACAAATGAAAGGCAAGGTCACTCTTCTCTCCGGCAACTCAGGTGTGGGTAAGTCATCACTCATCAACTTGCTCTTGCCCGACCTAGACATCAAGGCAAAGACATCGGAAATATCTTCAGCTCACCTGAAGGGTATGCACACCACTACCTTCAGCGAAATGTATGCTTTGCCAGAAGGAGGTTATCTCGTTGACACTCCGGGCATCAAAGGATTTGGTACCTTTGACATGGAGATGGAGGAGATTGGTCATTATTTCCCGGAAATATTCCACACCTCCGCCAATTGCAAATATGGCAATTGCACCCACACCCACGAGCCTGGCTGTGCAGTGTTAGCTGCCGTTGAGCAGCAT
>JAGCCV010000058.1 GCA_017651505.1 Bacteroidaceae bacterium | reverse complement strand
TTTTTTTTCTCGGCTGCCCACTTGCGATATACAAAATCACTCATTGTTATTCGCATGATTATACAATGCTGCCTGGTGCCATTATAACCCCTGTAAAGCCCTCGTTTCACTTAGTAGAAGTAAAAGGCGGGTTTAGTAGTAGTAAGCCGTCCGTTTAGTAGTAGTAACGCTGCGGCTTGCTGGTGGGGCTATGGAGGATGGCTTACAAGGCAACCCATCAACCAGCCAATAGCCAACAGCCAACCGCCAACGGCTATGTTTATTGGCTGCACTTTGCAGCAAGGCCCAAGGACAACAGACGAAAGACTGGGTTTATATTGAAGTAGAATCGTTAATGGCTGACAAAAAAGCGGAAAGTAAATTCCGTTTTAGCTAAAAGTTGTTTATTTAATTATTGTTTGTTTCATTGAGTTGGTTGATGAGCCGTGCCGTCTGTGAAGATAGCACGGTTATTTGAATATAGTTGCAATAAGCATATTTAGGGCAGTGCCTTGCTTAGTTTATCCTCTTATTATTTGCATGAGTTGGGCTCTTTATCTACCTTTGTAATTATTTAGAGAATAGACATGAAAAGTATGAAACTATGGAAGAAAGTCGCCATGCTGGCACTATGTTGTGCAAGTATGGTATTTACTGCTTGTAAAGACGCAAATGAGGGATATAACCTGGTGGCAGGTACACTGGACGGTCCGTTGGTGTCAAGTTCTGCTCCTGCCAACGTGCATGAGGCTATGAAACGGGCTGACCGCTACCATAACTATGAAATCATGAGTGACTTGGCACACGATGTCTGTGTGGAGGCTATTGCCGAGGTGGGCAATACTTCCACCGAGGGATACGGCATCGTGGTGGTGAAGGGTGACATATCTACCACGTTCCCAGACATCTGCAATGCTCGCAATCCTTTGGCCAAGTATGACGCGAATGGCAATACGCTATGGCTCACCAGCAGTGCCGTATGGGGTACTGGCATACAGGTGGACAGGCTCTATCAGATTGGCTTCGGCGATAACGGCATAGCGTATATCGTTCACACCATAGATCCTTACGACATTCAGCAACAACTATGCCAGCGTCTGGGCTATCGCATCAAGGGTGAAGAGGTAACGCTGTATGATAGTGAGCGTGAGATAGCAAAAGCCACCAATACCGTTGCCGATATGGGTGGCTTTGATGGTGAGCAGCCTTTGTGGATAGGTGAGCAAATGCAGTATGACCTGAGTGGCGACGTTCCCTGTCTGCTTGTCACTCCTGGTGTGAAGTTCACCACAGGCCTTGTGCTGACCTACGACGATATGCCCACACTCAAGGCCCCTGTCATCATCAGTGATGACGGGACGGTGAGCATAGGGGACATTATTCATTAGCAGCAGTGTAGATGTTCAGCACATCTTCATAAGTCAGTTGCTTGAAGCCGCCATTGGTGATGGTGCGTCCACGAGAACATTTCTCTGCCATAAGCAACAACTCTTCCTGAGTGGCTTTGCGGCCTATCAGTTCGGGAATGCTGGCCGGCATGCCGATGGTGTGGTAGAAGTCGCGCATACGGCTCACACCTTCTTTGGCAGCCACGTTATCGTCATCAGCCACTACATCCAGTACCTCACGGGCAAAGCGCGCGAAACGTGCCACTCCGGCATCCATCACATAACCTGCCCAATGACACCACAAAGATGCCAAGCCAGCACCGTGAGCCACTCCGTAGAGGGCACTCAGCTCATGCTCCATGTTGTGTGTGGCCCAGTCGCCGATGGTGCCGCAACCTGTCAGGTCGTTGTGCGCCAAGCTACCTGCCCACATAATCTGACTACGCAGGTAGTAGTCCTCTGGATTCTCCAGTACTTGTGGACCAAACTGACGTACGGAACGCAGCAGGGCGATGGCGATGGCATCGGTGATGCCCATCTCTTCGTGTGAGAAGTAGCGTTCCATGGTGTGCATCATGATGTCGGTGATGCCACAAGCTGTCTGATAGGGTGGCAAGGTGTAGGTGCGAACGGGGTTCATGATGGCAAACTTGCAACGGCAGATGTTGTCGTCGTACGACCATTTTAGGTCGCCCTCGTCTTTGGTGATCACACTGCCTGCGCTCATCTCGCTACCTGCTGCAGGGATGGTGAGCACTGCTGCTAATGGCAGGCAGGCTGATGCTTGTGCCTTGCCAGCGTAGAAATCCCAAACATCGCCTTCGTAAGGTACGCCCAATGCCATACATTTGGAGGAGTCGATAACACTACCGCCACCAACTGCCAAGATGAAGTCGATGCCTTCCTTACGGCAGAGGTCGATGCCTTCTTGTGCTTTTGACAATCGGGGGTTAGGAACCACACCGCCCAGGGTGAAATAAGGGATGCCTGCATCGGTGAGCAACTGCTTGATTTTGGGCAGCAAGCCCGACTTCTCAGCACTCGAACCGCCATAATGAATCAGCACCTTGGTGCCGCCAAAACGCTTGATGAGTTGGGGAATCTTCTCCTCTGACTTGGCTCCGAACACCACCTGTGTGGGAGCGTAAAAGCTGAAATCTTTCATAATTCTTACTTTTAATAAATTTGACTTCGAAACAATCGTTATTTCTTCTGAGCAAAGTTAGGTTAAAAAAACGATTATTCCTATCTTTGTAAAGAAAATATAATTAAAGATGAAAAGATTATTTAGCTGTGTTCTGTGCTTTTTTGCCTTGTCGGCTTTGGCACAGATACCTTCGTTGCAGAAAGTGGGTAGCTCTACATGCCTGATTGTGGATGGCAAGCCCTTTGTGATGTATTGTGGTGAACTGCATAACTCTACGGCATCGTCGCTGAGCTATATGCAGGAGCACCGAGTGTGGGACAAGTTGAAGGAGATGCGCCTCAACTCGGTGATTGCTACCGTGAGTTGGGAACTCGTGGAGCCTGTTGAGGGGCAATATGACTTTACCTTGGTGGATGCCATGATGGCAGAGGCCCGCAAACGGGATATGAAGATTGCCTTCCTGTGGTTTGGTGCCTTCAAGAATCCCATGATGACCTACGCCCCCAGCTGGGTAAAGTCTAATCCTAAGAAATATCCCCATGCGGTGGATGACAAGGGACAGGAGATGGAGCATATCTCTGTGTATGGCACCGAAATACTGAAGGCAGACACCAAGGCTTACAAGGCGTTTCTGCAACACCTCAAGGATACTGACAAAGACCATACGGTGGTGATGATTCAGCTACAGAACGAGCCAGGACTGAGGGGAACGCCTCGTGACTTCAGTGCTGACGCCAACAAGGCGTGGAAGGCACAGGTGCCTCAGCAGATTGTGGATTACCTGAAAGCCAACAAGGGACAGTTGCAACCCGACTTAGAGCGGATTTGGGCGAAGTATGGCAACAAGACAACGGGCAACTGGGAAGAACTGTTTGGCAAGAGTGAGGTGAACAACCAGGCTGAGAACCCCATCAGGAATTTCACAGAGCATGTGTTTACGGCCTACGGCTATGCCAACTATCTGGAGCAGATGGCCAAGGCAGGCAAGGAGGTTTATCCTTTGCCGGTATTCATTAATGCCAGTGTTTTCGGTATGAACACACGCGGCAACAGTCTGGGCAACGGGTGTTCGATACCCGAGTTCTTTGATATCTATCGTGCTTCTGCACCCCATATTGATATCCTTACACCTAATAGCTATATGCAGCAACTCGACTGGTTAGGTAAGGCATTCTCGTGGAAGGGTAATCCCATCTTGATTCCTGAAAGTACATTGGTGGGTGCCCGTGGCTTATATATCATTGGTGAGTATGATGCCATAGCTTTTTCGCCCTTCGGCATTGACTATGAGGACAGTGAGTTGAATCCTAATTTGGAGAAACAGCATCGCTTGCTGGCAGAGAGCTACGACCAGATGCAGCAGATGGGAAGTCTGATAACTGACAACTTGGGCTCTGACAAGATGCGTGGTATCTATCTTTATTCCGGGCGAGAAACCGATGAGGTGGAGATGGGTGACTATGTGCTGACTTTCGGCCCAAGGAAGAGCTTTGATATTGGCGCTTTGATGGCTCCTGCCGGCGGTGGATTCCAGGTGGAAGACCAGCAGCAGATAGAGCAAGGTGGTGCCTTGATTGTTCAGACCGCAGCTGATGAGTTTTATGTGGTGGGCTATGGATTCAATGCCGATGTGAAGCTAAAGGACGGTGTGAAGAGCAAATTTTGTGGCTACGACAGCATCTGGGAGGGCAGGTTTGAGAATGGTAAGTTCATACCTGGTCGTTTGCTGAATGGTGACGAGCGCAATGTGTTTGCTTCATACGACAAGGTGAATGCCTTGAAGGTGAAGATGTTTCACTATTGAAAATTGAAAATTGAGAATTGAGACTTTCTGGAGCAGCGAGGGCCATCATGCTTGCATGTTTGGCCGAGTCGTGACAGAATTGGGCGAAGCCAATTGAGACTTTCTGGAGCAGCGAGGGCCATCATGCTTGCATGTTTGGCCGAGTCGTGACAGAATTGGGCGAAGCCAATTGAGACTTTCTGGAGCAGCGAGAGC
>JAGCCV010000057.1 GCA_017651505.1 Bacteroidaceae bacterium | reverse complement strand
TGTTCCTCTAAGTCGTTCCTACGGTCAATGAAATTGTAAAGTGCATTGTTTAAAGGAGTACCCCAAGCACGTATATCACCAGCATTGATAGATACTTGGATAATACCGTTTTCCAGGATGATAGGCATGATACTTTCATCTTCCATATAAATGGATACCATCATGGTGGAATCGGACACACCTTCCATAGAGAACAAACCATGCTCAACGGAGGCTGAATCCACGGGCAACCATCCGTTCTCAGACAATGTCTTGAGATACAGTTTCTTTCCGTCAAGGCTATTGATATCTGACTTTCCTGCAATCTGATAAGCACTACTACACGAGGCCAATACAGATGCAAGAAGCATCATAAAACAAATACGACTTATCGTCTTTTGAATCATACCAATCATGTTTATGTTGATGTCGGAAGCAAATATATTGTTTTATTCAATTAATTGCGTTATCTTTGCCCAAATTTTAAACATCTTTAGAATATGAAAGTCAAAATCTTAATTATTGTAGCATTCGCTACACTTTTTTCTTTAACAACTAAAGCAGATGAAGGCATGTGGCTGTTGCAGTTGATGCAGCAACAGAACAGCATCGACATGATGAAGAAACAGGGTCTGAAACTGGATGCCTCTGCAATCTATAATCCTAATGGCGTATCGCTGAAAGATGCTGTGGGTATCTTTGGCGGTGGTTGCACAGGAGAAATCATCTCTCCCAACGGTTTGGTGCTTACCAATCATCACTGCGGTTATGGTGCTATTCAGGCACACAGTTCTGTGGAACACGACTACCTGACGGATGGCTTTTGGGCTGCAACATTAGCTGACGAGTTGCCAAACGAGCGTCTATCGTTCCGTTTCGTACACCGCATTGTGGATGTTACCGACCTGGTGAACGAGCAAATCAAGAATGGTGTGGTTACTGAAATCAACTCTCTCACTCGTCCCTATCTGAACAAACTGGCAGAAGAAGAGTTGGCCAAGAGCGACCTGAACGGTAAACCTGGTATTGTGGCTCAGGCATATCCATTCTATGCTGGCAACAAGTTCTACCTTATCTATTATAAGGTATATACTGACGTGCGTATGGTAGCAGCTCCTCCATCAAGTATTGGTAAGTTTGGTGGTGAGACAGACAACTGGATGTGGCCTCGTCATACCTGTGACTTCTCTGTGTTCCGCATCTATGCAGACAAGAATGGTGAACCTGCTGACTATTCTCCTGAGAATGTGCCTCTGAGTACTCCCAAGTATCTCAATATCTCTATCAAAGGCTTGAACGAAGGCGACTATGCCATGATTCTGGGTTTCCCAGGCAGTACCAGTCGTTACCTCACGGAATCAGAGGTTACCGAGCGTATGTACACCACCAACCAATCTCGCATTGACATGCGTACCGTACGTCTGGATGTATTGCGTGAGGCGATGGCCAAGAGTGATAAGACTCGTATCCAATATGCCAGCAAGTTTGCAGGCAGCAGCAACTACTGGAAAAACTCCATCGGTATGAACCAAGCGATTGCTGACAATAAGGTACTGGAAGCCAAAGCTGAGGTGGAGAAGCAGTTCAAAGCTTTCGCACAGGGCAAGCCTGAATATGAAGGTGTGGTTGACAAGATCAATGAAATCGTTGAAAAGTCTATCCCCGTGGAGCGTCAGATTGACTACCTGAGTGAGTTCTACAGTGCCATTGAATTCAGAACTCCAGCAGAGCCTATGAATAAAATGAAGGAGGCCCTTAACAACAAGGATAATGCTGCTATCAATGAAGCCAAGGAAATGATTCGCACTCAATATGCCCGCATCCACAACAAGGACTATGACCACGAAGTGGACCGTCTGGTGGCAAAGGCTATGATTCCCGCATTACAGAAAGCACTCAGTAGCAACGAACTGCCTAACTTCTACCAGACCATACAGCGTGATTTCAAGGGCAATGTTGATGCGTTTGTTGACAACATTTATAACAACTCTATCTTAGCCAACGAGGCTAATCTGGAGAAATTCCTCAAGAAGCCTACTGTTAAGGCTATCGACAAGGACCCATCATATGCTTTTACAAGCTCTACAATGAATTGCATCTCACAAGCAATGGATGTCTATGGTGAAATAGACGATTTGTCACTGCTGCACAAAGCATTTATCCGTGGTCTCGGTGAGATGAAGCAGCCTACTCCATCTTATCCTGACGCTAACTTTACCATGCGTCTTACTTATGGTAATGTGAAGTCATACGATCCAAAGGATGGTGTGCACTACAAGTATTATACTACTGGCGACGGTGTGCTGCAGAAGGAGAATCCTGACGATCCTGAGTTTGTGGTTCCTGCCAAGTTGAAGGAACTTTTGCAAAAGCGCGACTTTGGCCGCTATGCCATGAAGGACGGCTCATTGCCTGCTTGCTTCTTGACTACCAACGATATTACTGGTGGCAACTCTGGAAGTCCTGTGATGAATGATAATGGTGAGTTAATTGGTATTGCTTTCGACGGCAACTGGGAATCACTGAGTGGTGACATCAACTTCGACGACAACTTGCAGCGTTGCATCGCAGTGGATATCCGCTATGTGTTGTTCGTTATTGACAAGCTGGGTGGTGCTCAGCGACTGATCAACGAAATGACAATTAATGAGAATTGATGCGAAGCATAGAATTAAAAATGATAAAGGCTGCAGAATTGCAGCCTTTTTTTATAACGTTCCTTTTGAAGAGGGAAGCTCGTAGTGATATATATCACGTTTTATCGCCATCTTGATGGCTCGTGCCAAAGCTTTGAAGATACCTTCAATCTTGTGGTGCTCGTTTTGTCCCTCTGCCTTGATATTCAAGTTCATCTTGGCAGCATCGCTCAGCGATTTGAAGAAATGCAGGAACATTTCGGTAGGCATCTCACCTATCTTCTCGCGTTTGAACTCTGCATCCCACACTAACCAAGGACGTCCTCCGAAATCGAGGCATACCTGGCACAGGCAATCATCCATTGGCAAACAATAGCCATAACGCTCAATGCCTCGCTTGCTGCCTAAGGCTTTATACAGGCATTCGCCCAAGGCAAGAGCTGTATCTTCAATGGTATGATGCTCGTCAACATACAGATCGCCCTTCACCTGGATAGTCAAGTCGATACCCCCATGCTTGCCAATCTGCTCGAGCATGTGGTCGAAGAAACCCAACCCAGTGTTGATGTCACAATCTCCATGACCATCTAAGTTCAACGATACATAAATATTAGTTTCTTTGGTAACACGAGTCACCTCGGCCTTGCGCTCACCAGCAAAGAGGAACTCTGCTATCTTGTCCCAATCATCGGTGACAAGTGCACAAAAAGCCTTCAGCTCTGGCTTCGTCTCCAAGCAAGACATATCAGGTTGTAACAAAACAGCCTTACAACCTAAATTCTTGGCCAGTTCCACATCTGTTGGCCTATCGCCTATCACAAAACTATTGACTAAATCATACTGCTCATTATTCATGTAATGTTGCAGCATGCCCGTGCGAGGCTTACGGTTGGGTGAGTTATCTTCTGGCATGGAGGGGTCGATACAAACCTCATCGAAGGTAATGCCCTCACCCTCTAATGTCTGCATCACCAAATTATGCACAGGCCAGAAAGAATCAGCAGGGAAAGACGATGTACCCAAACCATCTTGGTTGGTCACCATCACAAAGCGGAAGTCGAGCTTACTACGGATAAAGCCCAGGTTTTTCATTACCTTGGGAAAGAACTGCAGCTTCTCGAACGCGTCAAGCTGATAGTCAACTGGTGGTTCAATTACCAATGTGCCATCACGGTCGATAAAAAGCAAACGTTTTTTTAATTGACAATTGACAATTGACAATTGAGAATTATCTTTTTCCATAACTTTCATCTGCTATATTTGTTTAACGCCGCTATCAACGTATTATTCTCTTCAGGTGTTCCTACTGTAATGCGTAAGCAGTTGCCACATAAGGTAACTGAGTTGCGGTTTCTGACGATAATGCCCTCGCCCACCAAATATCTATAAATGGCATTGGCATCAGACACTCGCGCCAAGAAGAAGTTGGCATCCGATGGGAAAACTTTTTCTGTCAGTGAGAGTTTTGCAAAAAGCTGCATCAGTCTGGTGCGTTCTTTTTTCAAGATTGTCACCCATTCCTTAGTCTGCTGAGCATTACGCAATGCCTCAAGGGCCTGTTGCTGCGTTAGCATATTCACATTATATGGATATTTCACCTTATTGAACAAGCCGATAATCTGAGGTGAAGCATAAGCCAAACCACAACGGATAGCAGCACAGCCCCATGCCTTAGAGAAGGTTTGCAAAACTATGAGGTTAGGATATTTGCCTAACAACTCTGTAAATGAAGGTTGCTCTGAGAAATCAAAGTAAGCCTCATCCACCACCACAATACCTAGGAATTGCTGCAACAACTGCTCTACTTCAGCATGACTCATGTCATTGCCGGTTGGATTGTTGGGGGAGCAGATAAACATCAGTTTGGTATAATTATCTGCAGCTTGCAGCATATCTGCAGCATGGAACTGAAAGTCGTTATCCAGTTGCACCTTGCGGTATTCAATATTGTTCACATCGGCACATACTTTATACATCCCATAGCTGGGATCAATGGCCACTGCATTATCCAAACCTGGATTGCAGAAGATACGATATACCAAGTCGATAGCCTCATCGCTGCCATTACCACAAAAGATGCGGTCTTCGCTCACACCCTTCACCTTAGCTATCTCTTGCTTGAGTTGTTTCTGCAACGGATCTGGGTATCTATTGATAGGTCCATTATAAGGGTTCTCATTTGCATCGAGAAATACACTGGCATCTACCCCACTGTATTCGTCACGTGCACAAGAGTATGGTGCCAAATCCCAGATATTCTTTCTAACAAGTTGTTCAAGGTTAAATGGCTGTGTGGCAAGTTGCTCCTTCTGAAAAGCAGAACTCTGCAATCTCACTGTTACTGCATTCTTGTGCGCATCCAACTGCTCGTTGGCTGCCATCACCTCAATAGCTTTACCTATGCGACTAATACCTTGAGCCGTGATTTCCTGATAGGTAATCTTGCGACAGAAACTGTCGAGATTTACACCATTATATGCTTTCGCATAGCCGTTGGTTGGTAAAGTATGATTAGTACCAGAGGCATAGTCTCCTGCACTCTCACAGGCATATTTACCCAAGAACACAGAGCCGGCATTTATCACACGTTTGGCCAACGTTTGATAGTCTTTCGTCTGAATAATCAAATGCTCAGGAGCATATTCATTCACCATCTCAATGGCTTCATCCATATCCTTTACCAGTATCAGACGGCTATATTTCAATGACTTGCTGGCAATCTCCTTGCGAGGCAAGACATCCAGTTGGCGCTCTACTTCCTTCATCACTGCTTGCTGCAACGATTCAGAGGTAGTTACTAACATTGCCTGACTATCAACCCCATGTTCTGCCTGACTTAACAAATCTGCTGCCACAAACACAGGATTAGCAGTATCGTCGGCCAACACCATCACTTCTGATGGTCCTGCAGGCATATCGATGGCTACATCACCCATGCTGACCAACTGCTTAGCAGCGGTAACATACTGGTTACCTGGGCCGAATATCTTATATACGCGAGGTACGGACTGAGTACCGTAAGCCATAGCGCCAATGGCTTGAACACCACCAATCTTATATATATGACTTACACCAGCAGTCTTTGCCGCAAACAGCACAGCAGGATGCACCTTACCATCACGTGCAGGAGGGGTACACAATACTATCTCGCCACAACCTGCAATTTTAGCAGGTATGGCCAGCATCAGTACGGTTGAGAAAAGGGGTGCTGTACCACCTGGGATATACAAGCCCACTCGTTCAATAGGTACAGTTTTTTGCCAGCAAGTAACTCCTGGTTGTGTTTCCAACTGCACGCCCTCAAAACGTTGGGCTTCATGGAAACGTGCAATGTTGCCTTTGGCAAGCAGAATGGCTTCTTTCAACTCGTCACTCACCAACGTTTCGGCTTCCTCGATTTCCTCATCACTTACCACCAAACTCTGCAACCTTACATGGTCAAAGTTCTCCTCATAACTCAGTACGGCCTCATCACCGTTATACTTCACTTGGTCGAGAATACTCTTCACCACCTCGTTCAAGCTTTCCGTATTCATCACAGGACGCTTGAGTAACTCACTCCACTTTGACTTATCCGGATAATTAATTAAAATCATATACTCTGTGATTTAAACAATCATTTTCTCTATAGGAATAACAAGAATGCCCTGAGCACCCAAGTCTTTCAACTTACCGATAATCTCCCAGAATCGTTTTTGGTTGAGCACCGTATGCACAGAGCACCATCCTTCTTCTGCCAGCGGCATCACGGTAGGACTTTTGATGCCTGGTAAGACGGCAATAATTTCCTCCAACTTATCTTTGGGAGCATTCATCAGCACATATTTCTTATCTTCTGCGGCTCTCACTGCATCGATGCGGAACAACAGTTCTTCAAGGATTTCACGTTTATCGGCACTGATATTGTGGTTTCCTATCAACAGTGCCTCACTCTGCATCACCACTTCCACTTCTTTCAAGTGGTTGCTCACCAAGGTAGAACCTGAGCTAACGATGTCGAATATGGCATCAGCCAGACCTATGCCAGGACTGATTTCAACTGAGCCGGTAATCACATGAATATCAGCCTTCACACCTCTCTCTGCCAAGAACTTTTTCAGTATCACAGGATAGCTGGTGGCAATCTTCTTGCCCTCGAACCATTGCACATCCTTATAATCAACACTCTTAGGAACTGCTAATGACAAACGACACTTGCTAAAGCCTAAGCGCTTTACTATTTCAGCATCCTCGTCACGTTCCATAAACTCGTTCTCACCAACAATGCCAATGTCAGCTACACCGCTTGCAACTGTCTGCGGAATATCATCGTCGCGCAAAAACAACACCTCTAATGGGAAATTGCTTGCCTGTACCAACAATGTTCTCTTCATCAAATTCAGTTTGATGTCTGATTCAGCAAGGAACGACATCGTCTCGTCATACAGACGACCTTTTGATTGTACTGCTATTCTTAACATACCATTATAATAATAGAAAAAGGCTCACCATTTTCATTTATCGGTAAGCCTTCATATTTATGTTTTCTGATATCAACATACATACCATTCTGCCCACCGAAATTACTCGCTAGGATGATGATGGTGATGATGTGAACCTGTGTAATTCATACAATTTGTTTATTAATACGATGCAAATGTACACGATTTAAAACAAACTGCCAAACATTTTCTCCTTTTTATGACATTATATGACTAAATCTGTATAAATTCACATGTTATCAAACCGAGCAGATACTTTCTTCAAGTAATCAATGATGGGAAGACGTTGCGGACAGATGCCTTCACACTGACCACATTCGACACAATCACTGGCTCGTCCAAACTCTTTGGCTAAATCCCCATATTTGGTAAAATAGATGGTCCATCCCTTATGCTCCATGTCCTCACGCATCAAGTCATTGTAAAGTGAGAAGTATTTTGGAATAGGAATCTGTTGAGGGCAACCTTCTGTGCAATAAGAACAAGCCGTACAAGGGATAGCAATCTGACCATTGATAATGTCAGCCACTTTTGCACACATATCAATTTCCTCTTTTGTCAGTGGTTTGAAATCTTCCATAAACGAAACATTATCTTGCATCTGTTCCAATGTACTCATACCAGAAAGCACCATCATCACATTGGGCAAGGAGGCAGCAAAACGTATGGCCCAGCTGGACATTGACTTCTTTGGATCAGCAGCACGGAACAAAGCTTCTGCCTCTGCGGGCACTTTGGCCAATGTACCACCTTTCACGGGTTCCATCACTACCACTGGCTTCCCATGCTTCACACATACCTCATAACATTTGCGGCTCTGTACCCAATCACTATCCCAGTCCAAATAGTTCAGTTGTAACTGTACAAACTCCATTTCAGGATGTTCAGTCAACACCTTGTCAAGCAAATCTGCGTTGTCGTGGAATGAAAAGCCCATATGCTTCACCAATCCCTGTGCTTTCTTGTCTGCCAACCAATTAAAACAGTCAAGTTGATTGTACTTGACATAGTTTGTCTTTTCGATATCATGTATCAGATAATAGTCGAAATAGCCTGCTCCGGTCTTCTCTAACTGCGTATTGAAAATCTTGTCACGATCTTCTTTCGTGTTGATGAAACCATGATGCAACTTTGTTGCCAACGTATAGGTATTACGAGGATGACGTTCCACCAATGCAGTCTTAGTGGCATTCTCACTAGAAAAGCCCACATACATCCAGGCTGTATCAAAATAGGTGAATCCCTTCTCAATGAATAGATCTACCATCTGTTTCATTTGCTCTATATCTACCGAAGAAGCGACCTTAGGGTCAGTCAGCGGTAGTCGCATTAATCCAAATCCAAACTTTTTCATATTTACGTAACAATAGTTTTATACTTTTGCAAAGATAGAAAAAATCTAGAAAAGTGCAAATAAATAGATGTTGATATGTTCGTATTGTAGAATACTTTTTTATTGTCCTCTAAATTCTACTTTGGTTCGACAATTTCTGTAAAACGATGAGTAGGATTGGGGCGACCAGGCATCAGATACTTCCAAGCAAGCACATCCTCCGTAAGGCTATCAGCCAACAAATCTGTCATTTCCTCTCTTACAATACAATCGAGCTCATCAGGAGCCATCTCCACACGGGCATTGACAATGAGCTTAGCCTGCTGACTGCTACCTGCTGTATGACGTATAGAAAGTTTACCGTCGCCGGCCAAATTGCCGATGGTGTATTTAGCCCCATTCTCTACAATTATTTTCACATGACCGATAGCAGCTTTCATTTCTGCGAAACGATTATTGAAAGCATTGAGCAGATTATTAGCAAAAACATCCCAATCTGTTTCTTTACCTGTAAGTAGCAAGGTTCCATTGAGCCAACCAAGCACAGCCTCCCCATGAGCGTAGATATCATAATTAATGTCTAATAAACGCTTGCCGGAATCATTACGCGATAATACATCAGAAAGCCAATCATCAACACCGTCACCTGTCAGCGAGCTTACTTTGCGGACACTTGCGCCAGCAATACGTGATGCTACAAGAGTTTGTAAAGCATCCATATCAGACATGGGATAAGCATCTATTTTGGTTATCAGAATAACATCACTTTCTTCCAACTGTTTATGATAGATATAGGCTGCATCTTGATGTAACCCGCCATTACCTTCTTTCAAAATGGAAACCAGTCGAGCTGGATCGGCCAAAACCGTAAATGGGGCAACCTCTAAATCTGCCTGATAGAATTTCTTCAATGGCTGAATAATAGTTGCAGAAAGGTCTGCACAACTTCCCACTGGTTCAGCGATAATTACATCAGGAGCAGATTTCAATCGCAGTTGCTTAATGGCGTCAGCAAAACCAGTGAAATTACAGCAGAAACAACTGCCACTAACTTCTGCCACATCTAATCCCTCTTTCTGTAATAAGGCACTATCCACTAACTCAGATGCCTGGTCATTGGTTATTAGTGCCACTTTCTTACCTTGTTTCATTAATCGTTTTGCAGCTTCCCACAGTAAGGAAGTCTTTCCTGCACCTAAGAAACCTCCCACAAGTAATAGTTTTGTTCTCATATACCTTAATTTTTATATTTCACATCAAGCCTGAGACTTATCAGCAAGGCCAACGCTATTATAGTCCTGCTTTTACTGTTTCAGGGGGTCAATCCTCTTTTTCTGGCTTTTTCATAGAAGGTGCCAATACATAGAGAAAGAACCATGTTGCCAACACTCCACCTAAAACAGGACCTAATATATATACAAAAAAGGCACCTCCTGATGCATCAGGGAAAGCAGCACTCCCCCACCCTCCTAACCATGCCACCATACGTGGACCAAAATCCCTGGCTGGATTAAAACCAGCTTGAGTTAATGGAGCAATAAGTGTGATACATATTGAAACCGTGAAACCAATGAACAATGGAGCGATATTACTATCAGGACGGCCAACATTGCAATCTTCCGTAAAACAGAAAATAAACAGCACTAAAACGAATGTGCCAATCATCTCAGCAGCTATAGCTAAAGGCATACTTACAGTTGCCACAGAAGCATTGCCCGGATTGGGATAATATTCGCCAAACATACGAGCAGTATCGACAGAGGCAGTAGTGCCACGCTCTATGCCATGCGCTAATTCATAGGCTTCGATGGAAGGATTGAACAGCAGCAATAGTAATCCACCGGCGAGAAACGCACCTATAAACTGTGCCAACAAATACCCTGGAAGTTTGCCTGCTGCCATACGCTTTCCTACAACCATAGCCACAGAAACAGCTGGATTGAGATGAGCAGGACAAAGATGTCGGGTTACATAAATTGCCAAAGTTACAGCTAATCCCCAGACGATAGCAATCTGGAAAACACTCCCATATTCACCGAATAATACAGCTACAGCCACTGAGCCACAGCCAAAGAGGGTCAAGATAAAAGTACCCAACGACTCACCTATCAATTCTTTCATATTTCAAAGAATGTATATTGCAGATTCTACTGCAAAGATAGATACTTCATTGATAGGTTACTATATATAAGACTCTATCACGAAAGATGTATATCAAAAGCGAATATTCGTTGTTTGGCAAACAAAGAAAAAAGACTGCAAC
>JAGCCV010000056.1 GCA_017651505.1 Bacteroidaceae bacterium | reverse complement strand
GGAGTAAATAAAAGCTGCTCCCCTGTTTATGGGAGGAGTAAATAAAAGCTGCTCCCCGGTTTAGGGGAGCTGTCCGAAGGACTGAGGGGTCAATTCTCAATTTTCAATTGGCTTCGCCCAATTCTGTCGCGACTCGGCATAGTTCAAGCAAGCTTGACTCTGCCCTCGCTGCTCCAGAAAGTGTCAATTATGCTTCGCATCAATGGAGATTGTCAGTTCCATTACTTGGAAATGTTGACGGTGTTGTAGCCCTGTCGTTTGAATTCCTCAAACGACATTTTGCCAGAAGTAAGGTCTTTCCAGACTTTACGCAGACCTACAGACCGCTTGAATGCAGCCATCTTCTCTTCCTTTGTTTCGTACACCTTTATCATAACTTAGAATAATCTGCTGCAAAGTTACAACATCATTTCCAAACTCCAAGAATTTGTAAGGGAAAAATAAAGCAGCACCCACAAGGTAGTGGATGCTGCTGTAAATCGAGTAGGGATGATTGTTATTCTTGCACAAAGCATATGGTGTTGAAACTAAAGTTTTAAACCAAGCTGTTAAACGTAATATTCAACGCTTTGTTGGAGAGGATTTTATGTTCCAACTTACAAAAGAAGAGTGTTTAAGGTCACAAATTGTGACCTTAAACGAAACGCAAGGAAAGCACCTTAAATATATGCCTTATGCTTTTACTATGTTGGGGACTGCTATGTTAAGTAGTGTACTCCGTTCAGAAACAGCCATTCAGACTAATCGTAAAATCATGCGAGCTTTTGTGACCTATCAGCAATTATCAGAATTGCCCATTGCAGCCACATATATTGAACTGCGTAAAGAAATAGAAGCTATTAGAACTGAAGTAAAAGATATTCTTGCTGACCAGAACGACATTAATGAAGATACTCGTGCTCAACTGGATGCCATCAGTACGGCATTAGCAGAATTGCAAGCCAAAGAACCTGTAAAGAAAGAGCGGAAGCCTATAGGATTTATACAACCCAAGAATGACTAAGTAAGCAATGCCCCCGCTGATTAGCGAGGGCGTTTCTCTTACATTTTTAACTATCGCAAAATTTGCGACAGTTGACAATAGAAGGGTTACAGTTTTATGGCTAAATTGATGGTGGTGACGATAATTATCCGTACCTTTGCGCCCACTAAATGATTTAACTCTACTAGAGAAAGGAAATAGGATTATTTCACTTGGTATAGCTTACCTCCTTTAAATAAAAGTCGGGCGGCGATAAGCAGTTATTCTATTCCTCAAAATTCGCTGCCTGCGTCATACATGAAGATAGCTTATTTCCTGCGAGAGCTTTGCCTCGTCATACCCGTCAATGAACTACAGAAGTTTCACCTGGTTGATTTCATTATTAAGCTTGGACGTTTGTTGGAGAGTAACCAGCTGCAAATAACTGAAACGTCTGATAATCCGTCGTTTGTTGACCTCAGTTTCTTTACCTTTGCCAATGTCGTCGAAAAGCAAGTAGCGCTCAGACAGGCCATCAGTTCCATACGGTCCGACATCAACGAGAACAACGGGCGACACTGGGTGCCCGTATATATAGCCTATACCTATGCCATCGGAAAGCGTATCTTGCTGGAGGACTATTCTCTTTTCTTTGCCGATATCGAGGCGCTGTTTCCCGGGTTGCTGACCAACATCGACCCCGCTGCATCGGGCTACGACCGCTACAGACGCTATGTCGATGTGCTTTCGAAGGAGTGTAAGTTGTGGTTTATCTGCAATGGCAAGCTCCCGCCTTTGAGTGAATGGATGTCAGGCAACTATGTTTATCAGGTAAGTAAGGAGTGGCGAAGCCATGTGCATGAGACCACCCACCAGCTGCTGAAGCAGCTTATGCAGACAGCAGATTAAGCCATATCATCGGGTGCGTCGGGTGAAAACGTGCTATTTCGTCGGGTGCGTCGGGTGATGCCATTAATTAACTCTTTTTCTCTGTCCGTCTCTTGCCTTTTCACGACCTTTGTTTCTGTGATTAGCGCGCATTATCACATGGAAAATAGTAGAAACAAATAAAAATGTAAAGAGATGAAAGAAAAAGAAAAACTATTGGCGGACGAGCTGCCTCTGGCAGGACAGCCTTCGTCCGTTTCGCCCCAGCTGATGAAGCTGGATAGCTATAGAATAACGGCCGATACCGTAGTGCCTGAGGAGGAGTTTCTGATGCGCATGTATGGCAAACCCTGCCTACCCAGGCGTGATCTGACAGCTGTGACGGGTGTGGAGAAGTGCGGCAAGACGTTCTTTACCTCCATGATGATGGCGTGCTGCGCCAAAAGGCAGGTGCTGGCATTGGAACGCATAGGCGAGAAACCGCTGAAGGTGATGTGGTATGATACCGAGCAGAGCCGGCAATCTACCAAGGGCATCTTCGTGGATAGAGTAGGGAAGATGCTGCAAGAAGATGACCAGAAAGAAGATGTTTATGACGATTGCAATTATTTGATTTACAATGTACGTGCATGTACTTACAAGGAACGTATGGAGTACCTGATAACAGGCATCGAAACCTATCATCCCGACCTGGTGATTATAGACAATGTGAGCGACCTGCTGCCCAGTGTGAACGATGCTGACGAGTCGCAACGGGTGATTGCCCAGTTGATGGAACTGGCCACGATGGGCAACTGCAACATTGTGGTGGTGATACACGTAAACCGCACGGGCGATAAGCGTAACCTGCGTGGTTGGCTGGGTACTGAGGTGTTGCACAAGTCGTTCGAGGTGTTCTACTGCGAACAGGTGCCTCGTAGCGAACTCTACTCGGTGGAGCAGCTGCTGACCAGAAAGTATCGCATAACTGACAAACTTTATTACATGATTAATGACGACGGATTGCCAGAATTGGTAAGTAAAACGATTGCATCTTCGCTGGACAATGAAGAGATTCATGTACCCAAGAAATCAAATATTTATAATATGTCAACCGACAAAGTTAATACGTTTAACCAAGACTATATCTTACGTGTTGGCGAAGGCAAGGGTTCAACATGGGAATGGGACTTACGTCGTCTTTTTGATGATGCCATGAATGGCTGCTCAATGATTTCGCTTGACATGCTCAAGGAAAGAGTGATGCAACTGAGCCATATTCAGATGGCGAAGTATTATGAGAAAGTGTTCGATCTGGCTGTTGATAAACATGTGGTGACAACGACTATTGACCGTAAGGGTCGTGTTGTAGTCATAACTACCCCCTCTTAACCCCCCTTTAACCTATAGCTATACCCCTCTCTCTATGAGAGGGGATTAAGCTATAGTAAGAAGGGGGTATATTGAGGGGTGTTATGACCTAACACAAACCCTACGTAAACTGATGGTCGATTAACACCTCATGTCTGGGGTCAATTATTCAAGAAAAAACCAGCAAAAAGAAAATCGATGAAGGAACTAGGAATATCAATCAAGGCCCTGATACGTCAACAGTCCACCGCCGACATTTACCAGCAGTTGCTATGGCGAAAGAGTCTGTCTATCAACAGTGACTTCTGCCGTGCGGTGGTAAGTGCAGGCTACCTCACTTGGCAACAGATGTTGGATGCCGTATGCCGTTATCGCCTGGGTACAACGTTGCAAGGGCACGTCATCTTCTGGCAGATTGACCGCGAGGAGCGTATCTGCGACGGCAAGATTATGTGCTATAACCCCGACTGCCACCGCAGTAAGGACAAGTCACAAGCTCCTACATGGGTAAGTGCCTTGTTGGCCAAGCGGCATGGTGGAAAGAACGATGGCGACATCACTCGTCATTGCCTGTTTGGACTGCATCTGCTGAGAGACAGCGTGAGAAAGGGGGAGGACCAACCCATTGCCATTGTCGAGGCAGAGAAGACGGCGGTGATTCTCTCTGCTCATTACCCTCAGTACCTGTGGCTCGCCACAGGTGGCTTGGGTGAGGTGCAGCCCGAGAAATTCCGTCCGCTGAGGGGGTGCAAGGTCATCCTCTTTCCCGACACCGATCCCGATGGTAAGGCGTTCAACTACTGGTACCAGGCGGCAGAGGCAGTCATGGCGCAGCCCTACTGGGAGGACTCGCCACCCATCCGTGTCAGTGCCCTGCTGGAGCAGCATGCCACGCCCGACCAGAAGCAGCTGAAAATCGACCTCGTTGATTATTTATTTAATTGAAAATCAATATGGAAAACTTTAAAATCAAGACCTATGGCAAGAGCGAGTTGGCGTTGCTGTACTTTCCGAATGCTCTAACTACTCAGGGTGCGTTGAACAACCTGAATTACTGGATCAGCCGCAATGCTGATTTGAAGCGCGAGTTGCAGGACTGTGGCATGCCTTCTTTGGCAAAGAACTATACCCCTCGTGAAGTGGCGCTAATTGTCACGTATCTTGGTGAGCCATGACGTGTCTTTAATTCAGGGAAAGTGATGATGCACACAAGGAGCCACAAGCAGCCACCATTACCCACAGCAGCCGTTTCCCGATGTAGTAACTT
>JAGCCV010000055.1 GCA_017651505.1 Bacteroidaceae bacterium | reverse complement strand
ACACAAATATTTATTCATACATTTGTACCCAAATTCAAAAATGGCAAAAGGCAAGCATTTATTATGCTTTTCGAATTGCCATAAGATAAAGTGAACCAGCCCTTTGTCACCACGAAATGTGAATGACGGGGCGAAGCTGTAAATAAACCATAACAATAACAAACACACATTATGTCCTTATTTAAAGATAAAACTCTCCTCATCACAGGCGGCACGGGTAGCTTCGGCAATGCCGTGTTGAACCGCTTTTTGAGAACTGATATTGGAGAAATCCGCATTTTCAGCCGCGACGAGAAGAAACAAGATGATATGCGTCACGATTTCCAGGCTCGCATGCCCGAAGTGGCTAACAAAATCAAGTTCTACATCGGCGATGTGCGTAACAAGAGCACGTTAAAGTATGCCATGAAGGGTGTGGATTATGTTTTCCATGCCGCTGCCCTGAAACAAGTACCTTCATGTGAGTTTTTCCCTATGGAGGCCGTCAAGACCAATGTGATGGGTACGGACAACACCTTGGATGCGGCTATCGATGCAGGCGTGAAGTGTGTGATTTGCCTTAGCACTGACAAGGCAGCCTATCCCATCAATGCCATGGGCATCACTAAGGCCATTGAGGAGAAAATTGCCGTAGCCAAGAGCCGCTACAGTGGCGAGACCAAAATCTGCTGCACCCGTTACGGCAACGTGATGTGCTCGCGCGGTTCGGTCATACCGCTTTGGATCGACCAGATTCGCCATGGCAACCCCATCACTCTCACGGAGCCTAATATGACTCGCTTCATCATGAGTCTCGAAGAGGCCGTTGACTTGGTGCTGTTTGCCTTCGAGCATGGCCAAAATGGTGACATCCTGGTGCAAAAAGCCCCTGCCTGTACCATCCAAACCCAAGCCGAGGCTGTGTGCGAGTTGTTTGGTGGCAAGAAAGAGGACATCAAAGTTATTGGCATCCGTCATGGAGAGAAAATGTACGAAACCCTCCTGACCAACGAGGAGTGCGCAAAAGCGGAGGACATGGGTAACTTCTACCGTGTGCCAGCCGACAACCGCACCTTGAATTATGACAAATATTTTAAGGAAGGTGATGTAAAGCGTGTTACGCTCTCAGAGTTTAATTCTGATAACACTTACCGTCTCAACCTGGAAGAGACCAAGGCGAAGATAGCCTCTCTCGAATACATTCAGAATGAATTGAATGGAGTTACCAACATCGTAAAATGAGTCCACACAGAAGATGATTTAATTGTCACACAGATAGCACAGATTACACAGATATGACTCGCTATGGCGAGCGACTGCCTTAGGCAAAAATCTGTGAAATCAGTGAAATCTGTGTGAAACAAAAGCACGTTGTAGGCGAAAAGTAATAAATCTGAAAGAAATGAAAATCCTTGTGACAGGAGCAAAAGGTTTCGTGGGTCGGAACCTCTGCGCTGAACTCAATAATATTATAGATGGCAAGGCTCGCTGCTATGGCGATCTCAAAGTGGATGTCGTTTATGAATACGACATTGACAGCATGCCCGAGGAATTGGATGTATATTGCCAGGATTGTGACTTTGTCTTCAACCTTGCAGGCGTGAATCGCCCGAAGGAACAGAGCGAATTCATGGAAGGCAACTTTGGCTTCGCTTCTACCTTGTTGGATACCTTGAAGAAATACAACAACCGCTGCCCAGTAATGCTTTCCTCTTCGCAGCAAGCTTCGCTGACGGGTCGTTTTGGCAACAGCGAATACGGCAGAAGCAAGAAGGCAGGTGAGGAACTTTTCTTGAAGTACCAAGATGAAACGGGTGCTAAAGTGCTCATCTATCGTTTCCCGAACCTCTTTGGTAAATGGTGTCGTCCGAACTACAATAGCGCGGTAGCCACGTTCTGCAACAACATCGCCAATGACCTGCCTATCACCATCAACGATCCGAGCGTGGAGTTAGAGTTGCTCTATATTGATGACTTGGTGGCGGAGATGATGAACGCCTTGCAAGGCAAGGAACACCATTGCGACTTTGATGGTCTGGGTGTATTCCCTATGGAGAAAGGCAGATACTGCTATTGTCCAGTGACGCATTTCGTGAAGTTGGGCGAGATTGTGGATCTGCTTTACAAGTTTGCGGAGCAGCCCAAGACCTTGATGATTCCTGAGATTCCTGAAGGGAGCTTTGCGAAGAAATTATACTCCACGTATCTCTCGTATCTTCCCAAAGAGAAGGTCGCTTATCCGGTGAAGATGAACGTGGACCAGAGAGGTTCCTTCACAGAGCTGGTGCATTTGGCCAACTGCGGTCAGGTGAGCATCAACATCAGCAAGCCAGGCATCACCAAAGGCCAGCACTGGCATCACAGCAAGTGGGAGCTCTTTATTGTGGTAAAGGGACACGGATTGATCCAGGAGAGGAAAGAGGGCACGGATGAAGTCATCGAGTTCGAGGTGAATGGCGACAACATCCAAGTGGTGCACATGCTCCCAGGCTACACGCATAACATCATTAACCTCTCGGACACCGAGGACCTGGTTACCGTGATGTACTGCAATGAAGTCTTCAACCCTGATAAACCTGATACCTTCTTCGACCCAGTTTAAGGTCACACGGAAATAATATAAAGGTCACACAGATACCACAGATTACACAGATATTAGCGCGCCTACGGCACGCTGCCTACCGGATCCTATGACCGATGATGAATTGACATACGAAATTCGCGGAGCTATCTTTGATGTATATAACACACTCGGTCCTGGTTTGCTCGAATCGGTTTATGAAGAAGCCTTGACCTTTGAGCTCCAACAACGTGGTTTAGAGGTAATTCGACAGATGGAAGTTCCAATCATGTACAAGGATAATGAGCTAAAGACCCCTCTTCGTTTAGACATACTCGTAGAGAATCAAGTTATTGTCGAGCTAAAGTCGGTAGAAGAAATGAAACCAGTATTTGCTAAACAACTACTTACTTATCTAAGACTTCTTGACAAACACGTGGGACTTCTAGTAAACTTCAATACTCATAATCTTAGAGAAAGCATTAAACGGATAGTTAACTAAAGTCATATAGACAACTAGTATTACACGGTTATGTAAGTTTATGCTTACCCTGTTGTGTGGTAGCCGCTCACCATGGTGAGCAATAATCTGTGAAATCCGTGTAATCTGTGTGAAAAAAACAACTATAATCAAAGTGAATTATGACATCATTCGCAAATAATGGAAAACTAAAACTATTGATCATCGTAGGCACGCGTCCTGAAATTATCAGATTAGCCGCGGTGATTAACAAGTGCAGACAATATTTTGACTGTATCTTGGCTCATACGGGCCAAAACTATGACTACAACCTCAATGGCGTCTTCTTCAAGGACCTGAAACTTGCCGATCCCGAGGTATATATGAATGCCGTAGGAAACGACCTGGGTGAGACCATGGGTAACATCATCGCCAAGAGCTACCAGCTTATGGTGGAGATCAAGCCCGATGCTGTACTCGTCTTGGGCGACACGAACAGCTGCCTCAGCGTCATCGGCGCCAAGCGCCTCCATATCCCGATCTTCCACATGGAAGCCGGCAACCGCTGTAAGGACGAATGTCTCCCCGAGGAGACCAACCGCCGCATCGTTGACATCATTTCCGATGTGAACATGGCCTACAGCGAGCACGCGAGAAGATATCTCGCCGACTGTGGCCTGCCCAAGGAGCGAACTTACGTCACGGGTAGTCCTATGGCCGAGGTGCTGCACAATAATCTCACAGAGATTATGAATAGCGATATTCATGAACGTTTTGGGTTGTGTCACACAGATAGCACAGATTACACAGATGATAAAATAGGCTGCGAAGCAGCAAAATCTGTGAAATCCGTGGAATCTGTGTGCCAAGAAAAGACCTTGCCGAATGGCAAGATAGTCAAACCATACATTCTTCTGAGTGCCCACCGTGAGGAAAACATCGACACGGAGAAGAACTTTCTCAGCCTTTTCAATGCCATCAACGCCATGGCGGAGAAATATGACATGCCTATTCTGTACAGCTGCCATCCCCGCAGCCGCAAGCGTCTTGAAGCTTCGGGCTTTAAACTCGACTCTCGTGTCATCCAGCATGAGCCTTTGGGCTTCCACGACTACAATTGCTTACAGATGAATGCTTTTGCGGTGGTGAGCGACAGTGGTACCTTACCCGAGGAAAGCAGTTTCTTCACCAGTGTGGGACATCCCTTCCCTGCGGTATGTATTCGTACTAGTACCGAGCGTCCCGAAGCTTTGGACAAGGGGTGTTTCTTTATTGCTGGCATCGACACCGACAGCCTGTTACAAGCCGTGGATTGTGCCGTGGAGATGAACCAGAATGGTGATCATGGCATTCCGGTTCCCGACTATGTGGATGAGAATGTAAGCACCAAGGTGGTGAAAATCATCCAGAGCTATACGGGTATTGTGAATAAGATGGTCTGGAGGAAATTTTAGTTGATAGTTGAGAGTGTAGAGTTTAGAGTAGTTTAAATGTTTAGAGTTTAAAGTTTTAAAGTATGGAAGTATTTGGTTATCGAAAGTTGATTGCTTATCAAAAGGCTAAGGAAATAGTAAAGAGAACGTACAAGCTTCTAAAAAAGTTCCCTGCAGAGGAACGTTATGCAATGTGTGACCAGTTAAGGAGAGCTTCTGTCTCTGTAACTTCAAACATTGCTGAAGGTGTAAACCGTTTCTCGGTTAAAGACAAGTCTCATTTCATAGAGATAGCCTATGGATCACTTATGGAAGTTTCTTCTCAATTTGAGATAGCAGAGGATCTTGGCTACATCACAACCGACGACCGTATGAGTATGGACCTGCTTATTGAAGAAGATGCCCGTCTTCTTTCAGGCTTACTTAATTCTTATCAACCTTCTGACACCAAACAATAATAACTCTCAACTTCAAACTTTACAATTCTATACTCTCAACTCTACACTAACAACTGACTCTCAACTCTCAACTCTCAACTCTACACTTCAAGTGCTGATAGATCAAAAACTCCTCGACTCCTTGACCGCTCAGGCGAAGGCCTCACCAAGGCTTAGGATGAACTACGACCTGCGCAATGCGCCTGATGACCAAAGCCAGCGCATGCTGAACGCCCTCGAGCCAGGCACGGTGATGCCCATCCACTGTCATCAGCATACCTCCGAGACCGTCGTGGTACTCCGTGGCAAGGTGAAGTGGTTATATTATAACGACAAGGGTGAGCTTACCGACACTATCCTCGTTGAAGCGGGCGGCGACATCTGCGGTCTCAGCGTCCCGATGGGCCAGTGGCATTCGTTGGAATGCTTGGAAACGGGTAGTGTGATTTTGGAATGCAAGAATGGCGTTTGGGAACCGTTAGGGGAAGAAGATACTCTTCGATAATGAAATTAATGATAAAAAATAAACTATAAACTTATGAAAGGCATTGTTCTCGCCGGAGGCTCCGGCACAAGATTGTATCCCATTACTAAAGGAGTGAGCAAGCAGTTGCTCCCGATTTATGATAAACCAATGGTCTATTATCCTATCTCAGCACTGATGTTGGCTGGCATTCGTGACATTCTGATTATCTCAACGCCTTACGACTTGCCAGGATTCAAACGTCTTTTAGGTGATGGCTCTGACTATGGTGTGCATTTCGAATACGCCGAACAGCCTTCACCCGATGGTCTTGCCCAAGCCTTCATTATTGGCGAGAAATTCATTGGCAATGATTGCGCTTGTTTGGTGCTTGGAGATAATATATTTTATGGCAGTGGTTTTACCAAATTGCTCAGAAACGCTGTCCGTGATGCTGAGGAAAACAAGAAAGCCACTGTCTTTGGCTATTGGGTCAGTGACCCCGAACGCTATGGTGTGGCTGAATTTGACAAGCAAGGCAATTGCTTGAGTATCGAGGAGAAACCAAAAGAGCCGAAGAGCAACTATGCCGTGGTTGGATTGTATTTCTACCCCAACAAAGTCGTTCATGTGGCCAAGACCATCAAGCCCAGTGCAAGAGGCGAGCTGGAGATCACCACGGTGAACCAGGAGTTCCTAAAAGACGGTGAATTGAAAGTTCAAGTCTTCGGTCGTGGCTTTGCTTGGCTTGATACAGGAACACACGACTCATTGTCAGAGGCTTCGACCTTTGTTGAGGTTATAGAGAAGCGTCAAGGTTTGAAGATTGCTTGCTTGGAAGGCATTGCCTATCGCAACGGTTGGATTACTGAAGAAAAGATGCGTGATTTGGCTAAGCCGATGCTGAAGAACCAATATGGGCAGTATCTATTGAAAGTAATTGACGAAATGAAGGAAGAGATTACTTCTGACACATTGACACATCCATCTAGAAACAAATAATCCTAAACCTATGAAACGCACAATTATCATCACTGGCGGTGCTGGCTTCATTGGCAGCCATGTTGTTCGCCTTTTCGTGAACAAATATCCTGAATATAAGATCATCAACCTCGACAAGCTGACTTACGCGGGCAACCTCGCCAACCTGAAGGACATTGAAGACAAACCCAACTACCGTTTCGTCAAAATGGACATCTGCGACTTTGAAGGGGTCTACAAACTGATGCAGGACGAACATGTCGATGGCATCATTCACCTCGCCGCCGAGAGCCATGTTGACCGCTCCATCAAAGACCCGTTCACCTTCGCTCAGACCAATGTGATGGGTACGCTGAGCCTGTTACAGGCCGCCAAACTTTATTGGGAGAGTCTGCCTGAGAAATGGGAAGGCAAACGTTTCTACCACATCAGTACCGATGAGGTCTATGGCGCATTGGAAATGACTAACCCAGAAGGTATTGAACCTCCCTTCACTACCAAGGCTTCTTCTGGCAAGCACCATATGGCTTACGGAAG
Source organism: Bacteroidaceae bacterium (assembly GCA_017651505.1). GTDB lineage: Bacteria > Bacteroidota > Bacteroidia > Bacteroidales > Bacteroidaceae > Bacteroides. The sequence goes on along the minus strand of JAGCCV010000055.1, from coordinate 2,431 downwards.
CAAGTTCTTTACCGAGGACTTGAAATACCAGCCGCATAGCCCGTATAGCGCAGCGAAAGCCTCTAGCGACCACTTTGTTAGAGCCTTCCACGACACTTACGGTATGCCCACCGTGGTGACCAATTGTTCCAACAACTACGGTCCTTACCAGTTCCCTGAAAAACTGATACCTTTGTTCATCAACAACATCCGTCACCGCAAGCCATTGCCCGTTTATGGCAAGGGCGAGAACGTGCGCGACTGGCTCTATGTGGAAGACCATGCCAGAGCCATTGACTTGATTTTCCATGAGGGCAAGGTGGCAGAGACCTACAACATCGGTGGCTTCAACGAATGGAAGAACATCGATATTATAAAGGTGCTCATCAATACCGTTGACCGTATCCTTGGCCGTCCCGAGGGTGCCGACATGGACCTGATTACTTACGTCACCGACCGCGCTGGCCACGACATGCGCTATGCTATCGACTCGACCAAGCTTCAGAAGGAGCTGGGCTGGGAGCCAAGCTTGCAATTTGAGGAAGGCATTGAGAAGACCGTGCGCTGGTATCTCGACAACCAAGAGTGGATGGACAACGTTACCAGTGGCGACTACCAGAAGTATTACGATGACATGTATAAAAACAGATAATGGATAACAAAAACATCACCGTCACCTCTCCTTTGCTGCCTGATAGAGCAGAGTTTGACTTGATGCTCAAGGAAATCTGGGACAGCAAATGGATTACTAACAACGGTCAGTTCCATAAACGACTTGAAGCTGCTTTGTGCGAGTACCTCAAGGTCCCGTTCATCAGTCTTTTCACCAATGGAACCCTCCCTTTGCTCACTGCGTTGCAGGCATTGCGTATCACAGGCGAAGTCATCACTACGCCCTATAGCTTCGTAGCCACCACCCATAGTATTTGGTGGAATGGTTGCAAGCCTGTGTTTGTGGACATTGAGGAAAGCACTTGTGGTATTGATCCTGAAAAGATTGAGGCCGCCATCACTCCACACACCACTGCCATCATGCCAGTGCATTGTTACGGCAAGCCTGTAAATATGGAGGCTATCCAAGCCATTGCCGACAAGTATGGCTTGAAGGTCATTTACGATGCGGCCCATGCCTTCGGTGTAGAAATAAATGGAAAGAGTGTTCTTGAGGCAGGTGATATGGCCACATTGAGTTTCCATGCCACCAAGGTCTATAACACTTTGGAAGGAGGCGCTTTGGTAGTGCACGACGAGCAGACAAAAAAACGCATCGACTACCTCAAAAACTTCGGTTTTGCAGGTGAGACGGAAGTGGTTGCTCCAGGCATTAATAGTAAGATGGATGAAGTGAGAGCTGCATACGGCTTGCTGAATCTCAAGCAAGTGGACGAGGCTATTGAAAAGCGTCACCAAGTGGCCATCCGATATCGTGAAGCATTGAGAAACGTGAAAGGCGTCCGCTTTTTTGATGACATGCCAGGCGTGCGACACAACTATAGTTACTTCCCCATCTTCATCAATGCGGAGGAATATGGCATGACGCGTGATGAACTCTATTTCAAGATGAAAGAACAAGGGGTGCTGGGTAGAAGGTATTTCTATCCACTGATTAGCACTTTCAGTACCTATCGTGGTCTTCCAAGTGCAGCGCCAGAGAATCTTCCGGTGGCGACAAGGATTGCCAACGAAGTGATTTGCCTGCCGATGCATCATGTATTGAGCAAAGAGGACGTTGATAGAATACTTGAGTTAATCGTTAAATGATGTTGTAAAACAATAGTTTCACCAAAACACTATGGAAAAACCAATTGCAATCGTCTTGGGTGGAACCAGCCCCCACATTCTTCTTGTCGATAAGTTGCATGAGAGAGGTTTTTATGTCATTTTGATCGACTATTTGGATAATCCTCCTGCGAAACGGGTAGCTGATGAGCATATCCAAGAAAGCACGCTTGACAAAGAAAAAGTTTTGGAAGTCGCTAAGGCAAGAAATGCGCAGTTGGTTATCAGTGCGTGCATTGACCAAACCAATAGTATTTGTTGTTATGTAGCTGAGAAACTGGGATTGCCCCATCCTTACAGTTATCAGACATCTTTGTGCGTTACGGACAAAGGACTGATGAAGAGGATTATGGTGGATAATGGGATCCCCACATCATCTTTCACAACTACCGCTTCTATCGAGACAATCGATTGGGAAAAGATTGAATTCCCAGCAGTTGTAAAGCCTGTTGATTGCAATAGTTCCAAAGGAGTCCGTCGTGTTGATTCGGTGGAAGAGACTAAACAGAGAGTTGTGGAGGCGATTTCGTTGAGTCGGACCAAAACCGCCATTATTGAAGGATTTAACCATGGCGAGGAAATACAAGTTGATTGTTTGGCTACCGAAAGTGATGTGAAAGTAGTGATGACAAGGCAAAAACAAAAGATAGCCTCTAAAGGAAACGACATGGTT
>JAGCCV010000054.1 GCA_017651505.1 Bacteroidaceae bacterium | reverse complement strand
GTTCTTTAAAGATAAGGTGGAGGAAATATTCGGCTCAGGCTTGTTTATAGTGGGTTTGATGTTACTCGTTACAGCTACTTTGCTGGCCTTTTCCTATTATGCCAAGCCTCGCACAAGAGAACATATCAGTATGAAGGATGCTTTCATCATTGGTTTGGCACAGGCTTGTGCTGTGTTACCTGGCTTGAGCCGTAGTGGTAGCACCATTGCTACGGGTTTGTTGTTGGGCGATAAAAAGGAGAAATTGGCACAATTCTCTTTCCTGATGGTTATTCCCCCCATTTTAGGTGAGGCACTTCTTGATGGCATGAAGATTGTGAAGGGAGCAGCTGAGGCAAGTGCCGATGTGTCTCTCACAGCATTGATAGTAGGCTTCCTCTCTGCTTTTGTCTTTGGATGCTTGGCATGCAAGTGGATGATTGACATTGTGAAGAAGGGCAAGCTGATTTATTTTGCCATTTATTGCGCTTTAGTAGGACTTGGCACCCTTTTGTTTAGCTTGATGTAATAGCCAATAGTTAATATCCAAAGTTAATTTGTATGCTTGATTTCCAAAAAGGCGAGATACTGCAATTTGACAAGCCCTACGGATGGACTTCCTTTCGTGTGGTGAATCATGTGAGGCATTTCATTTGCGAGCGATTGGGTGTGAAGAAGCTCAAGGTGGGCCATGCCGGCACTCTCGATCCTTTGGCTACAGGGGTGATGACATTGTGTACTGGTCGAGCTACGAAGTTGATAGAAGAGTTGCAGTATCATACTAAGGAATATGTGGCTACGTTATGCTTAGGTGCTACCACACCTTCATATGATCAGGAGCACCCTCTGGATGCCACTTATCCTACGGAACATATTACCCGCGAGTTGGTGGAGCAGACCTTACTACACTTTAAAGGTGAGATTTGGCAAGTACCTCCTGTCTATTCGGCTTGCAATGTAGAAGGCAAGCGTGCCTACCTCTATGCCCGCAAAGGGCAGGATGTAGAATTGAAGCCAAAATTGCTGGTTATTGATGAGATTGAGTTGATTGACTTTGAGCCACTTAATGAATATAAGCCTTCATCCCATAGAAGGAAAGAACCAACGGAAGATGAGGCCCGGTTGATGGAAACGGGTAAGTTCTTCCAACTGAAGATTAGGGTGGTATGCAGTAAAGGAACCTATATTCGTGCCTTGGCAAGAGACATTGGTGAGGCCTTGCATAGTGGAGCACACCTCACCGCTTTGCGTCGCACCAGGGTAGGTGACGTCATGGTAGAGCAATGCCTTGCCCCCGAACAGTTTGAGTCCTGGTTGAAGAAGCAGGATGTAGCTCCCTATATAAATGAGAATAGTTAACAGATTATTGAATTGAGGTTCTATTCTCAATTTTCAATTATCAATTATCAATTAAATAAGATGAAACTATCACAGTTTAATTTTCGTCTGCCAGGGGACAAGATTGCTCAGTTCCCTACAGAGTATCGCGATGAGAGTCGCTTGTTAGTATTGCATCGCCGAACGGGTGAAATTGAGCATAAAGTGTTCAAGGACATCATCAATTATTTTGATGACAAGGATGTCTTTGTGTTCAACGACACCAAGGTGTTCCCTGCTCGCTTGTATGGTAACAAGGAGAAGACTGGTGCCCGCATCGAGGTTTTTCTGCTCCGTGAGCTCAACGAAGAGCAGCGTCTGTGGGACGTGCTCGTTGATCCTGCCCGTAAGATTCGTATAGGCAACAAACTCTATTTTGGTGAGGACGAGTCAATGGTGGCTGAGGTAATTGACAATACCACTTCTCGTGGTCGTACCTTGCGCTTCCTCTATGATGGTCCGCATGATGAGTTCAAACGTGTGCTTTACTCTTTGGGTGAGACACCTCTTCCTCACGAGATCATCAAGCGTGCTCCTGTGGCAGAAGATGCCGAGCGTTTCCAGTCTATCTTTGCCAAGAATGAAGGTGCTGTTACGGCTCCAACTGCTAATCTCCATTTCAGCCGTGAGGTGATGAAGCGCTTGGAGATCAGAGGAGTTGACTTCTCTTTCATCACCCTTCATGCTGGTTTGGGCAATTTCCGTGGGGTGGATGTGGAAGACCTTACGAAGCACAAGACCGACTCTGAGCAGATGTTCATTACCCAGGAAGCTGCCGATATTGTCAATCGTGCCAGAGATAACAAACGTCAGATTTGTGCCGTTGGTACCACCACCATGCGTGCCATCGAGAGCAGTGTTAGCACTGATGGACATCTGAAAGTCTTCTCAGGATGGACTAACAAATTTATTTTCCCACCTTATCAGTTTACGGTGGCCAATGCAATGGTGTCCAACTTCCACTTGCCGCTATCTACCTTACTGATGGTAGTAGCCGCCTTTGGAGGTTATGAGCAGGTAATGGAAGCCTATCATGTGGCTCTGAAAGAAGGCTATAGGTTTGGAACCTATGGCGATGCAATGCTGATAACGGATAAGTGATGCTATATCTGGGATTGGGATCTAATTTGGGCGACAAGCGCGACAACTTGTTGCAAGCTGTTGCTTTGATAAGTGAGCGAGTAGGCAGGATTGTCTGCTTGTCTCGCTTCTATATGACCGATCCTTGGGGCTATTCATCCTCTAATTTTTATCTAAATGCTGCCTTGGGGGTAGAGACATCGCTCTCTCCCCTTGAGGTGCTAAGCATCACTCAGGCCATTGAACGTGATTTAGGAAGACTAAAAAAATCGGTGAATAGGGAATATTTTGACCGTCCCATCGATATTGACCTCTTACTGATGGATGACTTGGTGGTGCAAACCGATGTCTTGACGCTTCCTCATCCCTTGATGCACGAACGGCTCTTTGTGTTGGAGCCATTGGTAGAAATAGCTCCTACTGTCATTCATCCTGTATTGCATCAATCCATATGTGAGCTATTTAATACATTGGTCAAGGCTGAGTCCACCTCCCCCAACCATTAAGTGGGACAATATTCACTATTCAATATTAACTATATGAAGAAGGTTTTGTTTGTTTGTCATGGTAATATCTGCCGAAGTCCGATGGCGGAGTTTGTAATGAAGGATCTGGTGCACAAGGCTGGCTTGGACAATAAATTTTATATAGAGTCGGCTGCCACTTCTACCGAGGAGATAGGCAATGAGGTCTATCCTCCAGCCAAACGCAAACTTGCAGAGCACGACATTTCTTGTAAAGGCAAGACGGCTCGTCAGATGACCCGAAACGACTACCAGCGTTTTGACCTTCTCATCGGAATGGACGACTGGAACATCCGCAATATGACTCGCATCGCAGGAGGCGACCCCGAAAACAAAATCCACAAACTCCTCGATTACACCTCTCGTCGTGGCGATGTAGCCGACCCATGGTACACAGGAGATTTCGAGGCCACTTGGCGTGATGTTTTGGAAGGATGCACCGAGTTGCTCAAGC
>JAGCCV010000053.1 GCA_017651505.1 Bacteroidaceae bacterium | reverse complement strand
CAAACAGTACCTTATTCAGCCATTTCGTGGCATAGATACTGCCCACGGCGCAACCGGCGCCAATCAACGCACCGGCCATCACGTCAGTAGGGTAGTGCACCCCTTCGTGCATGCGCGACACACCCACCGAGATCGCATAAACTGCCGAGGGGGCTATGACATACCATTTGGGATATTTGATGCACAACGACGTGCAGAGGGCAAAGGCCGAGGCTGTATGGCCAGAGGGGAATGACGGGTCTGGCTCGGTGCTGCGGGGGAAGATCATATCAGGCCATTTCTCGTATGGGCGTGTACGGTTAAAGATGTATTTTATGCCCATGGTCACGGCAAAGGCACCCACCACACTGGTACCAATATATAAGGCATCCTTTTGCAATTGCCGGTCTTTCTTGATAAGACCTACTATGCCCATCACGGCAGGCACCCCCAGTGCCACGTAAGGCTCGGTGTTCGAAATGAACTTGCTGTAGTCGTGAATAAACTGTCCGTTCCATCCGTTGATATCGTGCAGCAGGTTCACTTCCCAGTTCTGAGCCGAAACGCAAACGCATACTACCAATAATGTCAGTACTATGTATATTCTTTTATGCATGTCAATATCTGTTATTTCCGACTGCAAATTTACGTAAAGTTGATGGCAGAACAAAAAAGCTTACTGTTTTTTTTATGCTGAGACGTAGTAAGTTTGCTGAACCCAAAGTTATTAAATGCTAAAAAACATGCGTAAAGAGTAGCAAATAATTGCATGATGATTTGCTAAATAATTGTTTTTAACTTATTTTTGTAGCTACTTATGGTGTGTTTTGTATATAGATACAGATTATAAACAATTAAAAATATTTAAAACTCAATTATTTATGTGGTTAAGTAATTCATCAGTAGGAAGGAAAGTGGTGATGAGCGTTACCGGTCTCGCCCTTATCCTGTTTCTGACATTTCACTGTGCGATGAACGTCGTTGCCTTATTTTCGCCCTCTGGCTACAACTGGATTTGCGAAATGTTAGGTGCTAACTGGTATGCGGTAGCAGCAACCATGGCACTGGCATTGTTGTTCGTCATTCATTTGGTTTACGCTTTCTGGCTCACATGGCAGAACAGAAAAGCGCGTGGTAGCGAGCGTTATGCCGTGACAGATAAACCTAAGACGGTAGAGTGGGCATCTCAGAACATGTTGGCGCTTGGCATCATCGTGTTCCTGGGTTTAGTGTTACACTTGTTCAACTTCTGGAGCAAGATGATGTTGCCAGAGTTAATGCATACTGAGGATCTGCAGGTTTTGAGCAATGCTACCAATGGTATCTATCACATCACCAAGACCTTCTCTAATCCTATTTACGTGGTGCTTTACCTCATTTGGCTCTGTGCCCTGTGGTTCCACCTCACTCATGGTTTCTGGAGTGCTTTGCAGACTCTTGGTTGGAACAACCGTGTTTGGTTTGAGCGTTGGAGATGTATTGCTTATATCTTCAGCACCATCGTAGTAGGTTGCTTCGCACTGGTTGTTATCGTATTCTATGTAAAATCATTGCTGTAAGGCATTAGAACTGATATTTAAAGCCTAAACAACTAAAACTAAAACTTAAGACTAATATTATGGTTAAGATAGATTCTAAGATTCCTGAAGGGCCAGTAGCTGAGAAATGGACCAACTATAAGGCTCATCAAAAATTGGTAAACCCTGCTAACAAGCGTCGCCTTGACATCATCGTGGTAGGTACTGGTTTGGCAGGTGCATCTGCAGCCGCTTCTCTCGGTGAGATGGGTTTCCGCGTATTAAATTTCTGTATTCAGGATAGTCCACGCCGTGCACACTCTATCGCTGCACAGGGTGGTATCAACGCTGCTAATAATTACAAAAACGACGGTGACTCTGTTTACCGTCTGTTCTACGATACCGTAAAGGGTGGTGACTACCGTGCCCGCGAGGCCAACGTATATCGTCTGGCTGAAGTGTCTAACAGCATCATCGACCAGTGTGTGGCACAGGGTGTTCCTTTTGCCCGTGAATATGGTGGCTTGCTGGCCAATCGTTCATTCGGTGGTGCACAGGTAAGTCGTACGTTCTACGCCCGCGGTCAAACGGGTCAGCAGTTGTTGCTGGGTGCTTACTCTGCATTGAGCTGTCAAGTAGCCGCAGGAACCGTTAAACTCTACACCCGTTATGAGATGTTGGATGTAGTGCTGATTGATGGCCGTGCTCGCGGTATCATTGCTCGCAACTTGGTAACTGGTAAGCTGGAGCGTTTCGCTGCACACGCGGTGGTTATCGCTACTGGTGGATATGGAAACACTTATTTCCTGTCAACTAATGCTATGGGTTGCAACGTATCTGCTGCAATGGCTTGCTACCGTAAGGGCGCTTGGTTTGCTAACCCTGCTTTCGTACAGATTCACCCAACCTGTATCCCTGTTCATGGCGACAAGCAGTCTAAGCTGACATTGATGTCAGAATCTCTGCGTAACGATGGCCGTATTTGGGTACCGAAGAAGCTGGAAGATGCAAAGAAGTTGCAGGAAGGCACATTGCAAGGTGCTGACATTCCTGAAGAAGATCGCGACTACTACCTGGAGCGCCGTTACCCTGCATTCGGTAACCTTGTTCCTCGCGACGTGGCATCACGTGCTGCAAAAGAGCGTTGCGACAAAGGCTATGGCGTCAACAATACTGGTTTGGCTGTGTTCCTCGATTTCTCTGAGGCTATCGGCCGTCTGGGCATCGATGTGATTCGTCAGCGCTATGGCAACTTATTTGCTATGTATGAGGAGATTACTGACGTTAATCCGGGCAAGGTGGCAAACGAGATTAATGGTGTGAAGTACTACTATCCAATGATGATATATCCAGCTATTCACTATACTATGGGTGGCATCTGGGTTGACTACGAACTGCAGACCAGTGTGAAGGGCTTGTTCGCAATTGGTGAGGCTAATTTCTCCGATCACGGTGCTAACCGTCTGGGTGCTTCTGCTCTGATGCAAGGTTTGGCAGATGGCTACTTCGTATTGCCTTACACCATCCAGAACTACTTGAGCGACCAGATAACAGTTCCTCGCTTTACTACCGATACACCTGAGTTCGATGAGGCAGAGAAGTCTGTTCAGGCTAAGATTGACCATCTGATGAACATCAAGGGCAAGCGCTCTGTTGACTCTATCCATAAGGAACTGGGTCACATCATGTGGGAATATGTTGGTATGGGTCGTACAGCCGAAGGTCTGAAGATTGGCTTGGAGAAACTGAAAGAAGTCCGTAAGGCATTCGAGACCGACCTGTTCATCCCTGGCAAACAGGATGGTGTGAACGTAGAGCTTGAGAAAGCATTCCGCCTGAACGACTTCATCACCATGGGTGAGCTGATGGCACACGATGCTTTGAGCCGTAACGAGAGTTGTGGTGGTCACTTCCGCGAGGAATACCAAACAGAGGAAGGCGAGGCATTGCGTGATGACAAGAACTACTTCTACGTAGGTTGCTGGGAATACCAAGGCTCTGACGACAAGGAACCAGTCATGATGAAGGAACCTTTGGAATATGAGGCTATCAAGGTACAGACCCGTAACTACAAGAGCTAATTTGGGAAGTTGAACATTTTAAAGAACAAAGAAAACTATGGATAAGAATATATCATTTAAATTGAGAATTTGGCGTCAGAACGGTCCGAAGGAGAAAGGACATTTCGACGAGTTCCAGATGAACGATATACCAGGTGATACCTCATTCCTCGAAATGCTCGACATCCTGAATGAGCAGATCGTAAGCTCCGGCCATGAGCCAGTGGTATTCGACCACGACTGCCGTGAAGGTATCTGCGGTATGTGTTCACTTTATATCAATGGTCATCCTCATGGTCCTGCTACTGGCGCTACAACCTGCCAGATTTACATGCGTCGTTTCAAGGATGGCGACACCATAACTGTTGAGCCTTGGCGCTCAGCAGGCTTCCCTGTCATCAAGGACCTGATGGTAGATCGTTCAGCTTTCGATAAGATCATGCAGGCTGGTGGTTATGTAACCGTTCGTACAGGTGCTCCTCAAGATGCCAATGCCCTGCCTATTCCTAAGGACATTGCAGAGGAGGCTATGGATGCAGCTGCTTGTATTGGTTGCGGTGCGTGCGTAGCAGCCTGCAAGAATGGTTCAGCCATGCTGTTTGTTTCATCCAAGATTACACAGCTCAACTTGCTGCCACAGGGCAAGCCAGAGGCTTTGCGCCGTGCTAAGGCCATGCTGAGTAAGATGGATGAGCTGGGCTTCGGTAACTGTACCAATACCCGTGCTTGTGAGGCTGAGTGCCCGAAGAACGAAAGCATCATCAATATCGCACACCTCAACCGCGATTTCATTAAGGCTAAACTGAAAGATTAACTTCTTACATATAGCTGATTCAATGAGGTGGGGCGTTATGCTCCGCCTCTTTTTTTGTAAGTAGGTATATTTCCACGCTTTCTCGCTTGACTCTACCTCCAGATGACATTTAGGACATTATTATTTAGTTCAGCCAAAACAGGTCGTTTAGCTGATATAAAAGGTGGGTTTACTACTAGTAACCCGCCCTTTTACTTGAACTAAATGAAGGAGCATTTCCAGTCAAACTTTTTGCGGAAAAATAGAACACAATTATAAGCAGAAAAAAGTTTACACGCAAAAACACGTGTAACAATGAACAATGGTACTCATTTTATCGGACATCCGCTTCACATCGGTTGCCACTAACGACAGCTTCATGCTCATGTACTAAGTCAACTGCTACACATTCTTCGAGCAACCCGAAGAAGACTGGCTAAAACTCCTTGAGACGGATAATCTGCCACCTTACGAACCGTCACTTAGACGTGCAAAAGCGACAGCAGCACCCACTGGCTTGTGGATGCTGCTGAATAAATGTCCGTTAACGGTTTCTCTCCATAATTTACATATAGATTATGAAATAACGATTATGAATCTTCCTCTAATGATACGATTTCATTGAGGTGGTCTTTTAGATATGAAGTAGCTTCGTATAGGGGCTGAAGGTCGTTTTGGACAATATCCCATACAAAATCCACGTTAATATCAAAATAGCCATGAGCTATGCGGTTACGCATGCCTATCACTTGTTTCCATGGTATTTCTGGCCTGTTAATTAATAGTTCACTATTAGTTTCAGAGTCAATACGCCTAAACCCTTCGCCAATTGCTTCTATGAGCATACAATTAGCAGCAAGAGTTTTAGTTCCTTCTGGCGAAGTTAAGTAATCTTCTGCTGTTCTAATTCCTTTGTTCCACTCCTGTAGGTTGGTGATAGCTTTAAGGATTTGCTCCAATTGGTCTTCAATTACTTGAAACTGTCGGAAAGACATTAATTCCATCTTGCTCTATTTGATTTCTGAAAAAAGGTCTAATATTACTATGGTCACAAATAAGATCAACCTCACATCCCAACAATTCTTCAAGATATTGCGAAGCTGCAATGTAGTTAAAGAATTTGGGAGGCATGGAGACAAAGATATCTACATCACTATTCTCTCGTTGTTCGTCACGAGCAACTGAACCAAATATTCGCATGGACTTTATACCAAACTGTGCCTTTAGTTCGGGAGCATGTGAACGCAGGATGTCAATATATTCACCTCTTGTCTTCATTGTTAACTACTCTTTCCGCAAAGATACAACTTTATTCCAAATCCCCAAAGCCTTACACCTAAAATGTATATAAATGCAGATACCACTGCAATCAACATCATGATCATCACAGCTTTCCTTATGCATCGGACATCCGCTTCACATCGGTTGCCACTAACGACTGCTTCATGCTCATGTACTAAGTCAACTGCTACACATTCTTCGAGCAACCCGAAAAAGACTGGCTAAAACTCCTTGAGACGGATAATCCGCCACCTGACGAACCGTCACTTTTCGACATAGAGGGGCTTACTTCTTGAAAAAAAGATCCGCAACGTCTGTCTATCAGTATTGCGGAAGGATAGTTGATACTATTACAAGTTTTAGCGGACAGCAATATTTTTAATCATTTTTTATCAGGAGTATTGCATATCCTATCTCTTCGTTTTTCAAGCGAAATATTATGCTTACTTACATTTTTTCTATGAAACTCATGGATAGTTCTGTAATGTCTTTATAGTCATTGTAAATAATTATTACATGACGTGTAAAAAGTGATTACCGATTATGTAAAGAATGCTTAATGTGGAACGAATTTATGAAACAAATGTATTAAATAGTCAAGGATGTTTACTAATTCATCCTTTTTTTGCTTTTTCGCCGTAAGGTTTTCATCCTCTTTCTCCATAGTGAAAGAGTGGAACAATGAGGCTTTTTTATGTAGCATCATGCAGTTTAAAGGTGTTCTGTATTACCCTTCTTTTAACATAAATAAAACAGGGACACTCTTTAAGATTGTCCCTGTTTTCAATATTTAATAGGTAATAAACCTATTGTGTTCTCAGTAAATGAATTAGTTGCTCCAACCCACATTCTGCTGAGCAGCCAGAGTAGCATTGCGGCTCAGGTCAGATACTGGGATAGGCCACAAGAAGCGGCGATCGGTGTAAGGATAAGCACCTACCAGATACCAGCTTTCATCAATTGGAGTACCAATACCGAATGCTGTAGCAGCATATGAGCCCTTTACGGCAGCGTATTTAATTTTTGCTGGGATACCACCTGAAGGAGCGATATCATCAACAGCAAGACGGTGGATGTCACCCCAACGCAAACCCTCACCGAAAGTCTCGAAGCGACGCTCCCATAGGATAGCGTTCAAGAAGTCAGCAGTGTTAGCGAATGAAGCTGCAGTGTAACTCTGAGTTGCAGGATTAGCCAGTGAACGATCACGAACCAGATTTAGATAAGTCAATGCTGTTGCATTGTCACCATTGCGCAGAGCTGCCTCAGCTGCATTTAGATAAACCTCTGCTAAACGCAGCATTGGAGCGTATTCCTCACGAGTGCTGCTACGGTATTTGAAGCAGTAAGGAACGTTGTCTGTTGCATAGATCTCAACTAACTCTGTACGACGCTTGTCGTCAGCCAGCCACAGCTCGCTGTTGTAGAGGATTGGAGAGATAGGGCACATGTAACGCTCGTAAGGGTTGAACATTGAAGTGAGTGAACCATTTACTGAAGTGTTGTCTTCTGCGGTATTCTCAACAGAGAAGATTGATTCCTTGTTGTTAGAATAACTCAAGAAAGGAGTAGCTGGATCAGCCTCCAGTTCATAAGGAGCACTGTCAAACTTCTTAGCCTCAGTCAGCACGTTGTTCCAATCACGCATGTGCAGATATACGCGTGTTTTCAGAGCGATAGCTGCATATTTGTTAGCTCGTGAGATGTTGTTGACAGAGTTAGTAGCTGGCAACAAACTCTCAGCCTGATTCAAGTCGTTAATAATCTGAGCATAAGTCTGAGCCACAGTTGAACGACCAATCTCCATTGACTCAGCGATAGCGTCCTTAGTGGTATTTGACCTCAGGTAAAGTGGCATACCATAGTCGTTGTTATAGCCATTCAGATTATAAGGAGCTGCGAAGTGAATCATCAGGTTGTGATAGATCAACGCACGCAGGAAGTACATTTCACCAGCATATTCGCTAGCCTTAGTACTACTAATTACACCTTCAGCACCTGCCTTCGTAAGACCTTCAAGAACGATGTTCACACGGTTTAATGCCTCGAAAGAAGCCTCCCACATAGCCTGGTTGTTACCAGATGATGTGCTGTATGTTCCCTGGAAAGTAACCAGGAAGAACTGCTGGGTCATCATGAAGTCCTCACCGCGCATCTCGCCCTGCAGAATGCTGGCTGCACCAAAAGGATAGCCACGGCTATAGGTAGAACCTGGTGAGTAGTAACTGTTCTGAATTCTGTCGTATGCGCCAGCCATTGACAACTCTACGTGTTCAGCAGAGTCGAAACCGTTGTTTTCGGAAAGGCTGTAAGCAGGTTCCAAATCCAGTGTGTCCTTTATGCAGGACGTAAGTGCAATCGCTGGTGCCAAAGCAACTACCCAAGCTGCTCGACGCACGTTTTTAATGATTGTATTATTTGTCATAACTGTTTCCTTTCTGTTTTGTTTAGAATGTAACGTTAACACCGAAAGTGAATGAGCGCTGCTGAGGCATTGAAGCACTATCGAAACCGGTATCTGTTGCGAATGTCTCAGGATCCAGGCCCTTGAATGCAGTCCATGTCAGGAGATTCTGACCCTGAACATATACACGAGCCTTGGTAACACCCAAAGAGTTCAGCCAGTTGCGTGGGAATGTGTAACCCAGTGTAACGGTAGCGAGTTTCAGGTATGCGCCGTTTTCAACGAAGTGAGAGTCAGCGTTCTCTGTGTTGAACAGGTAGTCGCCATCCTTGTAACCAATCTTTGGAGTCTTACCGTCACCAGGATTAGCTTCGCTTTGCCAACGACCCAGGATTTCCTTGCCCTGGTTCTCGAAACCGAGGTTGAGCAACATTTCCTGACGGTCAGCATTCATAATCTTGTTGCCACCAGAGAAACGGATGAAGATGCTGGCGTCGAAGTTCTTCCAAGTGAACTGGTTGTTGAAACCACCGAACCATGTTGGGATAGAGTTACCCAGCACTTTCTTGTCGGTAGAGGCGTTCAAAGAAGAAGGTTGTGAAACATCAGCAGGATTTGATGGGTCATATACATGGTAGTCATAATCACCGAATGTATCCAACTGAACCAATGAGCCGTCGCCCTTTACCCAAATTGGGTTACCGTTTACCTTGTTAACACCATAGTAGTCGAAACCATAGATAGCGTTGTATGACTCGCCTTCACGAACGATGGTGTAAGTGTTGATGATGTCGTTGCCGCCATAGAGGGTCTTAACGGTATTCTTCAAAGTAGAGAAGTTTAAGTCGGCATGCCAGGTGAAGTTTCTGTTCTGGATGATATATGCACCCAGAGTAAACTCGATACCTGAATTCTTGATCTTACCGATATTGTCAGCATAGCGGTTGTAAGGAACACCCAGTGCTGGAGATGTAGGAACGTTCATTACCAAGTCCTTAGAGTTCTTCTGCCAGTAAGCGAACTCAAAGTTCAGGCGACCGTCGAACAGTGCACCGTCCAAACCGATATCAAATGTTTCAGTAGTTTCCCACTTCAGCTTATCGTTACCCATCTGAGTCCAACCGATAGAGTTCTGAGCACCATACTTGCCGGCGCCATAAGTACCAAGGTATGGGAAGTTGTTAGAACCGATGCTTGAATTACCCAGTGTTGCGTAAGAAGCACGGATACGTAAGTCGTTCACAACTGATTTCAGTGCTGAGTTGACGTAGAACTTCTCGTTAGAGATACGATATGCACCAGATACACCCCAGAAAGTACCCCAGCGGCTATCCTTGTTCAGCTTTGACAAACCGTCACGACGGATAGAAGCACCAAGGTAGTAAGTGCTGTTGTAATTATAGTTGGCACGCAACAGATAAGAAGCCAAACCATATTCGGTTTCATAACCGTATGCATACTGCTGGCCATAGGTGTTAGAGATAATGTGCTTGGTGAAGTACTTGTCTGATAACTCCTCAGCCTCAGCCTCAGTATAGTCATAATGGTTCTTGGTATATTCCATTACGGCTGTAGCAGAAATGTTATGCTTACCAAATGTAGCGTTATAGTTCAGAATATTCTGCCAGTTCCAGTCGCGATTGTTACCATAGCTCTCGTCCAAGATACCACCGTAGCTGTAACCGTCACCAGAATCTGGGTTCCAGTAAGTGCGAGACATCACTTTGTTGATGTTCTCACTGCCTTGCATACGATAGCTCAGACCCTTGAGAGGCAACTGAACTTCAACGAATGCATTGGCCAGAACGTGCAAGTTCTCTGTAGTGTTCTTGTTCTGATCCAATACCCATACGATATTTGGAATACTGTTGTCAATATAGGTGTCGTTGCCACCACGACCCAGTGCCTTGCGGTTTTCTGCGTCAATATTGTAGCCTGTTGGGTCGTTAGCATCGTAAACAGGTACGTTAGGCAACATGGCAACAGCGCCATAACCGGCACCTGACAGTGAGTTACTGTTGTTGGTACTCCAACCTGACATTTCACTCTTGTTAGCCTGAATGTCCAAACCAACCTTAATCCATTTGTTCAGATCCTGAGTAAGATTAGCCTTCACGTTGTAACGGCGAAGGTCGTTAGAACGGATGATACCTTCCTGATTGGTGAAACCCAATGAGAAGTAATATTGGCTCTTTTCAGTACCACCACTTGCGTTGATAGTGTGTGAGTGCTGGAAACCAGTTCTGAAGATTTCTTTCATCCAGTCGGTATCAACACCAGTCTCTTTAGCAGGGCTTTCATCACCCCAGTTGCCCCAGAGTTCATTCTGAATCATCACAAACTCTTTTGCGTTCAGCAGCTCATGGGTCTTGGCAGCAGATGCTACAGTGAACATGCCATCATAAGAAACTTTGGTCTGACCAACTTTACCCTTCTTGGTAGTAATCAAAACCACACCATTGGCAGCACGAGAACCGTAGATAGCGGTTGCTGCACCGTCCTTCAGGATTTCTACTGACTCAATATCGTTAGGGTTGATGTCAGTCATCGCATTATAAGAAGCAGAACCTTCAGAAATGTTACCTGAAGTTACAGGCATACCATCCACAACAATCAGAGGCTGGGTGCCAGAAGATACGGAGGATACACCACGAATACGGTAGGTTGGGGTTGAACCCAGGATACCGTTAGGGGTAAGCACCTGCACACCGGCAGCACGACCTGCCAACTGTGTGTCGAATGAAGATGTAGCCAGATTAGCCAATTCATCACCGCCTACGCGTGAGATAGAGCTGGTCACATCTTTCTTTCGCTGTGTACCATAACCCACCACGATGACTTCTTCCAGCATCTCGTTATCGGCAGCCATGATTACGGTTACGTTACTTGAAATAGCTACTTCTTGGGTAGCATAACCAACAAATGATACTACCAAAGTGTTGGCAGAAGTAGGAACAGCAGCCAACACGAAGTTGCCTTCTACGTCTGTGATAGTACCTGTGTTAGTTCCTTTTACCAATACGGAAGCGCCAATAATAGGGTCTCCCGCCTCATCAACAACAGAGCCAGTCACTCTTCGTGTCTGTGCCATTGCTAATGTGAAGCTTGCAAATAAGCAAGCCAAAAGCACTAATACTCTTTGTTTCATAAAACTAATTGTTAATTAAAAATAGGTCTCAAAAATTTACATTTATGCGTAATTCCCAAACATTTCATTTGCTAAATAAACGCAAAGCACATAATTGGGTGCAAAAGTACGTTAAAATATCTTACACTGCAAATTTTTAGACATTTTTTTTAAAAAATAACCTAAAAAATGCCATGAATTAGGTATGAACTCTTAATAATGTGAAACAAAAACATGAACATTATTTGTAATTTGCTAATATAAAAAACTCTTTGCATAAATGTAAATTTTGCTTCCATATTTAGAATTATAGACTGAAAGCAAGTAATGTTTTTTTTTAATTAATAGTGTTTTATATGAAACAAAGAGTATTAGTGCTTTTGGCTTGCTTATTTGCAAGCTTCACATTGGCAATGGCTCAGAATCTTACCGTTTCAGGTAACGTTGTAGATGAGAACAACGAGCCTGTTATCGGTGCTTCTATCTTGGTGGAAGGTACTGCAAGAGGTACCATTACTGATATAGAAGGTAAGTTCACCATTACCAGTGTACCTGCATCTGCTAAGAACTTGCAGGTTTCTTTTGTTGGTATGAGAACTCAGTTGGTTCCCATTACAACTGGTAACATTCAGATTGTTTTGAAGAGTGATGCGGAAGTCCTCGATGAGGTGATGGTCGTAGCTTATGGTACTACCACCAAGGCATCGTTCACTGGCTCTGCTTCTGTGATGCGTGAAACTGATATGTCAGCACAGCGCCAGTCATTGGTTAAATCATTCGAAGGTAAGGTAGCTGGTGTGCGCGTAGGTGCTTCTACCGGTGACCCGGGTGCCGACCAGCGTATCCAGATCCGTGGTATCGGTTCTATCAATGGTTCTACTCAGCCTCTGTATGTAGTAGATGGTGTGCCTGTCGTAAGCGACGGTGATGCTACTTCTGGCTTGAAGTCTCAGTCTATTCTGTCTTCTCTGAACCCTGACGATATTGAAAGCATGACCGTGCTGAAGGATGCTGCCGCATCTTCTCTCTATGGTTCTCGTGCTGCTAACGGTGTCATCATCATCACCACCAAGAAGGGTGCCATTGGCCGTACCCGCGTTACATACGACGGTGAAATCGGCTGGAGTGAGGTGGCAAACAAGAAAGCCATCACGATGATGAATTCTAAAGAACTGAAGCAGTATTATGAGGATGCTTTGGCTGGCTACTTCGAGATTCGTGCCAAGATGGAAAAAGATGCTGCTCGTCAAGCTGCCATCGACGAGGTGAACACTCCTTGGGATCAGGGTGGCTGGTTCCACGATCCTACTTCTGCAGTTAATACCGACTGGGGTAAGGAAGTTTACCGCCGTGGCATGACGACCAATCATCAGATTGGTATCTCTGGCGGTTCTGACCGTACCCAGTTCTATGCAAGCTTTGGTTACAATAAGGTGAACGGTACTGTTCGCGGTAGCGATTTTGAGCGTTTTAGCGGCCGTATCAACTTGGATCACCAGGTAACCGACTGGTTGAAGGTGGGTGTTAAGCAGATGGTTTCTTTCACCAACACCAATGGCTTCCGTGACCAGAGTGACCAGAGCCAGGGCTTTGGTACTTCTGCACCTCTGTCAATTGCGTATTCTTCTGACCCATCAGCAAAAGTGAAGCTGGCCAACGGCGAGTACAACCCTGACATCGCATTTGGTAAGACCACTAACCCACATTTGTCACAGAGCAAGAATATTAATGAGTATTCTGAGTTCGACAAGTCAAATACTATGCGTAGCATGACCAATGCCGACTTGGAAATCAAGCTGCCATTCGACTTGACTGCACGCACTGTATTCGGTTACGACTATGTAGCTAACAACGAGCAGGAGTTCTGGGCACCAAACTCAGTGAATGGTGCATCTTATAATGGCTTGGGTAGTCGCTACAACTTCACCAATACTACTCTGACTTCTTCTTCTACCTTGAATTATGCCAACAGCTTCGGCAATCACAACATCCAGGTGTTGGCTGGTTTTGAGCTGGAAGAGCGCAAACTGAACTACACTTATGCTGCAGCTCAGGGCTATGTAACCTGGAAGTTACCTGAACTGGCTAATGGCTCTGACTATCGTGGTCGCAGCTATGAATATGGTTCATCTATGCTGTCATGGTTGGCTAACGCAAACTATAACTATGGTAACAAGTACTACATCTCAGCTTCTTTCCGTCGTGACGGTTCATCTCGTCTGGCATCTGGCAACCGCTGGTCTAACTTCTGGTCAGTATCTGGTGCATGGCGAATCAGCGGCGAGGAGTTCCTGAAGGATAATCCTTGGTTCAACGACCTGAAGTTGCGTGTATCTTATGGTACCAATGGTAACTTGCCAACAGGCTACTATCCATATATGGGAACCTATGGCACAACTGCCGGCTATGGTGATGGTTCTGCCTACACTTGGTCTCAGCTTTCAAATCCCAGCCTGGGTTGGGAGAAGTCTCAGAACTTCAACGTTGGTTTGGACTGGAACTTCTTTGGCCGTGTTGGCTTGACAGTTGAATACTACAGCAAGCTGACCAAAGACATGCTGTTTGATACTCCTATCTCTTGGATTACCGGTTTCAGCAGCAAGACCTCTAACTTGGGTAAGTTGACCAACAAGGGTCTTGAGGTTACCATTAGCTCACAGAACATCGTGTCTAAGAACTTCACTTGGTCAACCGACTTTAACATCACATTCCAGAGCAACAAGGTAAAATCTCTGCCTAACGGCGAGGATGTTCAGTATGGTGATGGTAACATGTATATCCTGCGTGAAGGTGAGTCTATGCATACCTTCTACCTGCCGGAGTTTGTCGGTGTAAACAAGGAAACTGGTCTCGGTGAGTTCTGGGTTGATCCTGAAGATCACTCAAAGGGTGTGACCAACTACTATGCACAGGCTGGTAGCACTATCGTAGGCAAGGCAATTCCTGACTTCCTCGGTGGTATCACTAACCGCTTCACCTGGAAGAATTTCGACCTGTCATTCATGATCTCATTCCAGGGCGGTGCCAGCATGTTCGACTATCCAGGCTACTTCCTGCAGTTCTCTGATGGTGTGCGCGTAGGTTCATTTAACATGATCAAGGATGTAGTTGGCAACTACTGGAGAAATCCTGGTGACGAAGTGGACAACCCACGTCCTATCTATGGTAACCCATATCGTTCTGACCGTTTCTCATCACGTACCATCCGTTCTACCAACAATATCCGTATGCGTGATATTACCTTCGGTTACAGAATTCCTGTAAATAAGAACGTCGTTAATAACCTGCGTGTATTCTTCCGTGCTACCAATCCATTCTTGATTTACAATGCATCAAAGAATGTTGATCCAGACGTAGATGTGAATGGATATCGCCAGACAGACACACCTCCTACCCGTTCATTCGTATTTGGTGTGAACTTCGAGTTATAATTTTAAAAGAGGAAAATGAATATGAAGAAATTATATATCACTTTAGGACTGGTAGCAGGTATAGCTTTGACTTCTTGCAGCGACTTCCTCGACAAGGAGCCATCAACTGCTCTGCCAGTAGACGAAGCCATTACCTCTGTTGAGGATTTGGAATATGCACTGAATGGTGTAACTTACTACCTGACCGTTAACCAAATGTCATATCCTTCAGAATTTGGAGTATATGCAGACTTGCTTACCAATGAGTTCGCCATCATTGATGACTATGGACACAGCACACCTATTTCTAATTATACTCTTACGAAGTATGATGAGATAGCTACTGCTCCTTTCCAGTATTTCTACAAGGCAATTGCCAATGCCAACAAAGCGCTGGAGACTTCAGCCCAAATGAATGGAGCAGAAGTAGCCAACCTGCAGGGTCAGCTTTACGCATGGCGTGCTTTGCTGCACTTTGACCTGGCTCGCATGTATGCTCATATCCCTTCAACTGTAGCCAACACTTCTGCTGCTGATTCTGGTATTCCTTTGGCAGATCAGGTATTTGATCCTGACTATAAGCCAACTCGTGCTACTTTGGCTGAGACTTATAATCAGATTATTGCTGACTTCACTAAGGCCATCGGCATGTTGAATGACGACAATGGCGTCGGCTATATGAACAAACTGGCTGCACAGGCACTGCGTGCACGTGCTTACCTGTATATGGGTGACTACACCAACGCTTTGGCTGATGCCAATGCGGTTATAAACAGCGGCAAGTATGCTCTCTACACTCCTGCCAACTATGCAAGTGTCTGGGGTGCAGAAGGTACTTCTGAGTCAATTCTTGAGCTGCTTATCAACTCAACCTACAATGTACAGCGTTATTCTTTGGGTTATTATACTGACTCAAGTGGCTATCCTGAGGTAGGCTTAAACCAGGATGGTAAGTTGTTCAAGTATCTGACAAATACACCTGCTGACATCCGTGGTACTATGATCAAGGATCAGACTTCAAGCTCAGATGCTCCTGGATACTATCCTAACAAGTATCCTGGTCGCGGTTCTTTGTATGTGAACAATCCGAAGATTATCCGCCTCTCTGAGGTTTACCTGATTGCTGCTGAGGCTTCTTTCCATCTCAATGGCGGTGAAGCTGCTGCTCCATTCATCAACGAGATTGAGAAGAACCGTATAGAAGGTTACACTGATGTAGCTACAGTTACCATTGATGACATCATCTTTGAATATACCAAGGAACTGTTCGCTGAGAACCAGATTGCTTTCGCATACTGGCGCAACGGGAAGTCTGTTACCAACCAGCTTGGTGAGGATATACCTGCCAACCACCAGCGTGCCATCTTGCCTATCCCACAGCGTGAGATTGACATGAACTCTGCATTGGCTCAGAACACAGGCTATTAATTGGTAGCAGACTTTTAAAGTCATAATATGAGAATAGGGTTCCACCTCGTGTGGAGCCCTTCCTTTTTATACTCGCTTGCACTTGATGAGTTTCTTCTCTGCAGGATGCAGGGTAGTGGCAAAGAGATAGGTGTCGCCTCCTTCTTGCAGGTGGAGGCGTTTGCGAAGATCGGCCACCGAGGCAGGGAAGTTGCGCACGGTAAGGTTGGCCTTGGGGGTATCTGCCAGCAGGGCCTTCAGCTCTTTCTTGCCAAAGCCGCTGACGGCTTCTACCTGAAACCGGCGACCGGGGAAATCGTTGATAACCAGGTTGGATGTATAGAGATGACTGTTGGTATGCAGCTTCTGCAAGCCATAGCGTCTGCCCAGGCATCGATAGGCTCCTGCTTTCATGATCGATGCGTTCGGCTCGTAAATGATTTGTCCTATTGTTTTTGCCATGTCATAGGCGGTTTGCTGTTCTTCTGCCTTGTTGAAACGGAACCTCTGCATCCCATCTTTCTTGATGTTGATGCAATGGATAGGGGTCTGCTCAGTGTGGGTGACCGCTTCCTGGTTCAATATCAGCAGCAGTTCCTTGCATTCGTTGCCAACTGACACGATGTGCGCCTCTTCTACGTGCTTCAACTGGCTCAGTGCCAGGTCGAGGTCGAGCATGGGGGATAGCTTAACCATGACACGGCTGGCTTTGCTGACCAACGTCTCTTCCAACGCACTTACATCGGGCTCGCAATCGCTGATGGCGACTGTCTTTCCACCATGACCATCGCGTCGGGCAGGGTCGATAAAGATCCAACTCACTGGGGAGGATTGCTGTGACAGCCAGGATTCACTATTTAAATTGAGAATTGACCATTGTTCCAATTGTGTCCCGACACGGCATAACCCAAGCATGCTTGGTTCTGTGCTCGTTGCTTCCAAAAGGGATAATGGATTATGAATAATTGACTTTGTCCTGTTATTCCAAATCTTTAGAAAGTGGTCTAAGGCTTGGAAGTTGTGGTGCGCAATGTTGACAAGCTCTTCTTGGCGTTCCACATAGGTGGTATGTCGGAAAGCGTGTGACATAAACCAGCAGTCGATGCCAAAGCCCCCAGTGAGATCGGCCAGTGACTCGTGTTCACCCATCTTTGAGACTATACCATATTTATATATAGCAGTGGACTCAGACGAACATTGCTCTAAAGGGAGGTGGGGAGGATAGATGATGTCATCGCATGCTGCCCAGGTGGGTACCTTGTCGCGAATGCTCTGCCATCCGGCTATTTGTATGAGGGCAGAGGGTATGTCAATACCAGGGTAGCGGCTGGCTTGTAGGGCAAGCTGACGAACATCGTCTTCACGATGCTCTTTAATGAACGACTTTATTTTATCTTCAATTTTCAATTCTCAATTTTAAGGTATCACCATGTATTTTTCCCTTGCCACCTGTCGGCTCACCAGATTGAAGTGCCACCACTCTGAGGGCAAGGAACGGAAACCTGCTTCACGCATCACCTGAATCAGCAACCTGCGGTTCTGTAGCACTTCTGCACTGAGAGCGGTAAAGTCGGTATGTGCCTCACGCCCTAAGTAATCGACAATGGTACCCATGGGGATGGTGTCGCCTTGTGCGTTGGCAATGCTCACATCCACTGCCAATCCGTAGTTGTGCAACCCACCACCATGGGCTGGGTTCGACACATAATTCTGTTGACGGGTGCCTTTTACTACATCCCACATCTGCTGTTGGATATACAATGGTCGTGCTGCATCAAATATCATCAGGTGGTAATCGGGATGCGATTGTTGCAACAACTGTTGTGCCTTCAGCAAAGATGCGATGGCATCGGGATGCAGGTAGGCCTCCCGTAGATCATCATACAGCACCTTACCCATGAAATTATCGTCACGAGCGTACATCAGGCTCACAAAGATATTGCTGTCTTGCTCTGCTATATTGACATAGCCCAACGAATCCAAGTATTGGGCCGTTGGGCTAAGAGGCTGAGCTTCTATTGCCACCAGGGTATCCGTTGGCGCTAAGACTTCCACCATATTAGGCTCCTGCACCTGCCTCTTCCCTAAAGGCAACATAGTAAACAAGGCGGCAAGAATAGCAACAAACGCGGTGCTAATATATAGCTTGTTGTGTTGCTTTTGTTGCTTCATGCCTTCCTTGTGTTAGGTTATTGCTTGTCGTATGCGTGGAGTGGGTAGTCTGTAGTGTAGTGCAAACCACGACATTCCTTGCGTTCCAAAGCCTGACGGGTTATCAGGTATCCTACATTGATCATGTTTCGCAGTTCGCAGATGTCCTTGTCGGCCTTGCTCTTCTTGAACAACTTCTCGGTTTCTTCGTAGAGCAGGTCAAGACGGTCCCAGGCACGCCACAGACGCAAGTCGCTGCGTACAATGCCTACATAGTTGCTCATAATTTCACCCACCTCGCGGACACTCTGGGTAATCAGCACTTTCTCTTCATTGGTGAGTGTGCCCTCATCGTTCCACTCGGGTACTGCCTCGTTGAAGTAGTATTCATCCGCATGCGCCAAAGAGTGCTTGGCTGCAGCATCAGCATAGACAACGGCCTCGATGAGCGAATTGGATGCCAGTCGGTTGCCACCATGCAAGCCCGTGCACGAACATTCGCCGATGGCGTAGAGGCGTTTGATAGATGAACAACCGTTCAAATCCACCTTGATACCACCACACATATAGTGAGCCGCAGGGCGGACAGGAATATAATCTTTGGTGATGTCGATACCGATGGAAAGGCATTTTTTGTAGATATTGGGGAAATGATGCTTGGTCTCCTCCGGGTCTTTGTGGGTTACATCCAGACAAACATGGTCGATGCCATGAATCTTCATCTCCTTATCAATGGCACGCGCCACGATGTCGCGAGGTGCCAAAGACAAGCGTTCATCGTATTTCTCCATGAACGTCTCACCCGAAGGCAAGCGCAAGATACCGCCATAGCCACGCATCGCCTCGGTGATGAGATAGGCAGGATGTGTCTCACCAACATGATAGAGCGAGGTGGGGTGGAACTGCACGAACTCCATATCCTGCACCGTGCCTTTGGCACGATAAACCATGGCCTCGCCGTCGCCAGTAGCGATGACTGGGTTTGTGGTGGTTTGGTAAACTGCACCACAGCCACCTGTACACATAAGCGTTACCTTGCTGAGGTAGGTATCTACCTTCTGCGTTTCGGGGTTGAGTATATAAGCACCGTAGCACTCGATGTTTGGTGTACGACGGGTTACTACACGTCCCAAATGGTGCTGGGTGATAATCTCAACGGCAAAGTGGTTTTCCTTGACCTCGATATCAGGATTGTTGCGCACAGCCTCCATTAAGCCACGCTGTATCTCAGCACCTGTATCATCGGCGTGATGCAGGATGCGGAACTCGGAATGTCCACCTTCACGGTGCAGGTCGAACTCACCATCTTCCTTGCGGTCGAAGTTGATACCCCACTGCACCAGTTCCTGAATTTGAGCCGGTGCATTGCGCACCACTTGTTCTACCGCCTTGCGATCGCTGATATAGTCACCAGCTATCATGGTATCCTCGATATGTTTCTCGAAATTGTCCACTTCGAGGTTGGTCACACTGGCCACGCCACCTTGTGCATACTTGGTATTGGCCTCGTCTAACGTGGTTTTACAGATAATGCACACCTTGCCTTTTTTAGCCCGCGCAATCTTGAGGGCGTAGCTCATTCCGGCTACACCTGACCCGATAATGAGAAAGTCGTACTTATAAATCATATTGGTTTATATTTCTTTGTTTCCACAAAAATACGTAACTTAGCGGCAAAATCAAACAAAGATGAATAGAATTTTTCATGCTCGCATCGCAATTGGGCAATATTTGTTCCTGTTGTTGGTTACAGGAGTGGCCATTTGGGCGTTGTGGAACAAGCATGTCGTGCTGGCTGTGTTGATGGTAATCTTGTTGGTGTTGGGCATTGAAAAGCTGATAAATACTACATATACCCTGACCTCCGATGGGCACTTGGTGCTGTATTATGGCAGGTTTATGAAGGGCAAGACCATTTTACTGAGCGAGGTTACGGCGGTGGAACGTGTTTGTCAGATAAGGTTGTTTGGTGTGGGACTGATGCGTTGTGTATTGGTGCATCATGGCAACAATACAGAAGCCTTGATGCCTGTAAAAGAAGAAGAATTTATAGAGGTAATCAATAAAAAGAGGATGATATGAGTTATAATGTAGCGATTATAGGCGGTGGTCCTGCAGGCTATACTGCTGCAGAAGCTGCTGGTAAAGCAGGCTTGCGTGTGGTGCTGTTTGAGAAGAACAGTCTGGGTGGCGTTTGCCTAAACGAGGGTTGTATTCCTACCAAGACCTTGCTCTACTCTGCCAAGACATACGACAATGCCGCTCACGCCTCAAAATATGCTGTGAGTGCAAGCGAAGTGAGCTTTGACTTACCCAAGATTATTGCCCGCAAGCAGAAGGTGGTGCGCAAACTGGTACTGGGTGTGAAGGCAAAGCTTACGCAACATCAGGTACAGATAGTCAGTGGTGAGGCCTTCATCGAAGATGCCAGCCATGTGCGTTGTGGCGAAGAGGTATATGAGTGTGAGCATCTCATTATTTGCACTGGCTCTGATACGTTTATTCCCCCAATTCCCGGTATAGATAAGACACCTTATTGGACACACCGTGATGCCTTGAACAACAAAGAATTGCCTCAGACGTTGGCCGTCATTGGAGGGGGTGTGATAGGCATGGAGTTTGCATCTTTCTTCAATAGCTTAGGCGTGAAGGTAACGGTGATAGAGATGATGGATGAGATCTTGGGGGGCATGGACAAGGAGATTGCGTCTCTGTTGCGTGCCGAGTATGCCAAGAAGGGTGTGACGTTCCACCTGAGTTCGAAGGTAACATCGGTATCTTATGAAGAAGGATTGGTTACGAAGGTATTCTTTGAAAAAGACGGTGGTATAGAATCTGTGGAAGCTGACAAACTGCTGATGAGTGTGGGCAGGCGACCTGTTACCAAAGGCTTTGGCTTGGAGAACCTGCACCTGCGGACCGACGAACGGGGGCGTGTCGTGGTGAACGAAAAGATGCAGACATCGGTGCCTGCGGTTTATGTGTGTGGTGACCTGACGGGCTTTTCACTTTTGGCACATACTGCTGTGAGAGAGGCAGAGGTGGCTGTGAACGCTATTCTTGGCAAGCAGGATGCGATGAGTTATCGGGCGATTCCAGGTGTGGTATATACTGTGCCGGAAGTGGCTGGTGTAGGCATGACTGAAGAGGCTTTGCAGCAAAGTGGTCGGTCATATCAAGTGGTAAAACTGCCAATGGCTTTCTCTGGTCGCTTTGTTGCCGAGAACGAAGGTGTGAATGGCATTTGCAAACTGCTCTTTACCGATGATGATACACTGTTGGGTGCCCATGTGTTGGGTAATCCTGCTTCTGAGATTATCACCTTAGCAGGAATGGCAATAGAGTTGAAACTCAAGCGTGAGGACTGGAAACGCATTGTATTCCCACACCCTACCGTAGGTGAGATATTCCGTGAAGCGTTGTAAATATTGTTGGCTCATGCTGACTTATAAAAAAGAATTATTGTATTTTTGCACCGATTTTATAATAAAATGTTAGAAAAGCAATGAAAAGTAACTTGTTGAAAACAATTTCATGTATGGCTATCGGCTCATTGATAGTCATGACCGCATGTACAAAGAAACAGGAGCCAATTGACCCCATTCTTTCTCACATCGATAATTCCGTTCGTCCGCAGGACGACTTCTTCGAGTATGCCAACGGCACTTGGTTCAAGCAACATCCCATCCCTGCTTCCGAGCAGAGTACGGGTATCTTTACTGCGGTGGACGATACGGTACAGGCGCAGGTCTATCAGATTTGTTTAGAAGCGGCTGCTACCGAGAATCCTAAAGGTAGCAACAAACAGAAGATTGGCGACCTCTATGCTGCAGGTATGGATAGTGTGGCGCTCAATGCCAATGGTATTAATGAACTGAAGCCTGAATTTGAGAAGATTGACGCAATGCAGTCGCTGGCTGACCTGCCTGCGACCTTGGCTTATCTGCGCACAGTAGGAGGTGGAGGCTTCTTCTATTTCGGGGTTTCCCAAGACGATAAGAACAGCAATGAAAACTCTGTGGGTTTGAGCCAAGGAGGCTTGAGTTTGCCTGACCGTCGTTTTTATGTGGATGAGGATGAGAAGTCAGTCGATATCCGTGCTAAGTTCGTTGATTATATGAAGGGACTGTTCGTTACGATGGGCTATGCCGATGCAGAGGCAAAGGCGTCTGCCGATAGAGTGATGGCGTTGGAAATGGCAATGGCTAAAAGCTCACGTAAGACGGAAGACACCCGTGACCCATTTAAGAACTACAATAAGATGTCAGTGGCACAAGTGAGCAAATTGATGCCTGCATTTGATTGGAACACTTATCTGAATGCCGTAGGTCTGAACAAGGTTGATAGCATTGTGGTAGGGCAGCCTGAGTTCTTCACGGCTCTTGACGGACACATGAAACAGTTTGATATCAAGGTACTGAAAGACTATCTGAAGGTGGGCTTGCTGGATGGCTATGCAAGTTACCTTGACGATAACACCTATATGCAGTATTTCAACTTCTATTCCAAGACCTTGCGCGGTGTGCAGGAACCTCGTCCTCGTTGGAAGCGTGTGGTGGATGTGACTAACCGTGTGTTGGGCGATTTGGTAGGACAGGTGTATGTAGCAGAATATTTGCCCAAGGGCACCAAAGAGAAGTTTGTGGAGATTGGCAATGCCATAAAAGCTGAGTTTGAGAACCACATCAAGAACCTCGACTGGATGAGTGAGGCTACCAAAGAGAAGGCACTCAAGAAATTGGCAGCTGTAAACATGAAACTGGCTTATCCTGACAAGTGGAAAGATATGAGTGCATTGGAAATCACACGTGATTCTTACGTACGTAACATGATGAACTATGCTGGTTGGAACTTTAAGCGCATGATTGGCCGTTATGGTCAGCCTGTAGATCGTACAGAGTGGCACATGCAACCTCAGACCTACAACGCTTATTATAGTCCATCGAACAATGAGATTTGCATTCCTGGCTGTAACATCATTGTGCCTGGCTTCGATGGCCGTATGCCTGATGACGCTATCCTGTATGCCATCATCGGTGGTAGTACGTTTGGTCACGAGGTGACACACGGATTCGATGATACAGGTTGCAACTACGATGCGGAAGGTAACCTTACCAATTGGTGGACCGATGAGGACAAGGAGAAATTTAAGGCAAAGACAAAGATGATTGTGGAGCAGTTCGACAACTATGAGGTGGTGGATGGCTTACACATCAACGGTGAAAACACCCAGGGTGAGAATATAGCCGACTTAGGTGGACTGATTATGGGCTTCGAGGCATTCAAGAAGACAGATCAGTATAAGAATAATGAAATCATTGGCGGATTTACCCCTGCTCAGCGTTACTTCTTGGGTCATGCGCAGGCTTGGATGATGCAGTTCCGCCCAGAAGCATTGGCCACACGTGTGAAGAGCGACGAGCATGCTCCTGCCAAGTGGCGTGTGTTAGGACCACTCTCCAATACCGTTGAGTTTTATGAGGCATTCGACGTGAAAGAGGGTGATGCTATGTGGCGTCCTGAGAGTGAGCGGGTTAAAATCTGGTAATTTATAATTGAGAATTGAGAATTGAGAATTGTGAATTCGGCGTAGCCAATTAGGAATTGTCTGACAGGATGAGAGACAATTGTATTATTAAGTTGTTTATTGTGTTGGCCATGACCATGGTCGGCAGGATAGCTGTTAGCAGCCAAAATGCTGTAACTGCTAATTCTCAATTCTCAATTGTCAATTCTCAATTCTCAATTGTCAATTCCCTTGACTCCCTGATTCAAGCCAAGATGCCGCAAGGAGGGGTGGTAGGTGTGTCGGTGTTCGACCTGAACGCCAACCAGTCACTCTATGCTTATCAAGCTGATAAACTTTGTCGTCCTGCCTCTACGCAGAAGCTTATTACAGCCATTACCGCCTTGAACCAACTACAAGCACAGGAATCGTTCCGCACCGAGGTATGGGCAAAGGGGGAGATGGTGAATGACACGCTTCGTGGGGATATCTATGTGATTGGCGGTATGGACCCCGAACTGATGGAAACGGCACTTGATACGTTGGTAGATCTCACAGCTTCCTTCCCTTTCCATGTGATTACCGGACAGGTATATGGCGATGTGTCGATGCGCGATTCTATGTATTGGGGCAAAGGCTGGCTGTGGGATGATAACCCTGAGAGCTACCAGCCTTATCTCTCTCCACTGATGTTGAACAAGGGCTTTGTGAAAGTGACTGCCATTCCTACTAATCCAGGTGAGGCAGCTCGTTTGGAGGTAAAGCCTTTTTCTTCTTATTTCAATGTCATCAATGAGACCAAGACCAAGACAGCTGCTGCCGGTAAGTTTACCGTCATGCGTGATTGGTTGAACAACGGGAATGATATTACTGTGAGTGGCAACATCACGGCTCGCAGGGTGGAGGAGATTAATGTGTATTCTTCACAGGACTTCTTTATGCATACCTTCCTCGATCGATTGGGGATGCGTTTTACCTTGATACAGCCTTGGTATAGCTTTGCCGAACTGCAGAAAGACGCTACTTGTCAGTTGGTAGCAGTTTATGAGACCTCCGTTCAGAAAGTGTTGAAACAAATGATGAAGGAGAGCGACAACCTTAGTGCTGAGGCGATGTTCACCCGTATGGGCTTGCAGGCTTCAGGAAAGCGGCATGTCTCTGCCGATGATAGTTTGAATGCAGTGCGAGCTCTTGTCAGGTTGATGGGTCTAAATCCAGATGACTATCGTTTTGCCGATGGTTGCGGTCTTTCGATGTATGATTATGTGTCCCCTGAGTTGTTGGTCTCTTTCCTACGTTACGCTTATAATCGTGACAATATTTTCCCTCATCTGTTCCGTTCTTTACCTGTATCAGGCGTGGATGGCACATTGAAGAACCGTATGCGGAAAGGCAGTCCTGCTTATCAACGAGTTCATGCCAAGACAGGTTCCTATACAGGGGTCAATTGCTTGGCGGGTTATCTGGAAACCAACTCGAAGCGTTACCTTGCCTTTGCCATCATGTGCCAAAACCAGCTAAAGGCTGCCGAAGCTCGCACTTTGCAAGACGCCATCTGCGAATTACTTGTTAAAGAGTAAATACTCTACTACGTGAGGGGCTTTTTCGCTTGTGTCTATTGATTCAGTACGACCGCAAAAAAACTGTCTATTGTTTCAGCTAATGAAGAGAACAAGTGTCTAAGGGAATCAGGAGAAGTAAGCAAGTATAGGCAGAAAAGTCATGCTGATATGGTTTATCAACTGTTCCCCCATAGGGAACAGACTGTTCCCCTATAGGGAACGAGTAGTTCCCCAGAAGGGAACAACCCGTAAAGATTATCCGCGTCATTCGTCCAAATATAGTAAAAGAACACCGCAAAGCATGTGGGCTTGCGGTGTTCCTAATCTTAATATATAAATAAGGTAAACTTATTTCACGTATTCAGCATAGTCTGTCAAGTGCATATCACCCTTGCGAGCCAATGTGTCGTGGAATGCGAATGCTGCTGGCAGATAGTGGTGAGTCTGTCCACCCTTGGCAATCTTCAAGTAGTCCCACAACAGCTGCTTATAGTCAGGATGCGCGCAGTTCTCAATGATGCACTTAGCACGCTCCAATGGTGACTTGCCACGAAGGTCAGCTACACCCTGCTCAGTAACGATAACATTCACATCATGCTCTGAGTGATCCTGATGACTTACGAAAGGAACGATAGAACTGATGAGACCACCCTTTGCAGTTGATGGGCAGGTGAAGATACTGATGTAAGCATTGCGCTCGAAGTCACCTGAACCACCGATACCGTTCATCATCTTGGTACCACTAACCTGGGTTGAGTTAGCGTTGCCGTAGAGGTCAACCTCAATAGCAGTGTTAATAGCGATAACACCTAAACGGCGGATTACCTCAGGTGAGTTTGAGATTTCACTCTGACGCAGGGTCAGGTGATCCTTGAAGTAGTCGATATTGTCATATACCTGCATCAGACAGTCGTTGGTAACGGTCAGTGAGCAAGCAGAAGCATCTTTTACACGACCTTCCAGCATCATAGCCACTACTGAATCCTGCAATACCTCGGTATAGATGTTGAAGTCGGGCACATTCTTATCCTTACCCAGTGCACCCAGGATAGCGTTAGCGGTAGTGCCCACACCACTCTGCAAAGGCAGGAAGGTGCTTGGGATGATGCCACGCTTCATGTCATTCACCAAGAACTCTGCTGTGTTGTGGCCAATCTGGGTAGTGATTGGGTCTTCACCCTTGAAACCACGAGCCTCGTCAGGAATGTTGCACTCTACCACACCCACAATCTTAGCGGGGTCAATCTCTACATACGGTGTACCGATGCGGTCGCTTACATGCTCGATTGGAATAGGTTTGCGGTAAGGTGGGTCGAGTGGCTGATAAACATCGTGCAACAACTTGGCACCCTTTGAGTGGAAGGCGTTCAACTCCAGGATGATGTGCTCTGCCAACATGGCCACTGTAGGACTGATACCACCAGCAGCGGTGAGGTATGCGCGAACCTTGCCGTCTTTCTCCTCAATGTCGCACACTTCCAGAATACCCCAGTTCAGCTTGCCATAGAAACCATAGCGTAATTCCTGTGCCATGTGACTCAGGTGGAGGTCATTGTATGCGATCTCATTCATGTTGACATGCTTACGGAAATCAGGATTAGTTGTGTAAGGAGCACGGAACTTAATAGCCTGAGCCAAAGCCAAGTCACCATCGGTACTCTGACCGGTAGATGCACCAGTAAACACACTAACTTGGAAAGGACGGCCTGCCTCGTGTTCTGCTACGGCCAACTTTGCCAACTCCTTTGTTGTTGCCTTAGCTGCACCAGCAGGTGTAAAACCACT
>JAGCCV010000052.1 GCA_017651505.1 Bacteroidaceae bacterium | reverse complement strand
CAGGTTTCTTACTTACATGATGAAACAATCTAAACGATGTGCATAATTGGAAATTTCCTTCAGCATCATGTTGAGAAGGTTCTCTCGCTGGTTGTCTTCACAAAAGAATTCCCCTGGACCGTAAGCCACGCAACGACGAATCATATAAAACGGCACGAATCGCACAATGCGCTGCACCACAGCCAGTATCTTTGCCAATACCACTCCGTCCTCGCTGATTGTCAACAAAATGGGGTTGCACCCTGGCGTTCCTTCGAAAATATGGAACAGGGCAGTCGAATGGAAGGTATCGTTGCCTGGCAGGTCGGGCACATGACTTCCTCGGTAATATGATGTCAATTTTAGGGCCATACGTGGGGTAAAGTTATAAATAAAAATTGTATTTTTGCACAAAAAGAAAGAATATGGGTGTTATAGACTATGATTTAAGGAAAATAAAGGCACTGCTGTTTGATATTGATGGGGTGCTAAGTGCCAATGTGGTGTCTATCGATCTCGAAGGCGTTCCTATGCGTACCGTCAACATCAAAGATGGCTATGCCCTGCATCGAGCTGCTCAGTTGGGGGTGAATATGGGAATCATCTCTGGCGGCACTTGTGAGTCTGTAAGACTGCGTTACGAAAAACTGGGTATAAAGCCAGAAAATATAGTGTTGGGAGCATCGAGGAAAATCGTCTGCTACGAGGCATATAAGCAGCGTTATGGTTTGCGGGATGACGAGATTCTCTTTGTGGGCGATGATATTCCCGATTTAGAGATAATGCGTGTTTGCGGCTGTCCCTGCTGCCCTAATGACGCATGTCCCGAGGTTAAGGATGCTGCCAGGTATATCTCATCAGCCAATGGCGGCTACGGTGTGGGACGTGATATTGTGGAACAATACCTCAAGGCCAATGGCCTGTGGATGCAAAATGCAGAGGCTTTCGGTTGGTAGTCAATGAATAATGATTGATGGATAATGCATAATGAATGTTCAATGGTCTATTATTTTAGCAAGTAACTCGCCAAGAAGAAAAGAATTGTTGGCGGGGTTGGGTTTCGACTACGAAGTGCGTACGTTGCCCGATATTGACGAGTCGTATCCAGCGCATTTGCAGGGTGGTGACATACCCCTATATATCTCTAAGGAAAAAGCTGATGCCTATAAACCGATGTTACAACCTGGCGAACTAATCATTACTGCCGATACCATTGTGTGGCTGAACGGAGAGGTATTAGGGAAACCTCGCGACAGGGAAGATGCCATCAATATGTTGCATAAGCTCTCTGGGAATACACACGAGGTATTTACGGGTGTCACCCTTACTACCAAAGAGAAACAACGCAGTTTTTATGCAGAGACCAAGGTTACTTTTGCCCGGTTGACCGATGAAGAAATCTTGTATTACATAGATAAGTACCAGCCTTTCGACAAGGCGGGATCGTATGGCGTGCAAGAATGGATTGGCTTCATTGGGGTGGAACGCATAGAGGGCAGCTATTTCAATGTAATGGGCTTGCCCGTGCAACGGCTCTATCGGGAACTCAAGGTGTTCTAAATCAGTTCCAGCATCAGGAAAAAGTCTGTCTTGGAAATCCCTTTCTGTTGCAGCAGTTGCGCATCTTGCAGCAGTAATTTGCGGAAAGCGAGAGGCGAAGTCGCTGCTTTTGCTCCTTGTTGGTAATACTCCACTGCTTGAGGCAAATTACCAAGGCACCATGCTACATGACCTGCATTCAGCCAATCGTTGGCATCTGGTTGCAGGTTGATGATTTTAGTACAGTATTGTTGGGCCTTCTCTAATTTGCCACTGCGGAAACAGCACCAAACAATGCCTCTCCAAGCTTTGATGTTATCTTCCTCTGCTAAATCCATCTTGTAAAAACACTGCAACGCCTCATCATACTCACCCAACTCAATAAGGCAAGTACCTATATTATAAGAATAGGAGAGGTTTTCAGGTTCTAACATCATCAGTTCTTGATAGCAGTTTTTCGCTTTATCAAAAAGTCTCTTGTGCCGATAGCATGTGGCCAGTCGTCGTAGGGTCCAAGTACTGCCTGGGGCTATGTCGTTTGCCTGTAGATAGTAAAATGCAGCTGAAGTGTAGTCTCTGTTGATACGTTCATGGCAATACCCAATGCGCTGTAGCACATCTTTGTCCACGACTTTCAATTGCTCCAGCTCATCGTAGATGTCCAATGCCATCTCAAAATTATCTGTCTTGAAAAGAAAATCGGCCACTTGTCGTAGGTATTCAGCCTGATATATCAGTGGTTTCAGGACAGGATTCTCATGCAGCATGAGGGTGTCCTTGAAGATGTCGTGGAACTGATTCTTCAACGGATAGAGCTTAAAGAAGCGATATAGGTCTTGGATGTAGTATTTGCCTATGGTGGCTGGCATTTGTGCATAGTTATATAATTCATTGTCCTCTTCTTCCGTCAAATCCCCTATGTCATTAGGCGATAAATGACTGAATACAATTTGGCGCTGCTCATCATTCATCTGACTCATCATGAACACAGTAGAGTAGCGGTCGCTGTCGCAAAGCATGCCTAAATGCATGAGCAGTATGCCCACTTTTTTCTCTTTCTCGGGGGTGGTGCCCATCGCCTTGATGACCTCGGTATGCTTTGGCTCGTAGGGGTAGAACCAGTTCTGGATATGTTCGAAGAAAGGAAAGCGCTTCATCATTGAGAACATGCCCATATTGATATCTCCTCCTTCCTGTTGGAGTTCGCCTAACTTCATCATTTTGTTGCTCAGCTTCGCATCCAGGTCGAAAATCCATTCCGGATTCATCTCTACGTCATTCTCATCCAATGGTTTCTGCTTCCGGTTTTGGATGTTCTTCATCACCTCTGGTACAATCTCTTCGTTCATAGTCTTATTGATGCGCTCTGTGTCTTGACTTCTTAGCAGTTGGATATACATCGCATTGAGGTCGCTGTCGAAAGAAGGTTGTTCTTCCTGAATCAAGCTGAGACGGGCTTGAATTCCTGGGTAGAGTGCTATACGTTCGCTTTGCAGATGAGCCACCACCAGAAACCCCACCCATGCACGTACTTTTACGTTGGCATCTTTGTGGTAGAAGGCTTCAATGAGCCAGAGCATCTTCTCTTCGTCAAAACAAGTCATGAGGCTCAGGGTCACGGCACTCACGAAAAGGGAAAGGTCGTTGGCAGTAATCAGCTCAGACGAGAGGAATTTATAGGCAGTGTCTCGCTCGGAGTTGGTCCATCGACTATTAACCCAAGTCTGTCTGAACAGGTCACCGAGGGCATCCTCGTGCACTTTCATGTCTTGTTGCAACTTTTGTTCGTCGTGTAGCAACTCGTACAGACTGAGGCAGTCGGCGAAAGACTCTAACGTACTGAGCAGCTTGGGCAAGTTGGATGACTGATGCTTCAGCTGTTTACGTAAGGTGAAGTAGTATTGGGAAGACAGGTCTTCTTGCAGGGTAAGATGCAATTGGTCGGCCAGGTTAAAGGCCTGTGTCAGCAAACTATGATACAGTTTCTCGCGCTCTGGGTCGTTCATCCCTTGCTGCATGTAATGTAACATGTAGCCATATGCGGTCTGCATACCCTCCAACTCTTGTAGCAAAGGATAGTTGCCGCAAGCCTGTGCCATCGTTTGCATCAGTTCAAATGCTTCCTTTAGTCTGTGCTCTTTTAACAGTCCTAATACCTGCTTGTACTGTTCCTGTATTTCTTCCAATCTCATTTTGGTTATTAATATCTTATTTGAATCTATGCTTATATCAAAGAAAAGGCGGCCCAAAATTGATATAATTATTGAGCCGCCTCTTTGATAATAAGGCTAAAATATGTGATTACTCACCCTTGATAGCTGCTACACCTGGAAGTACTTTACCTTCGATGGCTTCCAGCAGTGCACCGCCACCAGTTGAGATATAGCTTACCTTGTCGGCCAAACCGAACTTGTTGACGCATGCTACAGAGTCGCCACCACCAATCAGTGAGAAAGCGCCCTCTGCGGTTGCTTCAGCAATAGCCTCACCGATAGCACGGCTACCAGCAGTGAATGCGTCGCACTCGAATACACCGGCAGGACCGTTCCACAGAATGGTCTTTGCACCCTTGATAGCATTACGGAAATCTTCCTGGCTGGCAGGACCGGCGTCAACACCTTCGAAGCCTGCAGGCACCTTGTTGGCAGGGCAGGTAATGATTTCTGCACCTGGCTTCAGCGACATAGTACCAAAGTCAAGACCATTGGTTGCGTTGCAGTCTGAGCCAAGTACCAACTCAACTCCGTTCTTCTTTGCCAGTTCCTCAACGCCTAATGCTACATCCAGCTTGTCGAGCTCAACGATTGAGTCGCCAATCTCGCCGTCGTGAGCCTTGGCGAAAGTATAAGTCATACCACCGCAAAGGATGAGCTTGTCCACCTTACCGAGCAGGTTCTCGATGATACCAATCTTAGAAGACACCTTTGAACCACCCATGATGGCTACGAACGGACGCTTGATGTTAGAGAGTACGTTGTCAACTGCCTGTACTTCCTTCTCCATCAGGTAACCTAACATGCGGTGATCTGCATCGAAGAACTCGTCGATGACAGCGGTAGAAGCGTGCTTGCGGTGAGCGGTACCAAATGCATCCATCACATAAGCGTCAGCATAAGAAGCCAACTTCTTGGCGAATTCCTTCTGGCTCTTCTTCATAGCCTTCTTAGCCTCGTCATACTCAGGAGTACCCTTCTCAACGCCTACAGGCTTACCTTCCTCTTCGGGATAGAAACGCAGGTTCTCCAGCAGCAGTGCCTCACCTGGCTTCAATGCCTCTGCCTCTGCAGTCGCATTAGCGCAGTCAGGAGCAAACTTCACCTCTACGCCCAAAGCCTCAGATACAGGCTTGACAATCTGGCTCAGCGACATCTTAGGATTTACCTTGCCTTTTGGTTTGCCCATGTGGCTCATCATGATGACAGCACCACCGTCAGCCAGAACCTTTTTCAAGGTTGGCAGCGCACCCATGATACGGGTCTTATCAGTTACATTACCATTTTCATCGAGTGGCACGTTGAAGTCCACGCGTACGATTGCCTTCTTACCGGCAAAATTAAATTGATCAATTGTCATAGTTCTTTTTATATAAAAAGTTTGAAATATACTTCTTTTGAGTCGCAAAGATACAAAATCTTTCTCTAATTCCATACTTATTTGCCCATAAAATGTTTGCACCACGGCTGCAAGCCACACTTCTCGCAATGCGGTGTCCTCGACTGGCAGATGTACCTGCCATGCAGCAACAGCCAGTGGTGGGCTTTGGGGATGTCTTCATCGGCAATGTGCTTCACCAGCTCCAACTCAACCTTAAGCGGGGTATTGCAGCTTTCAGATACCAATCCTAATCGGTGGCTCACACGGAAAACATGTGTATCTACCGCCATGGTGGCCTTGCCCCACACAACACTGAGCATCACATTGGCTGTCTTTCTGCCCACGCCCGGCAGCTTCACCAAATCATCCATCTCGGCGGGTACCTCGCCACCAAAGTCCTTTACCAGCATCTGTGCCGTTGCCACCAGGTGCTTGGCTTTGCTGTTGGGATAAGATACACTCTTCACATATTCATATACTGCCTCGGGCGTTGATACTGCCATCACCTCGGGAGTGGGGTAGGCTTCAAACAAGGCTGGGGAAATCAGGTTCACTCGCTTGTCGGTGCATTGGGCACTCAAGATAACCGCCACCAGCAACTGAAACGGATTCTCGTAATGCAGCTCTGTCTCTGCAATAGGCATATTCTCTCGGAACCATCCGATGATTCCCCCATATCTTTCTTTTTTTGTCATTACAAGTATTTGATTTTGCTTGTAAAGGTAGTACTTTTTTAGGAAGTCTTCCAAGTCTCAGCGTGCTTTTTTTTGCGAGGCGGGAGGAGAGCAAATGGTTGTGAGAAGGCTCGCAGATGGTTTGCTGGTGAATTGTTATTAATAATTACATCTTGACAACATTTTCTTAAATTCGTTTGGCAAATAGTAAAAAAAGTAGTTATTTTGCAACTTAATACTATATAGATTGATAAAGATGAAACATCAGTTAAGAAGTTCGTTCAGTACGCAAGGCAGACGCATGGCTGGAGCCAGGGCCCTATGGGTAGCTAACGGCATGAAAAAAGAACAGTTGGGCAAGCCCATCATTGCAGTAGTCAACTCTTTTACTCAGTTTGTGCCTGGACATGTGCACCTGCATGAGGCTGGTCAGTTGGTAAAGCAAGAGATTGAGAAATTGGGATGCTTTGCGGCTGAGTTCAATACTATCGCCATCGACGATGGCATCGCCATGGGACATGATGGCATGCTTTATTCGTTGCCTTCAAGGGATATTATTGCCGATAGTGTGGAATATATGGTGAATGCCCACAAGGCTGACGCCATGGTGTGTATCAGCAACTGCGACAAGATAACGCCAGGTATGCTGATGGCTGCCATGAGACTGAACATCCCTGCTGTTTTCGTGTCGGGTGGCCCGATGGAGGCTGGCAACTACCGTAACGAGCAGGTGGATTTGGTTGACTTGATGGTCAAAGGTGCTGATAAGACGGTGAGCGATGCCGACTTGGCAGAGATTGAGCAAGTGGGTTGCCCTGGTTGCGGATGCTGTTCTGGCATGTTTACCGCAAATTCCATGAACTGTCTGACAGAGGCTATCGGTCTGGCTTTGCCTGGTAATGGAACCGTGCTGGCTACCCATGCTAATCGTAAGCGACTGATGCAGCAGGCTGCGAAACTGATTGTAAAGAACACCTATAAATATTATGAGGAGGGTGACGAGAGCGTGCTGCCTCGTAGCATCACTACCCGTCAGGCATTCCTCAATGCCATGTCGCTCGACATCGCTATGGGTGGCTCCACCAATACTGTGTTGCACCTGTTGGCTGTGGCTCATGAGGCGGGTGTGGATTTCAATATGGACGACATCGATATGCTGAGTCGTAAGGTGCCTTGTCTTTGCAAGGTGGCTCCTAATACCAACAAGTATCATGTGCAGGATGTAAACCGTGCCGGAGGCATCGTGGCCATCATGCAGCAGTTGGCGAAAGGCGGACTGGTGGATACTTCGTTGAAACGTGTTGATGGCATGTCATTGGCAGAGGAAATCGATAAATATACCATAGAAACCCAGCAGGTGAGCGAAGAGGCTAAGAATATCTATCTTAGTGCTCCAGCCAACCGCTTCAGTAATGTGATGGGTTCACAAGAGACCTATTACAAGGAGTTTGATGCCGACCGTACCAATGGATGCATCCGTGATTTGGAACATGCCTATACTAAGGATGGCGGATTGGCTGTACTGAAGGGTAATATAGCTCAGGATGGCTGTGTCATCAAGACCGCAGGTGTGGATGAGAGCCTCTTCCATTTCAGCGGACCGGCTCGTGTGTTTGATTCACAAGATGCGGCTTGCGATGGCATTCTCGACGAGAACCGTGTCAATGCCGGCGATGTGGTGGTCATCACCCATGAAGGACCGAAAGGTGGCCCTGGCATGCAGGAGATGTTGTATCCTACCTCTTATATTAAGAGTCGTCACTTGGGTAAGGCGTGTGCGCTGATTACCGATGGTCGTTTCAGCGGTGGTACTTCTGGCCTGAGCATCGGACACATCTCTCCTGAGGCTGCGGCTGGCGGTAACATTGGCAAAATCAAGGATGGTGACATCATCGAGATAGACATTCCTCGCCGTAGCATCAACGTGGTGCTCAGTGATGAGGAACTGGCTGCAAGACCTATGCAACCTCTTACCCGCTGCCGTCAGGTGCCGAAGAGCCTGCAGGCGTATGCTTCTATGGTTAGTTCGGCTGATAAGGGAGCGGTGAGGATCATTAAGGATGAATAATGAAGAATGATTAATTCAAATTGTAAGCTATGACTAAGGAAAAGATATCTGGATCGGAAGCGTTGATGAGAGCACTGGAGCATCAGGGAGTGAAGACCATATTCGGCTATCCGGGTGGTAGTATCATGCCTGTGTATGATGCCTTGTATGACCACTTGGGAAAGCTTAACCATATACTGGTGAGACATGAACAAGGTGCTGCTCATGCAGCAGAAGGCTTTGCCAGGGTGTCTGGTGAAGTGGGTGTCTGTCTTGTGACCAGTGGCCCGGGGGCTACCAATACCGTTACTGGCATCGCTGACGCGATGATTGACAGTACGCCTATTGTGGTAATAGCCGGACAGGTGGGTGTGGGTGCCTTGGGTACCGACGCTTTTCAGGAGGTCGATTGGGTGGGCTTGACGCAACCTATTTCTAAGTGGAGCTACATGATTCGCGATGCCAACGACATTGCGCAAGCGGTGGCACGTGCTTTCTATATCGCCAAGAGCGGCCGACCTGGTCCTGTGGTACTCGACTTTCCCAAGAGTGCACAGACACAAATGATAGAATATGAGCCGGCAGAGGTGGATTATATACGCAGTTACGACCCTGTACCCGATACCGATATGGCATCGGTAGAGCAGGCAGTAGAGTTGATTAACAACGCCAAACGCCCCTTTATGTTGGT
Organism: Bacteroidaceae bacterium; assembly: GCA_017651505.1. GTDB lineage: Bacteria > Bacteroidota > Bacteroidia > Bacteroidales > Bacteroidaceae > Bacteroides. Next base: position 25,820 of record JAGCCV010000052.1, on the reverse strand, counting down.
GGGACAGGGTGTGGAACTGGGTAATGCACACCAGGAATTGATTGATTTCATCGAGAAGGCCGATATCCCTTGCGGAACCACGATGTTGGGACTTTCCGCATTGCCTTATAATCATCCGCTGAACAAGGGTATGCTGGGCATGCATGGCAATATAGGACCAAATGTGAATACGAACAAGTGCGATGTGCTGATTGCGGTGGGTATGCGCTTCAGCGACCGTGTTACGGGCTATCTGCCTAACTATGCAAAACAGGCGAAAATCATTCACTTCGATATCGACCCTGCTGAGATCAACAAGAACGTTAAGGTGGATGTGGCTGTCTTAGGCGACTGCAAGGTGACCTTGCGCGTGGTGGCTGAGAAACTGAAGCCTGCCAAACATGCGAAGTGGTGTGACAGCTTTACTACCTACGAGAAACTGGAGTATGAAAAGGTGATTGACAACGAGTTGCACCCAAAGACAGAGACACTGAGCTATGGCGAGGTGGTGCATGCTGTGGCAGAAGCTACGAAGCATGAGGGTATCTTGGTGACTGACGTAGGACAGAACCAGTTGACTTCGGCGCGCTATTTCCACCTGCTCAATAAGCGCAGTATGGTGACGTCTGGTGGCTTAGGTACCATGGGCTTTGGTCTGCCTGCTGCCATAGGTGCTACCTTTGGAGCGCCTGGCAGGACGGTGTGCCTCTTCGTTGGTGATGGTGGCATTCAGATGACCATTGAGGAACTGGGCACCATCATGGAGCATAAGTGTCCTGTGAAGGTGGTTATCTTGAATAATCATTTCTTGGGCAACGTGCGTCAGTGGCAGGAATTGTTCTTCAACCGTCGCTACTCGTTCACACACATGATGAACCCTGACTATATGAAGATAGCCGAGGCATACGGTATTCCTGCTCTCCGGGTGATGAAGCGTGAGGATTTGACCGACGCTGTGAATCAGATGCTCACTACCGATGGCCCATTCATTTTGGAAGCAGTGGTGACGGAAGAAGAGAACGTGTTGCCAATGACTCCTCCGGGAAGTGCCATCAGTGAAATAATGCTTGAAACAGAATAAGTATGGAACAGAAATTATATACGATAATTGTACACTCTGAAAATGTGGCAGGTGTGCTGAACCAAGTGACTGCTGTCTTTACACGTAGGCAAATCAATATTGAGAGCTTGAATGTTTCGGCTTCGTCTATCCCTGGGGTACATAAATATACCATCACTGCATGGGCCGATCCAGACACGATGGAGAAGTTGGCAAAGCAAATCAGTAAGAAGATAGATGTGGTACAGACACAGTATTATACGGATGATGAGGTGTTCCAGCATGAGATTGCGCTGTATAAGCTGAAGACACATGTGTTGGAGGCAAATGCTGAAGTGGGGTGTGTAATACGTAAGTTTGGCGCTCGTATCGTGGAAGTTAATACTACCTATGCCGTGGTGGTACACGATAATATTAGTTCGGAGATTACAGCCATGAACGGGCAACTGATGAAATTGGGCTGTGTCTTGCAGTTCGTAAGATCAGGTCGCGTGGTGGTAACCAAGAGTAGCTTTGAAAGGGTGGATGAATACTTGGAGAAGCGTGGCAAAAAATATGAGCAGAGGGGACTATGAGCGAATTGGCTAAGATAGGAACTTATCAGTTTGTTGCCGAGCCGTTTCATGTAGATTATACGGGCCACCTGACCATTGGTGTGCTGGGTAACCATTTGCTGAATGTGGCGGGCTTCCATTCTCACGACAGGGGCTTTGGCATCGACCGGCTGAATAAGGAGCATTATACATGGGTGCTGTCAAGGCTGGCCCTGGAGATGCTAACCGACCTGCCTTTTCAATATGAACCATTCACCATTGAGACATGGGTGGAGAATGTGTATCGCCTGTTCACCGACCGTAACTTCGCCGTGCTTGATAAGGAAGGGAAGCCTGTGGCTTACGCCCGCTCGGTATGGGCGATGATAAACACCGATACCCGCAAGCCTGTTGATTTGATGGCTGTTCATGAAGGAGATATTGCTGGCTATATCTGCGATAAAGAATGTCCTATTGAGAAACCTTCACGTATCAAGGTGAGCAGTCTTGAACCCATAGAGGAGTTGCCTGTGAAGTATAGTGACATGGATATCAACGGTCATGTAAACAGTATCCGTTATATTGAACATATCCTCGACCTGTTTCCTGTCAATGCTTTCAGGGAACAGCGGGTGCGCAGGTTTGAAATGGCATACGTGGCTGAAACCATGTCCACCGACAACATGGCTTTTTATATGGATAAGGTGGATGATGGTCACTATGATGTGGAAGTAAAGAAGAACCGACAAGAGGTAGTTTGTCGGTCAAAAGTGATATTTGATAAACTTAATTAATACAAGAAAGAAAATGGCAAAAATGAATTTTGGCGGTGTCATCGAAGAGGTGATGACACGTGAAGAGTTTCCATTGGAGAAGGCTCGTGAGGTATTGAAAGATGAAACTATTGCTGTTATTGGTTATGGTGTGCAGGGTCCTGGTCAGGCATGCAACCTGCGTGACAATGGTTTTAATGTCATCGTAGGTCAGCGTCAGGGCAAGACTTTTGAGAAGGCTATTGCTGATGGTTGGGTACCAGGTGAGACCCTTTTCTCTATCGAAGAGGCTGCTACCAAGGGTACTATCGTGATGTGCCTGCTCTCAGATGCAGCTGTAATGTCAGTATGGCCAACCCTGAAGAAGTGCTTGCAGCCAGGCAATGCGCTGTATTTCTCTCATGGCTTTGCTATTACTTGGAACGACCGCACCGGTTGTGTTCCTCAGAAAGATATCGACGTGATTATGGTGGCTCCTAAGGGTTCTGGTACCTCCCTGCGTACCATGTTCCTCGAGGGTCGTGGCTTGAACTCATCATATGCAGTATATCAGGATGCTACAGGCAAGGCACTTGACCGCACATTGGCACTGGGTATCGGTATTGGTTCTGGTTATCTGTTCGAGACAACCTTCCAGCGTGAGGCAACCTCTGACCTTACCGGCGAGCGTGGCTCACTGATGGGTGCCATCCAGGGCTTGCTCCTGGCTCAGTACGAGGTGTTGCGTGAGAACGGTCACTCTCCTTCAGAGGCTTTCAACGAAACCGTTGAGGAACTGACTCAGTCACTGATGCCTTTGTTTGCTCAAAAGGGTATGGACTGGATGTATGCCAACTGCTCTACCACTGCTCAGCGTGGCGCGTTGGACTGGATGGGTCCGTTCCACGATGCTATCAAGCCTGTAGTGGAGAAGCTGTATGCCAGCGTGAAGTGTGGCCACGAGGCTCAGATTTCTATCGATGCCAACTCAAAGCCCGACTACCGTGTAGGCTTGGAGAAGGAGCTGGCTGCTTTGCACGACTCTGAGATGTGGCGCACTGCCGAGGTGGTTCGCCAGCTGCGTCCCGAAAACAACTAGTATTTCGACTAACTTAGGAGTGGGAGAGTGGATTTTTATCCATTTTCTCACTCCTTTTTTTATCATCACCTCTTTTTCTTTAAAACCATGAACGCGAAGGATGTATTGCTCCAGGTCAAGACTGGCAAGATGACAGTGGAGGAGGCTGAGGAGTTTTTCCGCCGGCAGCCTTTTGAAGATTTAGGATATGCCAAGCTCGACACACATCGTAAACTACGTTCTGGCTTCCCCGAAGTTGTGTTTTGTAGCGGTAAGGCGGATGATCACTTGCTGGCCATCTATAAGCGTCTGATCGAGACCGAAGGCGAGGTGCTGGGTACAAGGGCAAGCCAGGAACAGGCCAAATTGATTTGGCAGAGTTTTCCCGATGCGGTTTATGACCCCATTTCCAAGATTCTTAAGATTGAGAAACCTGATAAGGATAAGGTTGGCTTGATAGCCGTATGCACAGCAGGCACATCCGACATCCCTGTAGCGGAGGAGGCTGCCCAAACAGCTGAGTTCTTTGGTAATCAGGTAGAGCGTGTCTTCGACGTGGGTGTTAGTGGGCTGCATCGCCTGTTGGCAAGGCTCGACCTGATTCAGCGCGCCAATTGCGTGGTGGCTGTGGCTGGTATGGAAGGTGCCTTGGCAAGTGTGATTGGTGGACTGGTTGACAAACCGGTGATTGCTGTACCCACATCTATAGGTTATGGGGCGAGTATGCACGGCATCTCTGCCTTACTTACCATGATTAATACTTGTGCCAATGGTGTGGCTACAGTCAATATCGACAATGGCTATGGAGCAGGCTACCTGGCTGCGCAGATTAACCAGGCTATTTGCAAAGGATAATAAACCCCAAATGACAATACAAATATGAAACAAAAGCTTTATTTAGAATGCTATTCTGGCATCAGCGGGGATATGACCGTAGCTGCTTTGCTCGACTTGGGAGCTGACCAGCAGGTACTTGACCAGGCTTTGGAGAGCCTGCCCCTCGCGGACTTTGAGACCAGAGTGAGTCGTGTGCAAAAGGCTGGCATAGATGCCTGTGACTTTAACGTGATCTTGGAGCACGATAACCATGACCACGATATGGAGTATCTGCACGGCGAAGAAGGACAACACAAACATGGGCACGACCATGAGCACCATCATTCTCATTTCTTAGGATGGTTCCATCATCACCATCACGATCATGACCACAACCAGCAACATGGACATAAACATGCTCACGGACATGAGCATCGCAGTTTGGCGGATATCGTGGAGATACTCTCAGGAAGTTCAATGAGCGAACGGGCTAAGGCATTGGCTGTAAAGATGTTTGAGATTATAGCAGATGCGGAGTCTAAGGCTCATGGTTTACCTAAGGAGGAGGTGCATTTTCACGAAGTGGGTGCCGTTGACTCCATAGTCGATATAGCTGCTGTGGCTGTATGCCTGGACAACTTAGGTATTGAGGAGGTGGTTGTGCCTGTGCTTTATGAAGGAACGGGTACCGTGCGGTGCCAGCATGGCATATTGCCCATCCCCGTGCCTGCCGTGGCGAATATCGTGGATGCCCACCAGTTGAACCTGCATCTAACAAATACGAAAGGCGAGTTTGTGACGCCTACGGGTGCTGCTATTGTGGCTGCCATACGTACCAGCGATACCTTGCCTGAGCATTTTAAGATTGTCAAGACCGGCATAGGTGCAGGTAAGCGCAACTATGAAAGGCCCAGCTTGCTTCGCGCCATGCTGATAGAAGAAACCCAGCCTGTTCTGCAGCATGACAAGGATGAGATTGTGAAACTGGAGAGCAATATCGACGACTGCACCGGTGAAGCCTTGGGCTATACGATGGATAGACTGCTCCAGGCAGGGGCGAGGGATGTGCACTATTTCCCCGTGTTCATGAAGAAGAACCGCCCTGGATACCAGCTGAACGTCATCTGCAAGAAAGAACAGGTTGAAACCTTGCAACGCATTATCTTTGAGGAAACTACCACCATCGGCATCCGTGTGCTTAGGATGGAACGTACCATACTGGCTCGTACCATAAGGACGGTGAAGACCGCTTTGGGTGAGGTAAAGGTAAAAGTATGCACCCTGCCTGACGGAACAGAACGTGCTTATCCTGAATATGAAGATATCGTTGCCCTTTGCAAGACTTCAGGTAAAAGCTATCAGGAAGTTTACCGTAAAGTATTGGCTGAACTATGAACTACGAAGAAAAGAAACAGGCACTGACTGCGTATATCGCGCAGCTGGCAAGGCAGGATGTGGCATTGGCTTTCTCTGGTGGTGTTGACAGCAGTCTGTTGCTCAAAATGTGTTGTGAGGCTGCATCGCTGACAGGCAAGAAAGTCTATGCCATAACGATGCACACTCGTCTGCATCCCATGAAGGATTTGGATATCGCCACACGGGTGGCTCAGGAGGCTGGAGCTGAACATGTGGTTATCTTTGTGGATGAACTGGGTGAGGCGGGCATTGACGGGAACCCGGTAGATCGCTGCTATCGCTGCAAGAAGACGCTTTTCCAAAAGTTGAAGGCAAAAGCCTTGGAATTGGGAGCTGTTTGTGTAATGGATGGAACTAACGAAGATGATATGCATGTCTATCGCCCTGGCATCAAGGCTCTTGTAGAACTGGATGTAATCAGTCCGCTTGCGAAGTTTGGCATCACGAAGGAGGAGGTCAGAAAACTGGCTGCTGAATATGGGGTATCTGTGGCTCACCGTCCTTCCACTCCCTGTATGGCAACACGTTTCCCCTATGGTACTCAGCTTTCTTATGAAGCCATGCGCCAGGTGGATGAGGCAGAAGAATGGCTTAGGGCTCAAGGTCTCTATAATGTGCGGGTGAGGGTGCATGACAATGTGGCTCGCATTGAGGTGGATAAAGAAGATATGCCAAAACTGCTTAGTTGGTCGGAGCAGGTGGCCAGTACCCTGAAAGGTATGGGGTACGACTATGTGACCCTTGATTTGGAGGGATTCCGCTCTGGCAGTATGGACATACATATTAACTCATAAATACTAACAACTAAATAAACTCTGATACTATGCACATGGCAGATGCGCTGGTTTCGCCTGTAGTGGCAGGAACCATGTATGCCTGCTCAGCTGTAGCGGCAGGCTATTCTCTGAAAAAGATACAGAGGGAAGACATCAATCACAAGATTCCTGTCATGGGAGTCTTGGGCGCTTTTGTCTTCGCTACCCAGATGATTAACTTTACGATTCCTGGAACAGGCTCCTCAGGGCACCTGACGGGTGGCATGATGCTCAGTGCCATTCTCGGTCCAGAGGCAGGCTTCCTTACCATGATAGCCATCCTGCTGATTCAGTGCCTGATGTTTGCCGACGGAGGCATACTGGCCATGGGGTGCAATGTGTGGAACATGGGCTTCTATGGCTGTTTCGTGGGTGGTTATCTGATATGGAATGCCTTTATGCGGGGTGGTATCACTAAATCTCGCATTGTATGGGCATCGCTTCTTGGATGTGTGTTGAGCTTGCTGTTAGGAGCCTTTTCAGTGACGTTAGAAACGTTGGCATCAGGCATTACCGAGTTGCCTTTTACCACTTTTGTGTCGTTTATGTTGCCCATCCACTTGGTTATTGGTTTGGTAGAAGGAGTAATCACAGCTTCGGTTTTACTGTTTATATTGAATACCCGACCATCCTTGTTACAAGGGTATGAAGCATCTGGCAACCAACGTAAAATGATGGGGGTGATGAAGGTGTCTGCCATTCTGGGAGCTTGCGCCCTCGTTATTGCTGGCTTGTTTTCTTGGTTCGCCTCTTCTAATCCTGATGGTCTGGAATGGTCATTGGAGAAGGTGACAGGCTCAACCGAATTAGAGGCTGAAGGCTCTTTGCACCAGTGGGCTGAGTCGGCGCAGGAGAATATGGCATTGCTGCCTGATTATGGCTTCAGCGGTTCAGAGAGCAACCTCGGTACAACGGTGTCAGGCGTGTTGGGCGCCGCTTTGGTTTTATTGTTAAGTGTGGCTATATGTCTGTTGATTAAGCGTGTGAAGCATGAACCACATCAGTAGAGCCATCGACGAACTGCATGCTATGGATAGAGAGGCCCGTGGTGGAGGGTGGCTGCATCGCCTTCACCCGTTGGCGAAGCTCATCGTCACGCTGGCCTATCTGATTGTGCTTGTCTCTTTTCCCAAATATCACTTGGCAGGTGTCCTGCTGATGGCGGTATATCCTGTGGTACTCTGCATATTGGGCAATGTGGCGGTCGGTCTGATGTGGCGACGCATGTGGATTGTCTTTCTGTTGGTGTCTCTGGTAGGCTTGCCCAATCCTTTTTTCGACCATACTCCCATGTTTATGGTAGGCGGTGTAATGATAACAGGGGGCATGGTGTCTATGCTTACGCTGATGTTCAAGGGCTGCCTGGCCATTTCCGCCGCTTATCTGCTGATGCTCACCACCACGATGGAGGACGTCTGTCATGTGCTTAGAATGCTCCATGTGCCTGCGTCCTTGGTAACGGTTCTCATGCTGATTTACAGATATACGATGGTGTTCTTGCAAGAGGTGGAGCGTATGACACAGGCATACGCCTTGCGTGCCCCTGGTCAAAGAGGGGTGCAATGGCGCGTGTGGGGCAGTATGATAGGGCAGTTGCTGTTGCGTAGTATAGATAAGGCCGAGACTGTTTATGATTGTATGATGCTCCGTGGATTTCAAGGCCAATATCCTGTGGAGGTGAAATCAGGCTTGAGCCCCACTGAAATTTTCTATTCTGTAGGTTGGATTGTTTTTCTAATTATCGTCAGAGTGTTATGAATATATTAGATATCAATGGCTTGTCCTATTCCTATGAAGGCTTGCCTGAAGGCAAAAGGCATGAGGTCTTGAATAACCTGTCCTTCACGATTGATGAAGGAGAAAGTGTGGGACTGATTGGTGCCAATGGGGTGGGGAAATCCACCTTGCTGAAACTGCTCTGCGGCTTGCTGGAGGTACAACAGGGAAAAGTTCTTGTTGCAGGTACTGAGGTGAATAAGAAGCATCTGAAGCAAGTTCGCAGCCATGTAGGTTATGTTTTTCAGGACTCCGATAGCCAGCTGTTTATGTCAACGGTCTATGAGGATGTGGCATTTGCTCCACGTAATTATGGTTTGAAGTCTGATGAAGTGCATGAAGCCGTGATAAAAGCCCTCGACAAAGTGGGTATGACCGACAGGAAAGACAGGCAGGTCTATCGTCTGTCGGGTGGTGAGAAGAAACTGGCAAGCATAGCTACGGTTTTGGCAATGCCTGTGAAACTAATGTTGATGGATGAACCAACTGTTGCCTTAGATCCCCGTAACCGCCGTAATCTCATCAAGGTAGTCAATAACCTGGATTGTGCCAAACTCATTGCCTCCCACGACTTGAATTTCATCCTCGACACCTGTAGCCGGGTTGTCCTGTTGACGGAACAGGGCTCGGTATATATCGGTGACGCACAAGATATTCTAAGCGACAAAGAATTACTTGAAAAAAATGGGTTAGAGCTGCCTTTGTCGATGAGAGCTCTTTAACTTTTTTCAGCCATCTGTATCTCCCAAGTGGCATGACCGTTTCAGTTTTGCAGGACCCATCGCCTTCAACTGCTACTTCAAGTGCGAGGTCGGCATCACTCCGATGAATTAATTAGATTATTTAATACGTCGATGCCTTTGCTGCAGTAAACAGCCATTGTCCTTTGCGCTTGACGAGATGTAAGGACAATTGTAATGACCAAGTGTGGCGACCACCGCCAAAGACGGCAGCATTTACACGGCTGCGACCTGTCATAGTCGCCTTGTCGCCATCCACTTTGATGTCCATCTCTTCATGCTCAGCGGAATAGTAGTTTAGCGTACCGTTGGCAATGGCCTGGATATACATCTGTTTTGACTGATGCATACCCGTCATGTGGGTCAGCACGAACTCATCGGCATGAACTCGGTTCAGCGTTGTGGTGTCCTTGGCAATCATCGCCTCGTACATCTCGCGGTACAGGGCTTCTATCTGCTCTTTGTCAGTCATTGACCTATCTGATAAAGTTTGTTGAGATTCGCTTGGTTTCCTGCTCTGGCAGTCCGCTGCGCTCACGTTCAGCACGGATAGCACGGATAAGGAAAGCCATATTGCGCCCCAGCACACGCATCGTCTGTAATCCTTCTTCATCTTTCATAACCTCTTCTGAGTTATTTCCATGTACGGCATTCCAATAGCGGCTTGCAGCTACTGGCATCTCGCCATGAAGGAAATACTTGTTCAATTGGTCGAGCGCCGCTGTTGTGCCCATCCTTCGTGCAGAAACCACCGCTGCACCCACCTTGAAACGCTTCTCATACGAGGCTGAGAAAAACAACCTGTCAAGGAACGATGTAAGCGTACCGTTTGCACCAGCATAATACACGGGCGAGCCTACCACCAGGCCATCAGCTTCCTTGAACTTTATGGCCACCTCGTTCACCATGTCCTTGTCGAACACGCACTTGCCTAACTCCCAACACTTACAGCATCCGATACAACCTCGGATGTCCTTATGACCGATGTGGATGATTTCTGTCTCCACGCCATCCTTGTTCAATTCGTCAGCTACCGTGCTCAAAGCTGTATAGGTACAGCCATGAGCGTGCGGACTTCCGTTAATCAGTAATACTTTACTCATATCAATAAATTATTTAATCAATCAATGTGTCGCTTTCAAATACTGCAAATCACCATACCAATAGCTGGCGGTGCAGCCACCGTCGATGAGCAGGTCGGCACCGCTGATGAAACGACCACGCGAAGACATCAGGAACTCAGCCAGGTCGCCCACTTCGTCAGGCGTTCCTGCGCGACGGGCAGGCATACCCTCAATCATCTTCAGGTAGCCGTCCTTGCGAGGACCGTGCAGTTCATCGTTAGCCAGTGGCGTGATGATAATGCCTGGACTGATGCTGTTGATAGTAGCTCCGCGACGTCCCCAGCGGGTAGCCTCGTACATCACTCTCAACACATTGCAGCGCTTCGAGTACTGATAGGCTTTCAGCGTGTCGTTAATCTCCTTGATGAAAGGCAACTCCAACAGTCCTTCTACAGGAGTTGTGGCTAATGCATCGTTCTGATCCTGTGGCAGTGCAGGCAGACGGTGACCACTCTGCGAGGAGATAATCACTCCTGAGCCACCCTCTGCAATCACTTTTCCGACCTCCTCCAATAGTACACTTGTGCCGTAGAGGTCAACGCGCAGTATCTCTGTCACAGGAGCCTGAGAGGGCGATACGCCAGCAGCATTCACCACGTTTGTTACCTCACCTTTGCTGGTGGCAAACTCCACCAACCGCAGGATATCCTCTTTCGAGCCGAGGTTGCATTGGATGGTAGAACACTCAAACCCTGCATTCTCCAATGTGTTGGCAGCACGTTTTGCGTTCTCTAAGCTATAGTCGGCCAGCACCACATGTTTCCCTGCAGACACACGGCGGATAATCGCCTGTCCGATGCTGCCGGCACCAACTAATACTGATACTTTCTTTGTCATAGTGGTAAATTTTATTATGTATCAAAACATTCGTTCAACTCATAGCAGAGGCGTTGGAACTTGCTCCAAAGGGTGGGCGACCATTTCTTCTTGCCTTTGCGCAGGCGGAAGCTGTCGTATCGGTCACGGTTCCAGGTGGGGAAGGAAGTGTCGTTCAGGTAGCCGTTGTATTCTGTCAAGGTTTCTCCTGTAAACCGAAGCACATCGGGCAGGTGAGGGAACCAGTCGGTACTTTGCATCTGTTCGGCAAAATGGGTAGCTACAGGGTCTTTGATGAGGTTGCGGTATTTCAGTACGCTGTAGATGCAGAACCAATGGTTCTTACGCTCTATCATGCTTACCATCTGTCCTATCTGCTTGCGCAGGCGATTGAAATCCACGGGTTTCCCGTTGATATTGGTGTGGAATACCTTGTTGTAGGGTTCAGACGCAATACACGCTGAATGGCTCTGCTCGTACAATTTTCCGGAAATCCACTGGTATTTGGCGATGGCAAGAAAAAGAGCTTGAAAGTCATCTTCACCCGGCATTGGATGGATAGTCGTGACACTGGCTGCCAGTTCGTTGATATCATCTATATGCTCCATGAAACAGGTTTGGAAAACCTTTGGCAGCAGCTTCACCAATTGTCTGCGTTCCGTGTTCAGCGCTTCTGATGACGGCTTCTTACCCTCATACTCGTATTTCAACAAGGCGATGAAATGGCGCATCTCCTCTTTCCCTTTCTCCGTCTCCTGGTATGCCTGCACCTTCCTCGTCAGCAGGTGCCCTGCTTCTTCCTTGCCCAATTCCTTGTGCATCATCAATGCTAAGTGCTTGAAGTGGAAGGCAAGCAGGCACAGCATGGAAAAATACCTGAAAGTATAGATGAATTGCGACTCCCAGGGTTCGTCAAAAGATGGCTTGTAATCTATCTCCTTCTCTATGGCACTGAGCATCAGTGGCAATTCGGTAAATGCCATTCTTACATTCTCTTTATCTGGTGCAGTGGGCAATACCCATTCTCCCAATTTGGGCATCAGGAAGAATAAATCTACCTGATTGTCATTGGTTAAAGGTCTTTCCAAAGTTCCCTCTTGTTGTAGCTTCACTACGTCTTTGGTGAGGAGTCTTACCAGTGGCATGATGAGGTCGCCCAATCCTAAAAAGTAGGCTTTGTTCTTATCTTTACGTCCTTGTGTGAGGTCTTGCTGTTGTAAGGTAAGATCCATGTCAATCATGTTGCAAAGGCGTGAACCTTTTACGCAGAGTGAGTGAATGTCATGGGTAAGCTCCTCGGTAGTGCAGTTGTGCCATTCCTCTATCAGCACATGGCTCATTTGGAGGAAGGTTGACATCAGTCGGTCAAAGCTGTCGTAGTTGAAATCGTTAGTTGATGTACTTTTCATGCTGTAAAGGTACTGAGAAAAGAACGAAATGACAAATTAATTCGTTTTTTTTGGGACATTACGACTGTCAAAGTCGTATGTCACTCGCAGATTGGCTGGGATGAGGCTCGGATTAGTACAGAGGTGAGCAGGTCACCTCTGTTGAGGCAAGCAGTACACCTCCTATAGAGGTATGCAGGTCACCTCTCAAGAGGTGTGCAGTATATCTCTCGAGAGGCAAGCAGTATATCTCTATGGAGATGTAGGACGTTTTTGTGGCTTTTCCAACGTAGTTGTGCCTGTGGTATGGCGGATTGGGTAAAAAAAAGAGCGAGGCAATAGCCTCGCTCTATGACAGGTGTTTCAATTAGCCTTAGATTTGCATATCATTGCCACCTTCACCACCATTTCCGTTGCCACCAGTGTTCCCTCCGTTTCCGGTACCTGAACCGTTAGAAGGGTTGGAACCTGTATTGGTGTTGTTCTCGTTGTCATCATCATCAGGGTCGTTCTCGCCGCTCTCGAAGGTGATGTTCTTCAAGGTTGCCTTCAAATCCTTGCCAGGGTAAAGAATCAGCTTGCAACGTGTCACGTTTTCTACGCCTACTTTATCCATGCTGTCCTGCGCCTTGGTCTTGAAAATGGGACGGATGGTGCCGAAGCCTCCTAACTGCACGGTATGCCCCAGTTCCATGAAGTGACAGAGACTCTCTACCATGCCATCGATGGCAGCTTGTGTCTGCGTCTTGCTTAAGCCTGAGGCACGAAGGACATCCTTCTTCAGCTGATCGTAAGTCACCTTCGACTGCTTCATCTGCTGCAGCTTGTAGTAGGTTACCGGATTCTCCTTGTTAAAGTTTAACACTTTGCTCGTTTTCTTGTAGATTAAGCTCATAAAAACAAATAGTTTTAGTTAATAATAATGTTACCTTCGCATCCTCAAATCAGTCAGTCTTCGTAGCACTTGGCGCCTTTGTGCAGCTCAGTCTCACCTCTTTGTTTTTGCGTATGCGAAGATAATACACCCATTTCCGTTTTTCCCTTTTTTCCCTGTCTATTTCCTCTGCCAAATAGAAAAACAGGGAAAAGTGGATAAACGCAGGGAAAAGGGGAGGGAAAAAGATGGAATTTAACTTTCCTCAGCATTTTAGAGAGGTGGTCATCTACATGCAACTATACCCTATTATATTAGGGTGTAATTTGTAACCAAAACATTTGGTTGAAAATGAAATTATTGCTAATATTGCGGTGTTATTCTTTAAAATTAAAGCAATATGAAAAAACTTTCTTTCTTAGCGCTGTGTGCAACTGCCCTGCTGATGGGCTTCTCTGCTTGCACCGGCAATCAGAACAACAATGCTGCCAGCAGCGAGGCTGATGAGCAGCAGGTATTTATCGGTGATGACATCGCCATTGCACAGACCCAGTATGGTAAGGTGCAGGGTTTCATGTCAAGAGATGTTTACACTTTCTTGGGTGTACGCTATGGCGCCAGCACAGAAGGTGCTAACCGTTTCATGCCTCCACAGGAGCCCGAATCTTGGAGCGATATCAAGCCTGCGATGGTATATGGCTACTGCGCTCCGCAGAACGATCCTAACTATGCCAACAACCCTGGTGTATGGCGTGACCACTGGAACTACAGCAACCTCAGTGAGGACTGCTTGTTCGTGAATGTATGGACCAAGGGCCTGGCCGACGGTAAGAAGCGTCCGGTAATGGTATGGTTCCATGGTGGTGGCTACGCTGCCGGTAACGGCATCGAGCAGGATGGTTATCATGGTGAGAATATAGCTCGCTATGGCGACATCGTATTCGTATCTGTGAACCACCGTCTGAACGCTTTCGGCTTCACCGACTTCTCTGGTGTTGACGGTAAGTATGAAGACTCAGGCAACGTGGGTACACTGGATATGGTTGCTGCTTTGAAGTGGGTGAACAAGAATATCGCCAACTTTGGTGGTGATCCTGATAACGTAACCATCATGGGTCAGTCAGGTGGCGGTGCCAAGGTCTGCACACTGGTGGCTATGCCTGAGACCAAGGGCTTGATACATAAGGGTGTGGCACTGAGTGGTAACGCCAATAATGCTATGTCACAGGATATAAGCCGCGAACTGGGTAAGTTCATCGTGAAGTACAGCAAGAAGTCTGTTCAGGAGTTGCAGCAGATGCCTTGGAGAGAGTATCTCGCACTGGCAAATGAGGCTTCACGTGAGTTCAGCAAGCAGAATGGCGGTATTCGTGCAGGTTTCGCTCCTGTGGCTGATGGCAAGCACATCCCTGCAGCTGGTTACTACGATGACCCGAATGCACCTTCTGCTCAAGTACCTATGATCTATTGCTCTACCATGGCTGAGTTCAGTCCCGCACAGTCAGATCCTTCACTCGAGAACCTCGACGCTGAAGGTCTGGGCAAGTACTTAGACCAGCGCTATCCAGGCAAGGGCGCTGCTGTGGCAGCTGCTTATCAGAAAGCATTCCCGAATGCTAATGCGGGTGACATCATCGGTATGGCTACCAGTCCTCGTACTGGCATCATCAACAACATCAGCATCAAGGCTAAGCAGGGCGCTCCTGTCTATCTGGCATGGTTCGGCTTCAATCCTCCTACGTTCAACGGTCGCGCGCGTGCGTTCCATTGCATTGATATCTGCTTCTGGTTCCGCAATACCGATCGCATGGTGACCCACTCTGGTGGTGGCAAGCGTCCTCGTGACCTGGCTAACAAGATGTCTGATGCATTACTGTCATTCATGCGTACTGGCGATCCTAATTGCGGTGCATTGCCAGAGTGGCCTGCGTTCAACGACACCGACAAGCCCACTATGATCCTGAACGATGTTTGCGAGGTTCGCAACGATCCTGATGGTGAAGCTTTGGCTGCTATGAAGTAATTGACTATTGAAAATTGAGAATGGGCTGACGGAAGTCAGCCCATTCTCTGTGTAATCACATCCCCTTCTTATGAAGTCTTGTTTATTAACTGCCAGCTGCCACTTGTGAGCTCACCCTTGGCATCGAAGGCACAGAAGAACTCACTGACGCCATGAGTTGCTTGTAGAACGGATGCTTGCCAAGGGTGGAGGCATCTCCTAAAATGACCAGTTTCATGCGGGCGCGTGTAATGGCCACATTCATACGTCGCAGGTCACGCAGGAAACCAATCTGACCGTCTTCGTTGGCACGCACCAGACTGATGAAGATTACATCTCGTTCCTGTCCTTGGAAACCATCTACTGTGTTGACCGTAAACAGGTGGCGGTAGGGCTGCAAGGCCTCATTCCCTTTAATCTTGCCGCGAAGGTATTGCACCTGTGCTTTGTAGGGAGAGATAATGCCGAAATCGATGCGCTCATCTAAGATGCGCTCCCCACCAATCTTATTTATATAGGCTTGCAATTCCTGTAACAGCAGGTTGGCCTCGTCTTTGTTGATGCGACCGAATGTCTCTCCCACAAACTGTTCCTTGAAATCCATCTCCGATGTATCGACCCAGGAAATGGGGGCGTCGAGGTCGAGGATGCTACGATGACGTACCTCTGGGGCTGCTTCCAGCTCACCATGATAGAACCAATCGGAAGAAAACTGCATGATGGCTTCGTTCATACGGTATTGAACCTTTAATAACGAAACAGTCTCTGGCTTGTTGGCAACAATCGTTTCCATCATGGTCTGCTCCAACCCACCTTTGGCAGCCTCGTAGCACTTGATGGTAGGGGGCAACTGGCAATGGTCACCTGCCAGTATCACACGGTCTGCCTTACGGATGGCTATCCAGCAGGCAGCTTCGAGGGCTTGTGCTGCCTCGTCAATGAACAAGGTGCCGAAATGCATGCCACCCAACAGCCTGTGGTTGCTGCTGACCAGGGTAGAGGCTATCACATGGGCTGAGGCAAACAAATCTGCGTTAATCTGTACTTCTAACGCCACAGCTCTGTCTTTCAATCGGCTGATACGGCTGCGTACGCCATCACGTTCATCGCGGCTTCCTCTGTGCCGCCTGCCTTGTAGCTGGCGCAGTTCCTTGCGGATGCCCCATAGCTCAGGGTAGGAGGGATGTCCTTCAAAACGACGCTCATAGGTAAATGACAGCATCTTGTCGTTCACACGTGACGGGTTGCCGATGCGCAAGACATTCACCCCACGATCTACCAGTTTCTCCGATATCCAATCCACGGCCATGTTGCTCTGTGCGCACACCAACACCTGTGGCTCACGATGCAAGGTCTCGTAGATGGCTTCAACCATTGTGGTGGTCTTACCCGTACCAGGAGGACCATGTACCACTGCCACATCCTTAGTGCAGAGCACTTTGTTGACAGCCGTTTCCTGAGTAGGGTTCAGCCAAGGAAAACCTATGGGGTAGAGCTGGCGGAAACCAGGCTTGGAGGTTCCTAAAATGATATCTTTCAGCTCGGCCAGTCGGGTACCTTTGGCTTTTAATACATCAGCTAATGCTTCAAACATGGTCTGGTAGCTCGTCTCGTCGAAGTAGAGCTGGACACCCAGGTTTTCCGCCTGTTGGAGCTCCATCACCGCATTGCCACCCGGCATCACCACTACCATGCGTGCCTCGTCGGCGTAGCTCACCGTGCCGAGGAAGGTATAATAAGAAAGGTTGCCCGTCGCGCTTTGTTTGAAAAAGCAGACGGGCTTACCATATTCAAATCCATGTTCAATGTCTGTATCTTCGCTGCGGGTGATTTCAATCACCAGTTGGTTCAGCGAATTATAGAAACTGCGTCCTGCGGTGCAAGGGTACCAGCACATGCCACGTTTTACCTTACGTGCCACCCCCATGGTCTCAGTCTGCCGTTGGAACTCTTGCTTCTCATAGTCATATTCCATGCGAAGCAGAAGCTGCTGGCGCTGCAGGTGCAGTATCGGGCTTTCGGCCATCTTAGATAGAGAGGGTCTTCAGTACATCTACCAACTGGCGGTCGATGGTCTTGTCGAACTTGATGGCACGGCTGAAAGGAACATATACCACTTGGTCGTTCTTCAGACCACACATCACGTTACGTTGTCCTTCCATCAAAGCATCAATGGCAGCGGCACCCAGGCGGCTGGCCAGAATACGGTCGTGTGCCGTAGGACTGCCACCTCGTTGCAGGTGTCCTAAGATGGTGACACGTACATCATACTGTGGATATTCGTTCTTAACACGTTCGGCATAATGCATGGCACCACCCGTCAGTTCGCTCTCAGCAACAATCACGATACTACTGTTCTTGGATTTGCGGAAGCCGTTCTTGATGAATTCTTCCAACTGGTCCACCTCAGTGGCAAACTCTGGGATGATGGCTGCCTCGCACCCTGCGGCAATAGCGCTGTTCAATGCCAGGAAACCGGCATCGCGTCCCATTACCTCCACGAAGAACAGACGCTCATGACTGGTAGCTGTGTCACGAATCTTATCGACACACTCCAGGATGGTGTTCAGTGCGGTGTCATAACCAATGGTAGAGTCGGTGCCATACAGGTCGTTGTCGATGGTACCGGGCAAGCCTATACAAGGCACGTCATACTCTTTGGCAAACTGCAGGGCACCGGTCAGCGAACCGTCACCGCCAATCACCACCAAAGCATCGATGCCCTCCTTCTTCATGTTCTCATAGGCAATCTGACGGCCCTCGGGAGTGCGGAACTCCTGGCAGCGGGCTGTCTTCAGGATAGTACCACCCAGCTGGATGATGTTACTCACGTTCTGGCTTTTGAACTCGACGATTTCGCCCGTTACCAAGCCTTTGTAACCTCTATAGATACCTTTTACCTTCAGCCCGTGATAGATGGCACAACGGGTCACCGCACGGATGGCTGCATTCATGCCAGGGGCATCGCCACCTGACGTCAAGATACCGATACATTTGATTTCTGCCATATCTCTATGCTATTAAATTGTACATACTTTCTGCAAAGATACGATTAAGAGAGCATAAAAACAATAAAGTTGACACTTTGTTTTTGGGAATAATCATTCAATCTTTCCCCTCGGCGTTTCCTGTTTTCTCTATGATAGCCTTTTCGATGGATTCCATGAGCCACTTCGGGGTGGATGTAGCACCGCAGATACCTATCGATTGCACGCCTTCCAACTGGTTCCAGTCGATTTCAAGCGAACTGTCAATGAAGTAGGTGTTGGGGTTGACTTTCTGACATTCGCGAAATAAGATTCTCCCGTTGGAGCTTTTCTTTCCACTTACGAAAAACACCAGGTCATGTGCCGCGGCAAACTTCCGGATGTTAGGGATGCGGTTGGCAACCTGACGGCAAATGGTGTCGGTGTATTCAAATGTGGCATTTTCTGAAATATGCTGCTGGATATATTCCACAATCTTCAGGAATTCCTCAAGCGACTTGGTGGTCTGCGAGAAAAGGCGTATGCTTTTGGTCATGTCCAGTTGTTTAGCCTCTTCCAGACTCTCTATCACGATGGCTTTCCCTTCTGTCTGACCCACCAGGCCCAGTACTTCCGCATGGCCGTTCTTGCCGAAAATCACAATCTGGACCTCAGATGACGGACTGGTGTTATATGCCTCGAAGATTCGACGCTGGAGTTTCAGTACCACAGGACAGGTGGCGTCAATGATTTCTATGTTGTTCTGCCTGGCTATCTGGTAGGTCGATGGAGGCTCTCCGTGGGCTCGTAACAGCACCTTGGCATCGTGTAGCTCGTTGAGCTGTTCATGGTCTATGGTGATGAGCCCCAGCTCACTGAGCCTGTCCACCTCACGGTTGTTGTGTACAATGTCACCCAGGCAATAGAGCGGTCCGCCCTTTGCCAGTTCTTCCTCTGCCTTGTGGATGGCAGTCACCACTCCATGACAGAAGCCCGATCCTTTGTCAATCTCTATCTTCATGACCCAAACTGCCTTTTAGCTCCCCCTCTGAAGTAGAGGGGGTGCCCGTTAGGGCGGGGGAGTCTTTTAATCTTCAACTCTTTTCAGGTACTCTTTCATCAACCACTCGTTCTGCTGTTCGATAGTCAGGTTACTGTTGTCCAGTAAGATGGCATCTTCTGCCTGTACTAACGGACTTACCTCACGATGCTGGTCAATGTAATCACGCTCTTTCACATTCGCCAAAATGTCATCGAAGCTGGCCTCCTGACCTTTTGCCTTCAACTCTTCATACCTGCGTTGCGCCCTGATTTCTGGCGAGGCGGTAAGGAATATCTTCAACTCGGCATCGGGGAAGACTGTTGTGCCTATGTCGCGCCCGTCCATCACCACGCCCTTCTCCTTTCCGAAAGCTTGTTGCTGTGCCACCATCTCTGTGCGCACGAAATCCAGTGCCGCCACGATACTTACTCGTTCTGATACCTCCATGTTGCGTATCTGGTTTTCCACGTGCGTATTATTAAGATAGGTGTCGGGCTTCCCTGTCTCGGGGTTGAACTGGAAAGAAATGTGGATATCCTGCATCATGTTCCGCAGCTTTTCCACGTTTAGCTGTAAACCGTCAAAACACCCATGCTCCATGGCATATAGCGTCACGGCGCGATACATGGCACCGCTATCCACATACACATATCCTAATTTTTTAGCCAAATCCTTAGCCATGGTACTCTTGCCACAAGAAGAGAATCCGTCAATCGCAATCGTTATCCTTTTCATCGTTCTATCATTTTTTTCAGGGTGTAAAGGTAACAAATCTGGATGATTTTAACAAAAAAAAGTAATCAAAAGGCTTGTATGTAAAAAAACTTCATTATATTTGCAGCATAATAAAAGAGAAACACCATTTAATTTTAAAAATAGTATTTATGGAAATTAAAAAATCACCGAAGGCAGACCTTGAAGGACACAAAACCACTTGGCTGCTGGCTGGCTATGTATTGGTGATGGCAGTCTTGTTCCTCGGCTTCGAATGGACGCAGCGCGATGTGAAGATTGACACCAGCAATCAGGTAGTCGAGACCGTATTTGAAGAGGAAATTGAAATTCCTATTACCGAACAACCCGAGCAAGTGCAGGCTCCTCCACCAGAGGCTCCTTCAATTGCAGAGACATTGACCATCGTTGATGACGATTCTGATATCCAGGAGTCAACTATCCAGTCTTCTGAGGAAACTGGTCAGGGCGTGGAAATCAAGTACACAGCTCCTGTAGCCGTTCAGGAAGAGGAAGAAGAAGAACCTGAAGAGCAGGAAATTTTCCAGGTTGTAGAGCAGATGCCTGAATATCCTGATGGCGGTATGGCAGGTTTGATGAAGTACCTGAGTGGTGCTATCAGATACCCGGCTATCGCTGCTGAGAATGGCGTTCAGGGTCGTGTAACTGTACAGTTCGTTGTTAACCGTGACGGTTCTATCGTTGACGCTCAGGTGTTGCGTGGTGTGGATCCTTATCTTGACAAAGAGGCTCTCCGCGTGATCAACGGTATGCCAAAGTGGAAACCAGGTATGCAGCGTGGTAAACCTGTACGCGTACGCTATACAGTGCCTGTAAACTTCCGCCTGCAGTAATTTGACAGTTCGGAGAATATTATAAAAAGGCTGCTTTCGGTAGCAGCCTTTTTTTATCAACCTTACATCAAAACCTTTTAAAACCTAATGTCATTTATGTTTACCGATACCCAGCTTCTGGATAAAGTAAATGATTATATCTCTCACCTCATCTATGGGAAACAGCCTGAAGGGTTGTACGAACCTATCCAATATGCCATGTCTTTAGGCGGTAAGCGTATCCGGCCCTTATTGATGTTGATGGCCTATAATCTCTATCGCGACGATGTGGATAGTATTCTCAGTCAGGCGGCAGGTATCGAAACCTATCACAATTACACTTTAGTGCATGATGACTTGATGGACAACGCCGAGCTCCGTCGAGGTAAACCCACTGTGCAAAAGAAATGGAGCAGAAACACCGCCGTTTTGTCAGGCGATACTATGCAGGTAATAGCCTATAAACTCATGACAGGCATGGGTGGCAGGTATGTGCCCGCGGTGATGAGACTGTTTACCCAAACTGCCATTCAGGTTTGTGAAGGGCAGCAATACGACATGGATTTTGAGACTCGCATGGATGTTTATGAACACGAGTATTTGGAAATGATTCGTTTGAAGACATCTGTGCTGTTGGCGGCCAGTCTGAAGATTGGCGCTCTTTTAGCCGAAGCATCTGCCGAGGATACCCAGTTCCTCTATGATTTTGGCATTAACTTGGGTATGGCGTTCCAGCTGAAAGATGATATCTTGGATGTGTATGGTGACCCAAGCGTGTTTGGCAAGAAAATCGGGGGCGATATCTTGTGCAACAAGAAAACATATATGCTGATACAGGCTCTTCGCCGTGCCAATCCCGACCAGCTGGCGGAGTTGAAGGAATGGCTTACTGCTAAGGATTTTGACCCTGATGAAAAGATCAAGGCAGTTACGGCTTTGTACGATGCCATTGGTGTGCGCTCGTTGTGCGAAGACAGAATATCTCATTATACGTTGTTAGCGGAAACCAATCTTGATATGGTGAAGGTTCCCGACGGAAAGAAACAGCCGTTGCTGAATGAGATGAATAAATTGATGTACAGGGAGTCATAATGTTGCGCATTGTTGACACGCATTCACATCTCTTCACCGAAGAGTTTGATGCCGACCGTACAGCAGTATTGAGTAGGGCAAGAGAGGAAGGGGTCACCCGTATCTACATGCCCAATATAGATGAAACAACCATCAATAGGTTGTTGCAGGTTTGTGAAGATAATAGTGGCTATTGTTTTCCGATGATGGGTTTGCATCCCACTTCGGTGAACGAACACTTTGAAATAGCGTTGCAGCAAGTCCGTCAGTGTCTGCTGACACATCGAGAGCGGTTTGTGGCTGTGGGAGAGATAGGAATCGACCTCTATTGGGACGATACCTTTCTGGAACAGCAAATCGATGTGTTCGACCGTCAGGTCAGGTGGGCATTGGAGATGGACCTACCCATAGTGGTGCACTGCAGGAAAGCGTTCCAATATATATATAAGGTATTGTTTCCTTACAAAGACACTGCCTTGCGGGGCATCTTTCACAGCTTTACCGGTGATCCCGAAGAAGCTGGATTGATGCTGCAATTCGAACGGTTTATGATAGGTGTGAACGGCATTGTCACGTTCAAGAAGTCGGACATCCCCGCCATTCTCCCGCAGATACCTGTCGAGAGACTGGTTCTTGAGACCGATGCGCCCTATCTGACGCCAGTGCCCCATAGGGGAGAGCGCAACGAGAGCGCATACATACGCTATACCTTGATGAAGGTGGCTCAGGTGTTGGGCTGTTCACCCGAGGAGTTGGCAGAGCAAACCACTGCCAATGCCATGCGGATGTTTGGAGCTTGATAGCTGGAACGGATACTTAATTTTTCTTAATTTTCTTTCGGTTTTCGACTGAAAAAGGGCGTAAAAGAAAGAAAGAAGAAAAAAAAAGAAACATTTGTAGCTGAAAAGATGGTGGGTTCAGAAATTTTTTGTAATTTTATCCCGATTTCAGTATGGTGCCCTGAGGGAGAGATGCTCGAGTGGTTGAAGAGGCACGCCTGGAAAGCGTGTAAACGCCAAAAGCGTTTCGGGGGTTCGAATCCCCCTCTCTCCGCTGAAGGTGTTGGGCTAAACGCTGACGAAATGATATAAATGGCTTATAATAAGAACAATAATATTTAATTAATTAATTAATCAAAAAACAGTTAGACAATGAAAAAGTTATTTGCAATTGTTGCTATGTTAGGAGTCTTCTCATTTGGCTCTACAGCTATGGCACAGGAAGCTGAAGTTGCTTCAGTTGAAGGTCAGAGTATTCACAAGACATTGAAGCGTTACTTCATCGAGGGTTCTGCTTCTTTCATGAGCTTGGTAGCCATCGCATTGGTTATCGGTTTGGCATTCTGCGTTGAGCGTATCATTTATTTGAGCTTGGCAGAAATCAATACCAAGAAGTTCATCGGTAAGGTAGAGGAAGCTCTGGAGAAGGGTGACGTTGAGGCTGCTAAGGATATCGCTCGCAATACTCGCGGTCCTATCGCTTCAATCTACTATCAGGGTTTGGCAAGAATCGACCAGGGTCTGGATCAGGTTGAGCGTTCAGTAGTTTCTTACGGTGGCGTTCAGGCAGGTTATCTGGAGAAGGGTTGCTCTTGGATTACATTGTTCATTGCAATGGCTCCATCTCTCGGATTCTTGGGAACTGTGATTGGTATGGTGCAGGCATTCGATACTATCCAGCAGGTTGGTGATATCAGCCCAACAGTCGTTGCAGGTGGTATGAAGGTCGCTTTGATTACTACTATCTTCGGTATCGTTGTTGCTTTGATTCTGCAGTTGTTCTACAACTACGTGCTGACTAAGATCGAGTCTATTAACAGTGACATGGAGGATTCTTCAGTTACACTGCTCGACCTCATCTCAAAGTATAACCTGAAGTATAAGAAGTAATTAAATTTCAAGGAGATTAAATGTTATGAAGAAATTTAGGATACAAAACGTATCTGGCGGCATTCTGTGGTGCTTGTTCATCATCACGATTGTTGTCTTCGCTGCTTTCTTCTTCGGAGGAGAGGCCGATCCAGCTAATCGTTTGGTTGCCGATACATCATATTCAGAGCCTGCACAGACAGACACTCTGCTTTATTGGGTTTACTTCCTGATTATTGCTGCTGTTGTAGTTACAGTGCTGGCTTTCGTTATCAGATTCTTCGCTGATCTGAAAGATAGTCCTAAGGCTGCGCTCGAATCATTGGTTGGCGTTATTGCTTTAGTAGTGCTGATGGTTGTTACTTACTCAATGGGTAGCAACGAGCCTCTTCAATTGGTAGGTTATACCGGCGATGAGAATACTGCTCCTTGGCTGGCTGTAGCTGATATGTTCATCTATACTATCGGATTCCTGGTAGCTGTGATGATCGTCCTGATGATTGGTTCAGGTATCAAGAAGAGAATTGGTATGTAATTAAAAAAGGAGATATAAAAAATGGCAAAAGGCAAAAAGGAAGTTCCTGAACTAAACTCAAGCTCTACTGCGGATATCTCCTTCCTGTTGTTGATCTTCTTCCTGCTGACAACTTCTATGGATACTGACCAGGGTCTGGCACGTCGTTTGCCACCTCCACCTGAGCAGAACCAGAAGAATGATGATATCAAGCTGAAGGAGCGTAACGTACTACAGGTATTCCTTAACTTCCAAGACCAGTTACTGTGTGGCGGTGAGTATATAGGAGTAAGTGATCTTCGTAAGAAAGCGAAAGAGTTTATTGCTAATGAGGCCAACGAAGCTAACAAGCCAGAGAAGCACGTGGTTCATACCAACCTGTTGGGTGATATGGAGGCTACAACCAACCACGTTATCTCACTTCGATGCGACCGCGGTACCTCTTACAACTCATACATCGCTGTCCAGAATGAGCTGGTAGCAGCATACAATGAGTTGCGTGACGAGCTGGCAAATGCCAGATTTGGTAAGATTTATAGCGAATGCGATGAAATCCAGCAGGAAGATATCCGTACGGTTTATCCGCAGAATATCTCAGAAGCTGAACCTAAAAAGTATGGAGACAAGTAATTATGGGAAAATTTAGTAAGACTGGTAAGCGTGGTATGCCACGTATGAACACCTCTTCTCTTCCTGACTTGATCTTTACCCTGTTGTTCTTCTTCATGATGGTAACAACAATGCGTGAGGTAACTTTGAAGGTTGAGTTTAGAGCTCCTCAGGGAACAGAGCTGGAGAAACTGGAGAAAAAGTCATTGGTGACCTTCATCTATGTAGGTAAGCCTACACAGGAGTTCCGCAAGACTTTGGGTGATGAAACTCGTATCCAGTTGAACGATTCATTCGCTGAAACTGCTGAGATCCAGGACTACATTATTGGTGAACGTGCCAGTATGAAGGAAGAGGATCAGCCTCAGATGACTGTTTCATTGAAGGTGGACCGTGATACCAAGATGGGTATCGTGACCGATATCAAGGAAGCACTTCGTAGGGCTTATGCACTGAAGATTAACTATTCTGCTGCAAAACGTCAGTAATAGTTAATAGCGATATTAGATGATCCCCGCCATCCGGCGGGGATTTTTTTATGTCTGCTGCCAAACGTCAGAAATAGTAGATACCGTAAAAGTTAAACCTCCCCAAGTGAGGAGGTTTTATTACTGCCAAACGTCAGTAATAGTTAATAGCAAAAAAACCGTCGGATTTCCGACGGCTTTTTATTGCGGGGTTGTTTTATAAATCCTCCCCTAGATAGGGGAGGTAGCTGCGAAGCAGACGGAGGGGTATTATTCTGTATAGAAAGCAATAATCCGTCTAATGGCCCTGTTGCAAACAGGACAGAAGACAGGACTGCTATTAGTCCGCATTCTGCAGTCGTATGCAGGACGATAGACACCCTTTGACGAGTAGCCACCACCTTCAAAAACACCAGGTGCCGTGTTCTGGTCGGTGGTAGGGATAGGAGTATCTTTCTTCATCATGTCCTTCCACTTGCTGTCAAAATCCACCAAGGTTGTGATATTAGGTTCCCAAGGCTCAATATCCAATGGATAGCTGCCCGACAT
>JAGCCV010000009.1 GCA_017651505.1 Bacteroidaceae bacterium | reverse complement strand
TTATTAAGCATTATCGTTCGGTCAATAACCACTACAAGGAAGCATTTGACTCAACAATAAATTGTAAATTGTAAAATTGTGAAATTGTAAAATTAAAGAATATCATGGAAGTAACAGCACAGACCTATCAGCAGATAGAACGGGCCATTCGCAAAGTGGCCGATAACTTTCCCGCAGGAAGTGATGCGGTGCTCACCGACATTCACTTGCAGGTGAAACCATCGTCCGGTGAACTTCTCGCCTTCGACGACAACGACGAGGAACTAACCCGTGTGGTGATAGAACAATGGATATCCTCTGGCGACGACTTCTATGAGGAGGCAGGCAACCAACTATGTCATTGCCTTGATGAGGTGCGCGAAACTGTTGTTGATAAGATGTCCGTGATGCATCCCTTCTCCTTCACGCTTGTCACTGAGGAGGGAGATACGCTACGCGACCTCTATCTTGTGGATGACGACACCGTTATTCTCAATCGCACGCTTCTCGAAGGACTCGATGAAGAACTCGACCAGTTCCTGCGTGACTTACTGAAATAACTAATACCATTTATATTGTATGAAAAGAAATTTGATTCTCTTTCTTGCCATGTTCTTGTTCGTGGCTGAGGCTTTGGCTGTGCCAGCGAAGCGAGGTGTGACGAAAAACTTGACCCTTGCCGATGGCTCCCGTGTGGTTGCCACGTTGCAGGGCGATGAATATGCAAATTATTATCTGGCCTCCGATGGTCGTGCCTTTCAAATGAAAGACGGAGCATACACTGCTGTGGACCGTAGTGCTTTGGAAACCCAACGCAAGCAACTCATGCAAGTTCGCAACAAGCAACGTGCTGCTCGTCGTGTAGGTACTGCGCCTGAGGGCGGTTACCAGGGTCAGAAGAAGGGCCTTGTCATTTTGGTGGAGTTTACAGACGTGAAGTTTACCTATGGTCAATCCGTCTTTAAAGACTATTTCAACAAGGTTGGCTTTAATAGTTATGGCATGCATGGCTCTGTCCATGACTATTTCTATGAGCAGTCCTATGGTAAGCTTGATTTGGAATTTGACATTGTAGGTCCTGTCACGATGACATCTGCAGCCAGCTATTACTCAACGGATAATAAGCGTGTGGCGGGAATGGTGAATACCCTTTGTAAGAACGTGGATGACCAAGTTGATTTCTCGAAGTACGATTGGGATGGAGATGGTACCGTTGACCAGGTTTATGTCATTTATGCAGGATGGGGTGCTGCACAGGGTGCGGATAATACCATTTGGCCTCATGAATGGACGGTGCGGGCTTCGGGAAGTCAGTATAATAGTAAAGAAGGTGTCTTGATTGATACTTACGGAATCTCATGTGAACTGAGGGGGCGCTCGGGTTCAGAGATTGATGGCATCGGTACCTCGTGCCACGAATTCTCTCATTGCTTGGGCTTGCCCGATTTCTACGATACTCGTGATGATGGAACAAACTTCGGTATGAACGTGTGGAGCCTGATGGACTATGGATGCTACAATGGTGATAATAACGGACAGTGCCCCAGTGGATACACTGCATACGAACGTTGGTTCGCGGGATGGCTTGAACCGATAGAGTTGAACAGCAGTTGCCAGATTACCGATATGCCTGCTATTGAGGAAGAACCGGTGGCGTACATTATGTATAACGATAAGAACAAAAACGAGTACTACCTTCTCGCCAACCACCAAATTAAAGGATTTGACGAGAGTCAGTATGGCCATGGTTTGCTGGTGCTGCATGTTGACTATGATGCTACGTCGTGGTCGCAGAATACGGTAAACAACACCGTGGGTCATGAGCGTATGACCATTATTCCTGCGGATAATTCTCTTGCAGTTTCGAACTCAAATCTGGCAGGCGACCCCTTCCCTGGTACGCGAAACAATACCCAGTTGACGGACGAGTCCAGACCATCTGCTTCTTTGTATAATGCAAATCTTGATGGAAGGAAATTCATGGGCAAGCCTCTGACTGACATTACGGAGGTGGATGGCTTGGTTACGTTTAATGTGATGGGTGGTGTGTATGTAGAGCCCCCCGTTGTGGCTGAGGCTTCAAACATTACAGCAACCTCTTTCAGAGCCAACTGGCAGGACTATCCTGGTGCACAGGGTTATACGGTTTGCCTGACACAAACCATTGCCAGCGACAATCCCTGGGACTTTCTGATGATAGAAGAGAATTTCGAGGACTTTGAGACAAGTTATGCAGGCAATACGGACCTGAGCAGTCAACTTGACAATTTTACTCAGGATATAGGTTGGGATGGAATGAACATCTATACAAGTCCCAACCTGGCGCGTGTGGGTAAGGCCTCTAAACCAGGTCGTCTGGTAACGCCAGTCTTGGAACAACCCTCTCAGAATGCACTTTCAATAGCATTCACCCCCTTGAGTGGTTCTGCCCGCAGTGAGGGAGAATTGGAATTGCGCATTATGTTGGCCAGTGATACGACCCAATATGTAAGAGGCACAGTTTCTGAGATTCCTATCGTTGGCTCCGAAAATGCTGGAATGACGTGGCTGATGGGCCTGGAAGAGTGGGCATACGGTGATTTCCGTATTGGTATTGTAGCAAAGGGTTCTGGTGTATATATGCAATATATGGGAGTATTTGATGGCTACTACTCATGGGACGATTTCCCCTCAAATTCGGCACCTGCTCTTAAGTCAAAGTCACGTGTACATCGTCTTTCGCTTAACGACCTGACATGGAACACCCCTGATGGCAAAGCTCCCAAGTCAGTAACTTCTCGCCCGCGTAAGGCTAAGAAGGAAACGACAACCTATTATAACGCCATAAATAACTATTACAATTTCACAGACCTTGAGCCTGCAATATATAGTTATAAGGTGCGTGTGGCCACCAGTGAGGGCTATTCAAATTGGAGTGATGAAAAGACTGTTGATATGACGACTGGCATCAATGAAATTAAGCGTGAAGAATTAAGAATGCAGAATGATGGTGCTATCTATGACCTTGCAGGCCGTCAGATTGTGACATCATCATCCAATCGTCAATTACAGAGGGGAATATATATACAAGGAGGTAAGAAGGTCTTGGTGAAGTAATACCAATCTAATTTAATTTTCGGGAGTTATCACTCTCTTCGTTCGCTCGGGAGTTAAAAGGGAGTTATACTCGCTGCGCTCGTGTAGTTAAAGGGACAATACAAACACTTGCATGTAACACATTCGTCCTTTTAACTCCTCTTTAACTCCTCTTTAACTCCCCTTTAACTCCTCAGTTCCGGACACTTCCGAAACTTCAGTAACACCAAAAATTGCATGTAGGGCGGTTGCACAGGTGCTGTGTGACCGCCCTTTTTACATTATTTAATTGCGTACGCTCGCGCGCATGGTGTGGTTAGTTTCATTTTATCATGAATTATTACATTTTTATACCTTTTTTAAGTTTTTTTTAACTTTCTTGTGTCGAAATGCTAATAAATCCGAATTTTTTATTAACTTTGCCCGATGTTTGACTATCTGTTTGCGGTGGCCAGGCCCTTAAATAAAAGGAGAAAAGAGATAAATAAATTAAAATACAAATGTTTAACTAAAAAGAGAAAAAGAGTATTCTATGAGAAAGAGAATTGCATTTTTCTTGGCTTGCATGCTAATGTCAAGCCTGGCTTTCGCCCAGACGAAGGTGACGGGTACCGTCATCAGTGCTGAGGATGGAGAGCCAATCCCGGGTGCCCAGGTAGTGGTTGAGGGCACAAAGTCGGGTGTGGTGACGGATGCGAACGGAAAGTTTGCGTTGACCGTTCCCGCCAATGCCAAGCAACTGGAGATTAGTTGTGCTGGCATGGTTCCTCAGAAAGTAGGAGTCAAACCCAACATCTCTGTAAGTTTGGAAGTGGACAACAAAGCACTGAATGAAGTGATGGTTGTTGCTTTCGGCCAGCAGACCAAGGAGTCTTTCACTGGTTCGGCATCAGTTGTGAAGGCAGAGGACTTGCAGAAGAATATTGTTGCTAATCCGCTGAATGCCCTTGTAGGTAAGGTTCCTGGCTTCCAGATGCGTGCCCAAAGTGGTGCTCCTGGTGCAGGTAATGCCACAACGGTGATTCGTGGTCTGACATCACTCTATAGTGACATCCAGCCCCTTATCATTGTCGATGGTGCTCCCTACTATGCCAGCTTGGCTAACATACCTCCCGATGACATTGAGAGTATGACAGTGCTCAAGGATGCTGCCTCTGCAGCCCTGTATGGTGCTGCCGGTGCCGCTGGTGTTATTCTGGTAACGACCAAGAGAGGTAAGACAAAGGATGCTGTGGTAAATGCCACCATGAGCTGGGGTTCGAGCAGCCGTGCCATTCAGGAGTACAAGACCATAAAGAATCCTGCTCAGTACTATGAGACCTACTACAAGGCTTATTACGACCGAGAGATTGCTAATGGCAGAGACCCCATCACGGCCAATAAGAATGCCAATACCAACATGCTCAATAACTTGGCATACAATGTTTACACTGTGCCCGACGGCCAGTATCTGATTGGTACCAATGGCAAGCTCAATTCCAATGCTACACTGGGCCGTGCCTATCAGGCCAATGG
>JAGCCV010000051.1 GCA_017651505.1 Bacteroidaceae bacterium | reverse complement strand
GAGGCTTTAGAAAGAGTAAAGACACTCAAGCAATAATTATAAATTCTCAATTTTCAATTTTCAATTATCAATTCTCAATTTAAATTAATATGGAACTCGACTTATTACCCATTGAGTTGGCAGGCGTAAAGAAAGAACGCCCCGTAGTGATAGCAGGCCCATGTAGTGCCGAAACCGAAGAGCAAGTAATGACAACCGCACATGCGTTGGCTAACAACGGCATTAAGATATTCCGAGCAGGCATTTGGAAACCCCGTACCAAGCCAGGCGGCTTTGAAGGAAACGGTGAGAAAGCGCTACCCTGGATGCAGCGAGTGAAGCAAGAAACAGGCATGTATGTCACTACTGAAGTGGCGAATGCCGACCATGTGGAACTGGCTTTGAAATATGGCATCGACATACTGTGGATTGGTGCCCGCACCACCGCCAGTCCGTTTGCTATGCAAGAGATTGCCGATGCCCTGCAAGGTGTCGATATCCCCGTACTGGTGAAGAATCCGGTCAACCCCGACATCGAGTTGTGGATTGGTGGCTTGGAACGTCTTAACCAAGCAGGCATCAAGCGATTAGCAGCCATTCATCGTGGCTTCAGCAGTGCCGACAAGAAGATTTACCGCAACATTCCTCAGTGGCACATCCCTATTGAGCTGCGTCGCCGCATCCCTACCTTGCCTCTGTTCTGCGACCCCAGTCACATTGGCGGAAAGCGCGAGCTGGTGGCTCCTTTGTGCCAGCAGGCAATGGACTTGGGAATGGACGGACTCATCATCGAGAGCCATTGTACGCCTGATATGGCGTGGAGCGATGCCGCCCAGCAAGTCACCCCTGATATCCTCGACTATATCCTCAACCTGCTGGTCATCCGTAAGGAAATCTACACGACCGAGAGCCTGACTGAGTTGCGTAAGCAGATTGACGAATGTGACGATAACCTCATACAGGAATTGTCGAAGCGTATGCGTGTAGCGCGCGAGATAGGTGTGTTCAAGAAAGAGCATAACATGACTGTCCTGCAAACCGGTCGTTATAGTGAAATCCTCGATAAGCGAGGTTCACAGGGTGCCCTCTGCGGTGTCAGTCCCATGTGTGTCCGCAAGATTTTCGAGGCCATTCACGAAGAGAGTGTGCGTCAGCAGTTGGAAATATTGAACATGTAACCGTTATGGGGCGGGGCACTCCCACCCCTATTAAACTATCAGACTATGAGAATCCTTATACTTGGTGCCGGCAAGATGGGCACCTTCCTGACCGATGTGCTGAGTTTCCAGCACGAGACAGCTGTGTTCGATACCGACCCTCAGAAGCTGAGGTTTGTCTATCACACCTATCGTTTCACCACGCTTGAAGAGATTCGCCAGTTCAATCCCGAACTGGTGATCAATGCTGTCACCCTGAAATATACTATCGAAGCCTTCAATACGGTGCAGGCAGCATTGTCTAAAGACTGTATCCTTAGCGACATTGCCTCTGTCAAGACGGGATTGAAGGAATATTACGAACAGTGTGGCTTCCGATTTGTATCCACACACCCGATGTTTGGTCCCACTTTTGCCTCTTTGGGGAACCTTAGTCAGGAGAATGCCATCATCATCAAGGAAGGCGACCACCTGGGACGCATCTTCTTCAAGGACCTCTACCAGAGCCTGCATCTCAATATTTTTGAATACACCTTCGACGAGCATGACGAGACGGTAGCCTACTCGTTGAGCATTCCCTTCGTCTCCACCTTTGTCTTTTCTGCCGTTATGAAGCACCAGGATGCTCCTGGTACCACTTTCAAGAAGCACATGGCGATTGCCCAAGGTGTGTTGAACGAAGACGACTACCTCTTGCAGGAAATTCTCTTCAATCCGCTTACCATGCCGCAGGTAGAGAACATCCGTCGTGAGTTGAAAGAGCTGTTGCAAATCTTGAACGACAAGGATTCCGATGGCTTCAAGCGCTACCTCACCAAGATTCGTGGTCATGTACTGAAATAACCTTGTAAGGTGATGAGAAGAGGAATATTGTTATTGCTTCTTTGCATAATAGCAGGGCTCTCTGCTTTGGGTCAGCAGACCTTTACGGCAGAAGAAGCCCGTCGCCTGTTTGATGAGAAATACCAGTTGGTGTTTGGCGACGAAGGCTGTACGTTGCATTATGCCGTCAATATCATAGGCATCTACAAGACCGAAGGCACCATCTGGTATAAGCAGGGCAAGAGCAAGTTCGTTGATGAGAAATACAATGCCTGGAACGATGGCTCCACCTACACTCGGGTGGAGCGTAGCAAGCGCAAGGTAGAAATCTATAGCATGAATGATGACGAACGTGACAAATATGCCTCCCGATTCTCGTTCGAGCCCGACAACTATACTTATTCCGCCTCAGAAGAAAAGGAACACATTGTCATTACCTTGAAAGCCAAGAAAGGAGTAAAAGGCATCAAGGAAGGCAGATGTTATATCAATAAGCTGACGGGCTATCCTGAAAGTCTCCGCATCAAGGTCTTCATCTTTTCCACCACCATCAAGATTTCCAATTTCCAACCAGGCAATATCCCAGATGACACCTTCATCTTTCCCGAGCAACTTTATGCCGACTACACTTTCACTGACCATCGCATAAAGTGAGATATTTAGTGTTTTAAAAGAGCCTAAGAAATAATGTGATGATGGTGCACGTTTCTGCACTAAGATGCACCTGCTTGTCAAGCTATTGTTACTAACGTTTCACCCTTTACGATACTAAAGTCAAAGCCTACACTTTACTAATGTCTCACCTTGCGCGATAGTAATGTCTCGCCCTTCATGATAGTAATGTACTACTTATATCAAAATTTGCATAATTACATTGGAAGTACTATATTTAGAATTTAACCATGCATGATAGAATGGAAGAACCTTTGTCTGTATAATGCCACATGGTTAAATTTGGTTAATGTTGTGCAAGGTTTCAGAATTTCGTAGTTTAATAGACAGATAGAATAACTATATTAAAGAATTAATTATTAATACTATTACTATGAAAACGAAGTCATTATTTGTGTGTATGATGCTGGTAGGGCTGGCATCGTGCAGTGGGTCTAAGGAGGAACCATTTACTGGGTTTGACGAGAACACCTCAACCAATACCCGCCAAACGGATGTAGAGTACCCATTCTATTATTTTAAAGGGGAAAAGATAGGTATAGAGTTGTCTGATACAAAATCATACGTTTTATTTAGGGAAAAGGACAAAGAAGTCCTGCTTAATAACCTGTCTGAAAGAGGGGTTGTCTTTTACGAACAGCATATTAGGCCTTTCCTACAGACTCAAGTCAGTAAAAAGGGTGATGGCTATGACAAATATATAGATTGTTTGTGGTTAGAAGTTGACTTGAACTATAAAGAGCTGAACGAACTTCCAGAGGTAATCTATGCGAGTCCATTTGTAAAGGCAAGTGAAAATGGAGAGTGGTTTCCAATGACGAACAAATGCTATGTTCATTATTATGGAGATTGGGATACACTTTCCAAGATAGTTTCAGACTACAACGTTGAGATACTTGGTGAGCTTGCCTCATTTGAGAACAATTATGTGATACTGTGTACAAAAGAATCAAAGGGCCATGCTCTTGAAGTGGCTAACGCCTTGTACGAGACCCATCTGTTTGCAGCATCTCAAGCTGATTTCCTTGATGGGATGGGAGATTAAACAAAAAATCATCAACAATGAAAAAAGTTTTTTATTATATTACATTCCTGCTTGTATTATTTTATTCTTGCACAGATTCTATTGATGACTTAGTGGAATCTTCTGTAAGTGATGCGACAACACGTTCTTCTTTAAATGAAAAGGAAGTATTAGATTTGTGAAACTAAGGAGATAATGCTATGACAACTACTCATTTTGGAATTAGTATGAATAAGTGTTTTTATATGATGGTCTTTTTAGCCCTCATCTCTTGTGGGGGCAGCAATAATGATCCTGAAATACCTCTTATTCCAGAACCAAAGGTTCCTACTAACCCCGAGCCAGAAGAACCTTCAGCTCCCGAAACCCTGGTGCAACCCGATGGCACACGACAAGGTTATTTTTCTCAACCCAGAATGCACATTGAAGGAGACAAACTCTTTGTCTGTACCAGTCAGGGACTTTATGCCAAAGACCTTGCCAAAGAGGGGAGTGTCTATCAGCTGGTGGGCTTTAAGGGTATACCACTACAAGACTATGTGCGGAGAGGCAACGACATATTGGCACTTAGATATAACAGAGGCAGAGGATTTCTGCTTTTGTCACACGACGACGGGCAGACATATGAGGATATAACACCCGATATTTTCTGTAAAGAAGACCAAGAGGTTTTACCCAGTCTTGTTCAGCACCCCACTGATTACAATACATTGCTTGTATCATCTCTCTATTATGGTGTGTTCCGTTCTAAAGATTTCGGCAAGACATGGGAGCAATTGACGGATCATTTATGGGGAAATGCAAACACCTCACAAATAGGCTTCCATCCTACACAACCGAATATCATTTACAATAGCGGGGAATCTATGATTATGTCTGGAAACATCAATATCAGCTACGATGATGGAAAAACTTGGAATAATCACGGTGAATCGTTAGGATTTCCTGGTGATAACTGCGTACATCGGCCTGCATTTCATCCCACCAATCCAAATCATTGGGTAATAGGGGGAGAAGGATGTGTGTTTACTACAGATGACAATGGCGAGACGTGGAGTGTACAAAACTACTGGGATGACAATTCAAAGGTAGCATACTGGTACTTTGCGGAATTCGATAACAAGAATCCTGATATTGTGTACTTAGTGGGGCCATTAGACAATTCTGTCATTGAATGTAAAATTAAAATTATGTGTTCTACCGATGGCGGACAATCGTGGAACGAACCTTTGCGATTACCGATGATGAAGGCGCATGATTGGGTGAACGACCTTCTGCAATACAAAGACCGCCTGTTTATCTATGCCGAGACTGGCATCTATGAGGTTGCTAAATCAGACATTATAAAGTAAGAAAAGAAGTACTTCTACTCCCAGCACTCAATCCTGTCGGCTATCTCTGGCAGTTTGTCTTTGGTGAATACAGGGTCTTTGATACCCTGGCGCTTCTGGGCATGATAGTCTTCCAAGAGGCGGAAGGCATATTTGCCTAAGCAAATGATGGCGATGAGGTTGCAGGCGGCAAGGCACGCCATGCAGACATCGCCGATGTTCCATACAATATCCAAGCTGGCAATGGCACCAAACAATACTACCACGCCTGCTGAGAATAGGCGGTAGATGTTGAGCACGTTCTTCTTAGGAGTGAGGAATCGTATGTTGGCCTCGCCATAATAGTAGTTGCCGATAATGCTGCTGAAGGCAAAGAGACATACGGCAATGGCTACAAATACAGGACCTACAGAGCCTGTCTCGTGTTGTAACGAGGCCTGTGTCAAGGCAATGCCGTTAAGGCCACTGGTCTGATAGTCGGCATTGAGCAGGATGATGAAGGCGGTGCAGCTACACACCAATAGGGTGTCGGTAAATACCCCCAAGGCCTGGATGAGTCCTTGTTTTACAGGATGAGATACATGGGCTGTTGCCGCTACATTTGGGGCAGAACCTTCACCGGCTTCATTGCTGAACAGTCCTCGCTTGATGCCTGTCATCATGGTGGCACCCAAGGTGCCTCCCGCAAATTGCTCCACACCGAAAGCTCCCTCGATAATCTGCATCAGGATGTCGGGCAAGATGGCAATGTTCATGATGACTACCGTGATGGCCAGCAGGAAATAGCCCACTGCCATGATGGGTACCAATATACTACTGACTTTCGCGATGCGTTGGATACCTCCAAACACCACTCCCAACGACAATGCGGCTGTAATAACGCCCATCCACAGAGGACTCACGCCAAAAGCATGTTGCATGGCACTGCAGATGGTATTGCTTTGGATGGAGTTGTAGGAGAGACCAAAGGTGATGGTGATGAGGACGGCAAACAGGGCTGCCATCCACTTGATGCGCATACCTTTTAATATATAATAGGCAGGACCACCGATGAAAGAGTCTTTGTGCTTTTGCTTAAATAATTGTGCCAAGGTGGATTCTACGAATGCCGATGCCGATCCTATCAGGGCGATGAGCCACATCCAGAACACCGAACCAGGCCCCCCAATAGTGATGGCGGTAGCTACACCAGCCAGGTTACCCGTGCCCACTCGGGTGGCTACTGAAACAGCAAAGGCCTGGAATGACGAGATGTGCTTCTCGCCTTTCAGTGTGGTGGCAGAGTCAGTGAGCAGGCGCACCATCTCAGGAATCATGCGGAACTGCACAAAACGTGTCTTCCAAGTAAAGAAAACACCACAGCCAATGAGCAACGCCACCAGAAGATATGTCCAGATAACATCGCTCACAACCAAGATATTTTGGTTCAAGGCACTGTCAGCAGCAAATATGTCTGTCCACAAGTTGTTCATGTCGGGGGTAAAGATAGTGTTTTTATTTGAAATTTCACTTGGGTATTTACAGGTTTATTTGTATTTTCGCATCTGATATGATTGACCAGGCTACCGTAGATAGGATTATTGATGCTGCCCAGATAGTGGATGTGGTATCTGATTTCGTCACGCTTCGCAAACGTGGCGTCAACTATGTGGGTCTGTGCCCGTTCCACGATGACCGAACGCCGTCGTTCTCTGTATCTCCCGCCCGCAATATTTGCAAATGCTTTGCCTGTGGAAAGGGTGGTAACCCTGTACACTTCATCATGGAGCACGAGCAGATTACCTATACGGAAGCACTGAAATACTTGGCCAGGAAATATGGCATCGAGGTGAAAGAACGCGAATTGAGCAGCGAGGAGAAACAGGCGCAGAATGACCGCGAAAGTGCCTTTATCGTCAATCAGTTTGCTCGCGACTACTACCACGATATCTTGTTGAATAACCCCGATGGACGGAGTATCGGTCTGGCTTATTTCCGCAATCGTGGCTTTCGTGACGACATCATCGAGAAGTTCCAGTTAGGCTTCGCATTGCAGCAACGTGATGCCTTTCCCAAGGCTGCTTTGTCTAAGGGGTATAACGAGAAGTTCCTTACGTCATACGAGTCACAGGTGAAGGTTGATGGTAAAGATACAACCTTGGTGAAAGGTACCGGCATTTGCTATAAGCGTGAAGACGGACAATTGGTAGATCGCTATGCTGGTCGCGTCATCTTCCCCTGGATTAGTCTAAGTGGTAAGGTGATTGCCTTTGGAGGCAGGTTGCTCGACTCGCGCACCAAGGGGGTGGCGCAGAAATATGTCAACTCGCCCGACTCGGAGATATTTCACAAGGAACGTGAGCTCTACGGCATCTTCCAGGCTAAGAAGGCGATTGTGAAGGAGGATTGCGTGTATATGGTAGAGGGCTATACCGATGTGATATCCATGCACCAGTGTGGGGTGGAAAATGTGGTGGCGAACTCAGGTACGGCACTCAGCAAGTACCAGATTAATATCCTGCATCGTTTCACCAACAACATCGTACTGCTCTATGATGGTGATGAGGCGGGCATTCATGCTGCTACCCGTAGTGCCGAGATGCTGTTGCAGGAGGGCATGACGGTGAAGGTGTGCCTCTTACCTGACGGTGACGACCCCGATTCTTTTGCTCGCAAGCATACGGCTCAGGAGTATCGGCAGTTCATTGGCGAACATGCTACCGATTATATCCGCTTCAAGGCCAGTCTGTTGCTAAAACAGGCAGGCAATGACCCCCTGAAACGTGGCGAGGCGATTCGTGAGATTACGAAGGCGATTGCCATTATCCCCGAGGCCATCATGCGTGATGTGTTCATCAAGGAGGCTGCTGATATGCTGGGCATCGAAGAGAAACGCATGGTGGGTTATGTGGCTACCCAGCGCAAGACCAACCGTGAGGCTGAGGAGAAACGACGTGTCACTACCACCCAAACGTTAACATCGCCGCAAAACACGTCAATAACTCAATCTGAGGTGCCAAGTGCTCCACCTCTGCCCCCTATAGACAATTTGCCAGAGGAGGCTGGTAGTGGCAACATGTCTTGGCAAACTAAACAAGGTCAAGGAGATAATGCTCAACCATCAGTGGTCACTGGTCAACCAGTTGCCTCTTCATCCTCCAAAGCCCTTTACAAGTATGAACGCTCTATCATGCAGCTGGTGGTACGATATGGAGAGAAAACGATGGTTGAACTGACTGACGAGGAGGGAAACGCCACTCCGGTTACTGTGATTGATTTTGTGAGCAATACTTTGGAACGAGACGATATGATGCTGACTGATTCGTTGTTTCGTGATATGCTCAGGCAAGCGGTGGAGCATCAGCATGACACCGACTTTACAACTGAGCGCTACTTTATCAACCATCCTGATACAGCCATCAGCAAGATGGCGCTGGAGTTAGTCAGCGACCGCTATCAGCTGAGTAAGTATCATTTTAAGAACCAGACCATTGTAACGGATGATAAGCGTTTGTATGAGTTGGCTACCGAGATAACCATCAGCTACAAGTATGCCATTGTCAATGAATCGTTAAAAGAGGTGATGCGTCAGTTGCAAGACCCTGCCATTGCGATTGATGGGTTGAAATGCGCCCAGACTATCAAGCGTTATACCGAGCTGAGGGAAGTGCAAGCAGAATTGGCCAAACGCTTGGGTGAACGTGTCGTGTTGACGTTCTAAGTATCGTCGTTGATTGTCTTATCTTCTAATGAGGTTCATGAATTCCTCTCGGGTCTTCGCCTGATTGAAAGCCCCCGTGAAATCTGATGTAGTAGTAATGGAATTTTGTTTTTCTACACCTCGCATCTGCATGCACATGTGCTTGGCCTCTACCACTACCATCACACCCAATGGGTTGAGTGTCTGTTGTATGCATTCTTTGATTTGAGAGGTCATGCGTTCTTGCACCTGCAGGCGATGAGAATAGATGTCCACCACACGGGCAATCTTGCTTAACCCAGTGATGTAGCCATTAGGGATGTAAGCCACATGTGCCTTGCCGAAGAAGGGTAGGAGGTGATGCTCGCAAAGCGAGTAGAAGTCGATGTCCTTCACTATCACCATCTGGCTGTAGTCTTCCTTGAATTTGGCTGAGCTCAACACCTCATGTGGGTCAATGTCATAACCCCTCGTAAGTGTCATCATGGCTTTTGCCACACGCTCGGGAGTCTTGACCAGACCTTCACGACTGGCATCCTCGCCCATCAAGGTAAGAATGCGTTTGACGTGCTCTTTTAACTCTTCCAACTCAGGCGTTTCTGCCACAAATTCCTTCTCTAACATCTCCTAATCTTCAATTAATCTCAATAGTAATCTGATCTCGCACGATGGATATCTCCTTGAATACCCCCGTTGCTTTGAGCTGTCGCATCATGGCGTCTGCCTCCTCAATGCTGGCGAAATTGCCCACACGGCACAACCAGCGAGGTGAAACGAAGTAGGCATATACTTCGGCATCTTGGAAATATTGCTTCACCTTGTTGGCAACATCTTGTGCCTCGTTGCGCGAGCGACTGGTGTTGTTGCCGGCATAAACTTGCACACGGTAGCCTTGACGCTTCAGCTCACGCTTCTCTCCAGGTTTGCTGACAGTACTTGCAGCTGCACCATTAACCAAGGCTGTGATCTGTGCGTCCTGATGGATGGTTACCTTGCCTTGACCTGCGGCATCCGTTTGCAGGTTCTTTACAATGTCACGTTGGGCAAATGCCGGCATTGACAAAGCAAATATGCATAAAATAGCTGTCGTAAATCGTTTCATAATGTTATGGAAATAAGGCTTCCCGCCCGAAGGCGGGAGTGCCAAAGTTTATTACTTCTTCCAAGCGTCGATGATACCCTTGAAATCAGCGCACTTCAGAGAAGCACCACCAATCAGACCACCATCGATGTCTGGCTTGGCAAACAGCTCAGGAGCGTTGCTTGCCTTGCAGCTGCCACCATAGAGGATAGAGGTGTCGTCAGCTACCTTTGCGCCATACTTGTCAGCTACGCAGCTGCGGATGTAAGCATGGATCTCTTCAGCCTGCTCTGCAGTAGCAGTCTTGCCGGTACCGATAGCCCAGATTGGCTCATAAGCGATGATGATCTTGGCAAAGTCCTCAGCACTCAGGTTGAATACAGAACCTTCCAACTCAGCCTTTACTACCTCGTTCTGCTTGTTAGCTTCACGCTCTTCCAGACTCTCACCGATGCAGAAGATAACCTTCAGACCGTTAGCCAAAGCCAGCTGTACCTTCTCCTTCAGGATTTCAGGAGTCTCCTTGTAGTACTCACGACGCTCTGAGTGACCCAGGATTACATACTGTGCGCCAGTGCTCTTTACCATCTCTGCAGAAACTTCGCCAGTAAATGCGCCCTTAACCTTGTCAGCACAGTTCTCAGCGCCCAGACCAATTACATCCTGATTCAAGAACTGAGCTACAGTTGCCAGGTGGATAAATGGGGTGCAGATTACCACATCGCAGTTAGGCTTGTCTGCTGTCAGTACTTCGTTCAACTCTTTAGCCAAAGCTACACCTTCTTGCAGGTTCATGTTCATTTTCCAGTTACCTGCTACAATTTTCTTTCTCATACTTTTCTTAATTAATTTGTTATCGTTTTTTGTCCTTTTTGTTAAATATTCTGTCAATCAGTATTATCAGTAGCAGCGGTGCGATGTACCACAAGCCTACTATTCCTAAAGTACGAAGGTCGTTCACCTTCTTTATTTGTCCCAATGGCAACTCCTCCAGTCTGCCAGTCAATTCAAACTCATTAGGTATCTGTGAGTCTGCCCACTTATTCAGTACCACACCTTCCTTGATGAGCATCAGACCGGGATTGCTGCGAACCATTGTCTTCAGGGTGATGTCGTCCATGATGCAGAACGGATATTCTGCTCCTGTGCGGTCACGCCATAGCTCGATGGCTTCAGCCGATGACGATGACAAGGCATAAAACTTATACCCATTCTCCTGGCAGTATTCATACAGCTCGTTAATCAGGTCGATGTTCCCCTCGTCAGCTTCCTCCGTACGGTGTGCCACCAGCAAGAAGGTATATCCCGGATCGTCCAGCACCTCGTCGGTAATGTCATCACCCGTCTCAAGGCTTTCCATCACGAAGTCGTGGATGGGGGGCTCGTATCCTTGTTCCACCACCACAGTCTCGGCACTGACAAAGGTCCATGTGCTGTCGGGATAGTTGTCAATGGTGAATGTCTGTCTCACACCATCCCTCTCCATGATGAAGCGTGTGTCAAAGACCGTAGGTTTGGCACCCTCTGGTATCTCCATCCCCTCGCGTATGTTATTGCCTATCTTATAGGGGCGGAAATCTATGATGGGCAGCGTTGCCAGACAATAGCCCGCCAGCACTAAGGCAAATACCACGCTGTAGTTAGACAAGGTCCACTCCATTTTCTTCGTCAGGAACCTTACCATGTTCCAAGGAGTGATAAATACCACCACGGCACAAATCAGCAGTATCACGTTCTTGCCAAACGTCTGCCAGTTGGTCAGTACCAGCGCGTCACCGAAGCATCCGCAATCGCTGATGGGGTTGGTCAAAGCCAGATAGAGCGTCAGCGGTGTCATCACCAGCATAATCAGCAGAGCCAGTCGGGTAGTGAGGCGTCTCTTGATGCCCAACACCAGGTGCATACCCACGCTGAACTCCAGTACCGCCAGCAATACCGACATAAGTAGTGGCACTATGTCGGGCAGCAATTGCTGCATACCGAATGCTGTGAGGTAATCCTGAATCTTGTAGTAAGTGCCAAGTGGGTCAACGGCTTTTACAAAGCCAGAGAACACAAAGGTAGCTCCCAAGATGAAGCGGCATATATTTACTATCCACCTCCAAGCTCTGCTATTTTGCCACTTACCCCTCAAAACTTAGTTTAATCAATCCAAAGACCGAATAGTTAATCATATCCATATAGTTGGCATCCACACCTTCAGACACCAATGTGTTGCCAGACAAATCCTCAATCTGTTTAGTACGATTGATTTTCATCAGAATCAAGTCGGTATAGGAAGTAATCCGCATATTGCGCCAAGCCTCGTCGTAGTCGTGGTTCTTGGCCAGCATCAGTTCCAGGGTACTCTTGGCATACTTGTCGTACAGCTCGATAGCCTGCTCAACGCTGATATCTTCGTGCTCGGCATAACCCAACTCCAACTGGATAAGACCAATAATGCCATAGTTCACAATGCCCATGAACTCAGGTTTAATGCCTTCGCCTACCATCGACACACCCTTCACCTCAAGGGTCCTGATGCGATTGGCTTTGATGAATATCTGGTCAGTTACCGATGCAGGACGCATGATGCGCCAAGCTGCTCCATAGTCGTGGAGCTTCTTCACATACAAGTCTCTGCATTCGGCAATTACTTGCTCAAACTGTGCCTTGGTATCTTTCATATCATTCCTATTTGGATTGCAAAGATAATTATTCTGTAGGACAAATAAAAAAAGGATGCTCTAATAATTATTAAAGCATCCCCTTTTTG
The DNA here is from genome assembly GCA_017651505.1 of Bacteroidaceae bacterium. Taxonomy (GTDB): domain Bacteria; phylum Bacteroidota; class Bacteroidia; order Bacteroidales; family Bacteroidaceae; genus Bacteroides. Next base: position 16,625 of record JAGCCV010000051.1, on the reverse strand, counting down.
TCTTTACCCAATACTATTATGAGCACCTGAGCACTTGTCCGATGCGCAAAGTGGTCTTGGTCGAAATGCCGTTAAGTTTGCAGAGCTGATTAACACTCACGCCTTGCTTGCTGGCAATCTTCGACAGCGTGTCGCCACTTTTCACCTTATAGTAAACGCCCTCTCCATCAGCTGTCACCTCATTGGTAGCTAATGACTTCGATGCTCGTTTTGTCGTCTGTTTCTTAAATACATGCGTGTAGCTGTCGGCCACTACATCCTGCTTCTCGAAATCAAACATAAACGCAGGATTGATGGCCACGCCCAAGAAACGTGTCTCGAAATGTAAGTGCGAACCTGTTGAACGTCCGGTGTTACCACCCAAGCCAATTACATCGCCGGCACGTACCAATTGGTCTTCCTGTACCATTTGCTTGGACAGGTGACCATATACTGTTTCCAGTCCGTTGTCATGACGGATCACGATATACTTACCATAGCCCCTTCGTCCTTGGTTCTTTACGATGCGTACCTTGCCATCGAAAGCCGAGCGGATAGTGTCACCCACGTTCACCTTAATGTCCAGTCCATAATGGGTACGGCGTCTGCGTGGACGATAGCCAAACACATCATTAATCTTGGTATTAGGAGTAGGCATACAGAAACCAGTCAGGTCGAAAGTGTAGGTATCTGGAATCACTGCGTTAGCATAAGCATTCACGAACTCATTTTCCCAAGACTGATAGATGTCTATGCTGGGGTTTTCTGATTGCTCAGCTTTGATAATCTTCTGCAGTGCCAGTGAATCTACGCTTCTCAGCTTTACATCCACAGGAGCTTGACGGGCTATCAGGTCTTGTGCGGAAAGTCCAACACTGCAGAGGCAAGTAGCAGTAAATATAATTGTCTTTACAAATCTAAAATGCATAAAATCGTTATTTCAGAGTGCAATTAAAGCACCACTTTTTTTTACAAATCGTACAAAGGTATAGTATTTTCTCCTTTTAGTCAAAATGTTTTAAGATAAAAAACACAAAAACATGCTGCAAAACATGTTTAGCTAATGGCTGACCAATTGATGTTATTCTTGCGTAGTTTTTTGAGTTGCTGCCACAAGAGTTCATTCTTTGGCAACTCGCAAGTGGGGTCTTCTTCAACGACACGTTCTGCCACTTCACGTGCCAATTGTAGGATTTGTCCGTCGCGAGCCAGGTCGGCAATCTTCAGGTCGAATGCCATACCGCTTTGCTGAGTTCCCTCTAAGTCGCCAGGTCCACGTAACTTCAAATCAGCTTCTGCAATCTCAAATCCGTCATTGGTGCGTACCATGATTTCTATCCTTTTTCTGGTATCTTCTGCCAGTTTGAATCCTGTGACCAGTATGCAATACGACTGGTCGGCACCTCGCCCTACGCGACCTCTCAACTGGTGCAATTGCGACAGTCCAAAACGTTCGGCATTCTGTATCACCATCACCGAGGCGTTAGGCACGTTCACACCCACCTCAATCACCGTTGTGGCTACCATGATTTGAGCCTCACCACGCACGAAGCGTTGCATCTGCTCATCTTTCAGTGCCGGCTTCATCTGCCCGTGCACCTGGCACACCGTCAGGTCAGGGAAATCGTCACATACCTGCGAATATCCCTCCACCAGGTTCTTCAAGTCAATCTTCTCACTCTCTTTGATGAGCGGATAGACGATATAGATTTGTCTGCCCTCGTTCACCTGCTTGCGGATGAATGCGTTCAGCTGTTGTCGGCGGTTGTCAAACTGATGCAAGGTAGCGATAGGCTTGCGTCCTGGAGGCAGCTCGTCAATAACCGAAACATCCAAGTCTCCATACAGTGTCATCGCTAAGGTGCGTGGGATAGGGGTGGCAGTCATCACCAACACATGGGGCGGTTGTGTACTCTTAGCCCATAGTCTGGCACGTTGCGCCACACCAAAGCGGTGTTGTTCATCAATCACTGCCAGTCCGAGGTGCGCAAAGTTCACGCCATCCTCTATCAGGGCGTGCGTACCAATCAGTATGCGAACATCACCACTCTGCAGTCCACTGAGTATCTCCTCGCGTTTCTTGCCTTTGATAGAGCCTGTGAGCAGTTCTACCCGCACACCCAGTCCATCCATCTGATGGCACAGCGTTTCATAGTGCTGGTTGGCCAATATTTCAGTAGGCGCCATCAGACAAGCCTGGTAGCCGTTGTCGAGTGCCAACAGCATGCTCATCAGTGCCACCATTGTCTTGCCACTGCCCACATCGCCTTGCAGCAGTCGGTTCATCTGCTTGCCACTGCCCATGTCGGCACGTATCTCACGCAGTACCCGCTTCTGCGCATTGGTCAGTTCAAAGGGCAGATAGTCACGGTAGAAAGTATTGAAGAATGCACCAACATGGTGGAAAACATATCCCCTGAATTTCCTGCGTCGGTCACTGGCATAGCGCAGTATGTTGAGTTGCACATAGAACAGCTCCTCAAATTTCAGACGCAGCTGTGCTTGACGCAATGCGTCGTTATTTTGTGGGAAATGAATGTTGCGCAAGGCATCGTTGAGCGGCATCAGATGTTGCTGGGCAATGATCTCTGGTGTGAGTGTTTCTGGCAGAGGCTCTTTCAGCAGCGGCATCACATTTTGCATCATCTTTTCGATGGCATGAGAGTTGAGGAAGCTGCGCTTCATCTTCTCCGTGGTATTATAGTAAGGCTGCATGCCCAAATTCGACAGCTGCACCTCCGATGCTGGGTCCAGGTCTGGATGGGCGATGTTCACCCTGCCGTTGAACACGCTGGGCTTGCCAAATACGATGTATTCCTGGTGTACCTTGTAGCGGCTCACCACATATTTGATGCCTTGAAACCAAATCAGGTCAATGAAACCTGTGCCGTCGGTAAAGTGGGCGATGAGTCGCTTGCCCCTGCCTTCACCAGCCGTCTCAAAGGTTGTTATCTGTCCGCGTACTTGAATATAGGGCATGTCACCCGTCACCTCATTGATGGCATAGATCTTGCTCCTGTCAACATATTTGTAGGGGAAATAATACAACAGGTCGAACACTGAGTGTATGTTCAGTTCCTTGGCGAGCAGGGTGGCGCGTTGCGGCCCTACACCACTGATGTATTTCACGTCCAGTTGCTCAATCATTCGGTTTTTCTTTGGGAGACGCTTTTATTTGGCCAGCACCTCTGCGATTTTGAGGTCAAACGGTGTGGTAATCTTAATGTTTTCACGATTGCCCTCAGCCAGTACGACAGGAATACCCATTGCTTCCACTACCGATGCGTCATCGGTAAAATCGTTGGTGTAAGGCTGCTCATAGGCACGTTTCAGTAGATTTACGTTAAATACTTGCGGCGTCTGTACCAAGCGGTACTCGCTGCGAGGAACGGTCTCTGAAACCTCAGCATCACTCAATCTCCTGATTGTCTCAATGACGGGGATTACCGGTATCACAGCCTTTTTCCCTTCTGCCAGCTCATAGCAGTGTCGCAACACTTCCTGCGATACGAATGGGCGTACGCCATCGTGCACACCTACCACCGCATTGCTCTCCGCAGGGATGATGGCAAGTCCGTTCTTTACAGAGTGATAGCGTGTATCGCCTCCAGCCACTACTTGATGACAGATATCGCACCCTTGTTGCTGGCACAGCTCTTTCCAGTACGCTATCTGATCTTGTGGCAGCACCACGATTAACTGCATCTCGGCATCAAAGCGCCTGAATGTTTCAAGCGTACGCATTAACACAGGCTTCCCGCCAATCGGCAGGAACTGCTTTGGCACATCGCCACCCATGCGCAGTCCCTTGCCGCCAGCCACTATGATGGCATATCGCTTCATGCCGGTACCATCATGGCAGCTTTCAGCTCAGCCACCTTGTCAGCACCAAACAGCATATCTACTACTGCCAAAGCGAAATCCAGCGATACGCCAGGTCCTTTACCCGTGATAATCAAACCGTCACGCTGTACAGATGCTCCTGTATATTCAGCCCCTTTCAGGAAATCCTCGAAGCCTGGGTAGCAAGTAGATTTCTTACCATTCATGATGCCCAACTTGCCCAGCACCATCGGAGCGGCACAGATGGCTGCCACAGGCTTGCCTTTCTCTACCTGTCGCTGCAGTGCCTTGCCCAAGAACTCACACTCGCTCAGCGTCTGTGCTCCAGGCATACCACCCGGCAACAGCAGCAGGTCAGCATCCATCAGGTCGCAGCTGTCAATGTTCTTGTCGCACAACACAGGCACCTCATGGGCACCCGTTACTATCTCATTAGGGGTTACTGATACCATCACCACATCGGCGCCAGCACGCTTCAGCACATCAACCGATGTCAGCGCCTCGATTTCCTCGAAGCCGTCTGCAAAGAATACATAAACTTTTTTCATATTACCTTTTTTGTTCGTTTCTTTTGCGAAAATACAGATTAATGCTTAAAAAGCAAAATGTTTTTGCAGGAATTAACCAAAGTGAGAGGTTTCTGACATGACGTCATCTACTTTGTTGTCTTTCATTTTCTCTTAACTTTCTTCCAAGTCATCTTGGCAATACATTTCGAGAATCGGGCAGTCCTATGCTAAAGAATGTGAAAAATGAAGGCTTGGTGATGATTATTCATTAAATAATCAAGTGAATAGTTGTAAATTATTAGTGCATGGATTATATTTGCGTAGGTTATAAAACATTTAAGCTATGGAAGAGAACAAAGAAAAGAGAGTGTTGAGAATGGAACTCGACGATGCAGTAAAGAAAGTGTCCATTACTTGCATGGATAAGGAAGAGAATGTGGTGATGAAACAAGTGTTGGATGAAGAAGATTTGGATATGGCAGTAGGTGGTAATCCTGGACCTCGCATAGTGGGTGTGGTAGTCAAAGGAGGCAGACCTTCAATGTCGGAAGGAGTTATCGCAACTTGCCAGAATCTTCATTAAACAGAACTGCTCCCAATCGGGAGCAGTTCTTGTTTTTATTTCAACACGTTTTTGAAAGCCTCACCGAAGATGATATATTGTGTGTTGCCACCTACGGTGCCCTCGTTCTGTCCCCAAAGGAAGGGCCAGTCGTCATAGTTCTCGAAATGGTCGGGCTGACGGAACAGCAAGCCTGGAGCTACGTTGCCTGGGATGAATGAGAAGTCAGCTCGGTTGTTACCATAGAACACTGCCTTTGGGCGAGCAGCCCCCACAGCTGCTACCAACGAGTAGTTGTGGTAAGGATGACATCCGAAAAGGTAGTTGCCGGCACGGAAGATATCGTCTTTTTGGATGATATCAGGGTAATAAAGGTAAGCAAAACAGATGGTGGTTCCAAAACTTACCACATTACCGCTACCAGCCCAGTTGCCCAAACCGATAGGTACTCCGTAAGGGTTGTCTTTGTCGAAGCTGTTGATATACTCCTGATATTGCTGGATGTATGGGCGTAAACGCTGCTTATAGGCTTCGTCCATATATGGGATGGCATCCAAAGCGGTCTGCATGTTGTTTACGGCATTATCGTCCATTGCCTGCCAAATTTGGTTCTTGAAATTATCCAAGTATGACTGTTCGTGCGTTGCTGCATATAGCTGCAGGTTGGTAGCCATATTACTGCCCATACGGCGAGAGGCATTATTGCCATCAGCCATCAAGGCATTAGCTTCCTGCATAAGTCGTTTTGACTGTGTAAGGGCTCGTTTCGAGAGGTCGTCGTTGTAACCTTCTAATGCGCGACTGGCTGCGGCAAACATGGTAGCAGCACGGAAATCCATCCAGGCGTTGCGGGTAGTGAATGCCCACATGTCGTCAGCGGTGCCGCTTGACTTGCCGTCGGCAGACACCTCGTATGGTTTCAGATTACGGTCATAGTGCAAACCATCGGTGATAGAAGCGGCATCGCCCAAATGGTGGTAGTTGTCGAGCACAGAGTTGGACAAGGTAGTTGCCATGTGTCCTATCTGCTCAGCTTGCGCCACCAGGTTGAGGGCTCCATGTTCAATATACTGCAGGATATCTGGTATGCCATCAGGACGATGCAAATCCACATAGCGTTGTTGCTCGCTCACGAAGGTCTCATCACGTTGTGATTTGAACAACTCCCATGCTCGTACCAGGTTTTCCACCACGCCAATGTTGGCACCCGTCTCAATGTCGAAATCACCCGCATCGAAATAGCCGCCTACGTTTAAACCAGGAATCAGTTCGTAGGGCTTGTACTTGGTGTCGGTGGTAGCCCCTTGGCGATGCATGTCGAAATGGTCGCTGGGCGGAGCCTGCAGGTAGCCCTCCTTGAATGGCTCACCGTGCCATACACGATAGCCCTCGTTTACCGTCATGTGATTCATGTGTATAGGAATCCACACGTCAGTGGTAGCATCCGTTATCTTGTCATACACGCTGTTGTCAATCAAGAAATTGTTGGTCTTGATGTCTCCGTATTGGATATAATAGATGCCAGGCTCACGAACAGAAGAGAAATCAAACTTCACATAATTGTACTTGAAGTAAGGTCCCCAAGGTTGTATGCTGCCCTTAAACACCTCATTTATGCTACCATCCTCACGGATGCGGAAGAGTGATGCGGTGGGCTTGACGATGTCTTTCTTGTCCAGTTCGATAACAGCCACCTTTGGTTGTTCAGGAACATAGCCCACTTGTGAGAAACCGATGTTGGGCTCACGAATCCAGCCGGGGATGGCATGAGGCTCAACGCTCCAAGTCAGTACCTTGCCAGTCTTGTTGGCGGGTAGGATGCTGCGTAATACAAACCATCCGTTCTGCGCCAGAATACGACCGTCATAGAGCAACAACTCAGCGTCGCTACTTACTTTTACCATTCGTTCGGGGTCATCCATCGCCATAAGGATAGCGTGTCCTTTTTCCAATGGGAGCGGGTCGATAAAACGGTCAGTACCCCGGTCGTCGTAGGTCTTGAAACCTTTGAACTGGCGGGCTTTCTCGCTGTTAGGACGCGTGATAGTCTCACTCGCTGCATAGCGTGGGAAACGGTTCAAACGACCATCCATCATAAAGGTCTTGAGCCAGTATTGTGAGGGTAGGAACTCGAGGTTGAAACCAGCCTCTCCGGCGATGGCCTGAGGTACGGGCTTGTCGAGATAGACACTGATTTCTACTGCATTACCTTTGCCTGTTACTATCACACGACTGTTGAAATCATAGTCTTCATATCGCATTGCGATTTCAATAGAGTTGTTGGCTTTATCTACCTTGCGGTCGATGAGTGTGGGCACCAAGTCCCACTGTTCGGGGGCGTTGTTGAGTCTGATGGCTCCACCTTGGGCGGTGCGAACGCCATGATGAATGATTTCTATACCAGAATCTTTCTCGTCATTGAAGCCACCGTTGAAACTGTTGCTGAATACCAGCACGTTCACGCCTTGGCGTTCGAAATATTCCAAGTCGTTGAGTCGCAGGCCTTGTGCCTGGCAAAGAGAGGCAATGCAAAGACCAGCCAATAAAAGGATAGATTTTTTCATCATCTAATTTGATTTCGTGAAAAAGGGGTAAAAGCTAATAGCCATATTACCCCTTTTAGTTAATGATTTATTTAAACAATTTTTGAGCGAAGATGGTGAGATATACACGCCAGTTGCGCCAGATATGGCCACCGTCTGACTCGTAATATTCGCAAGGATAGCCCTTCTCTTGGCAATAATCACGGAGTGCTGATGCGGATACCTTTACACCGTCGGCAGAACCAACGCCAATCCAGTAAAGTTTTGGTTTAGCAGCGAAGAGTGCCTTCAGTTGTGCCTCGTTGTCAGGACCACTACCTGCACCAGAGAACATACCTACATAACCGATAGTGCCTGGATAACGGCGTGAGATAGCAAATGAATGACGCCCACCCATCGACAAACCAGCAATAGCGGTGTTATATTGTCCTGTCTTTACACGGAAGGTGTTTTCGATAAACTTCTTGATGATAGGGAACTCATCCTCCATAGGAGTGGTGTCCTGGTCACGGCTGTTCAGCATGGTAGGCTGGAACATATTCACCTCGTTGGCTTCAGGAGCGGAGGGGTTTCTTACCACACCGTTAGGCATCACCACAATCATAGGCTTTGCCTTGCCTTCTGCAATCAGGTTATCCATGATTTGGACCGTACGGCCTAAATCAGACCAGGCGTTCTCGTCACCACCAGAGCCGTGCAACAGATACAGTACAGGATATTTCTCCTTGCCCTGCTCGTAGCCGTGAGGCAGATAAACTGTCAAACGACGGTCCATTTTGGCATGGTCACTGTCGTACCAGATGCGGGTAACGGTGCCATGAGGCACATTGTTGTTGATGTAATAGTGACCTTTATCACCAGGCTTGGTGCTGATGGTAAGTATGTTCGACCAAGTAGCCACGTCTCTGTTCATGAATACGTTAGATGGATCGAGGGTACGTTTGCCATCCACGATGAAAGCATAAGAATACAGTTCGCCTTCCAGTGGAGCGGTAGTGTAAGTCCACACGCCAGCTTCCTCCTTCATGTCGGCAGTGCGTTCTGTCAGCATGTCGCCGGTTACTTGTACCTTCACGGCTTTAGGGTTGATATACCTGAATGTAACGGTGTTGTCGGCATTGATTTCAGGAGAAACGATGCCAGTGCCAGGCCCCAATGCCTGCTGAGCAAATGCCATTGAGCCGCAAGCCCAGATGACCATAGTCAATAATGTTTTTTTCATAATATTGATTCGTTAATAAAAGTTTATATGCAAATGTACGCAAAAAACTGAAAGAACTAAGTATATTTGCAAGAAATATATTATTTGAATCAAAAATATGAAACAAACGAGTTTATTAATGATGGTTTTTGCAGCGTTGCTGTCAGGTTGTACTCCTTCTGCCAGCAAATCCGATCTGAATCCCATACTTACTATTGAAGGGGGGCAGATACAAGGTGTCCATTCGGATGCCGAAGGCGTAATAGTGTATAAAGGTGTGCCTTATGCAGCACCACCTGTTGGTGATTTGCGTTGGAAACGCCCTCAGCCTGTAGTAGCTTGGGAGGGTGTGAAGGTGGCTGACAAGTTCAGTGACGCGGCTATGCAGCGTACACGAAACCCTCAGGATGGGCAGTATGGTACTGAGTTCCATTTCTTGAACGATGATCCTCATTATTCAGAGGATTGCCTCTACTTGAATATATGGGTACCGGAGAAAGCTCCCGGACACCCTGAAAAGAAACTGCCTGTGGCGATGTGGGTGCATGGTGGCGCTTATTTCGGTGGTTGGGGCTTCGAGACTGAGATGGATGGTGACGCTTGGGCACAACGTGAAGTGATTTTAGTTACCATCAACTACCGATTGGGTATTTTTGGTTTCTACAATCATCCTGAGCTCTCCGCTGAAGACCCCGATCATGTGTCTGGCAATTATGGTTTACTTGACCAGATTGCTGCTTTGAAGTGGGTGAAAAACAATATTGCGCAGTTTGGTGGCGACCCAGATAATATTATGGTATTCGGACAGAGTGCTGGCGGTGCCAGTATTCGGAATCTTTGTGCTTCTCCATTAAGTAAGGATTTAATTGCCAGAGCTATTGTGCAGAGTGGAGGCGGCTTAGGTGACTTCATCCCTACAGGTAATGGCAAATCGCAGGCTGATTTTGATAATGATGGTGTTGAACTGATGAATGCGATGGGCTTCAAGTCGTTGGCTGAGATGCGTACTGCCAGCGCACAGGATGTGTATGATGCACACGGTAGAGTGCCTCGTGGTATTGGAGGTATGTTGTCGCCTCACACTGATGGCGTTATACTGACCAAGAGCTTTGACCAGGCTACTTATGATAAGACTTTGGCTGATGTACCTTATTTATTGGGTTATACAGGTGATGATATGGCAGATTTGAGTCAGCCTATATTGAACTTCGCAGCTGTGCGTGACTCGTTATCGACACATCCAACCTACTGCTATTTGTTTGACCGTAAGCTGCCAGACGATGGTAGGGCTTGCCTAAAGGGTGCTTTCCATAGCAGTGAATTATGGTTTGTGTTCCATACTTTAGGCCGTAGTTGGCGTCCTTTTACTGAGGCTGACTTTAAGCTCTCGGATGAGATGGTTGATGCTTGGACTAACTTTGCGAAATATGGGAATCCAAACGGCAAGACAGGTAATGCTTGGACTCCAGCAACAAAGGATAATCCTGTGATTTATGAATTCAAGATAAAAGAGTAAGGTAGGTCTTGTTGAAACAATAAAAGGGGACATTGTCCCCTTTTATTGTTTCATCGGCTTTCAATGTTATGCCCATTCTTCCAACATTTTTTCTGTAACGAATTTTAGGTTGTTGAGAACGATGGCTTCACGAGCCTGCTCATTGTTGTCGGTGCGGAACACCAAAATGCCCTTGCCTGCCACCAGGAATGAATACAGATAAGCAATGCTGATGCCAGCATCGCTGAATACCTTGATAGCGTCGGCACCACAGCCAGGCTTGTTGTCGAGCTCGATGGCAAACACATCGGTCAGTGCCACCGCTACACCAGCTTCTTTCAAAACTTCCCACGCGCGAGTGGGCTCACTGCAGATGATACGGCAGATACCATACTCAGCAGTATCGGCAATTGTCATAGCAATCAATTGGATCTGAGAATGCTTAAAAAGGTTGAGCACCTTTACCAGCGTGCCTGACTTGTTCTCCAAGAAAATGGATAGTTGTTTGATTGTCATAATGGTATGGTTTTAGAATAATTTACGTAAATCTTTTACTCTGACAGCTTTCTTTTCATCTGATACCACCAAGCTGCCCTTTGGTACCAACTTTACACGAGGAGTGATAAGGATTTCATCCTTCAGCTGACGGGTGATCTCACGCTCTAATGCTTTGAGACGGCTGTAATCGTCGGTGAACATCTGACTGATTTCCACCTCGATGGTCATGATGTCGTTGCTGTCAACTGTCTCCAAGGTGATGAGGTAGTCGGTGCTCAGTTCCTTGAAACCCAGCAGAATCTTCTCAATCTGAATAGGGAAGATATTGACGCCCTTGAGAATCATCATGTCGTCGCTCCTGCCTTGCAGACGAGCCAAACGTTTGTGATGTCTGCCACAGGGGCATTCACCTGGCAAGATACGTGTTAAGTCGCGGGTGCGATAGCGCAGCAGTGGCATCGCCTCACGGTTGATGATGGTGAGCACCAGTTCGCCTAACTCGCCATCAGGCACAGGCTTCAGCGTTACGGGGTCTATGATTTCTACAATGAAATAGTCCTCCCAGATGTGCAGGCCGTTCTGTTCCTGGCATTCGAAAGCAACTCCAGGTCCCATCATCTCAGAGATGCCGTAGGAGTTATAGGCCTTCACCCCTAAGTTCTGCTCAATGCGTTGGCGCTGCTCTTCGCTATGAGGCTCGGCGCCGATACAGAGCACACGCAGCTTGGTGTCTTTGCGTGGGTCAACCCCTTCTTCCTTCATCACCTCATAAATACGTGAGGCATAGCTGGGGATGGCATGCAGGACTGAGGTGCCAAAATCCTTGATGAACTTGATTTGACGGATGGTGTTACCAGCGGCAGCGGGAACGGTCAGCATACCCACCTTCTCAGCACCATATTGGAAGCCTAAGCCAGCTGTGAACATGCCATAACCCGCGGAGTTCTGAAACACGTCTTCAGGACGGCTACCTACCATCCAGAGGCAACGTGCTACTGCATTTGCCCACTCTTCGAGGTCTTTCTGCGTGTGCAGTACTACCGTTGGATTGCCCGTCGTACCACTGGATGAGTGCAGACGCACACAATCCTTCATGGGTACGCAAGCCAATCCGAAGGGATAATTCTCACGCAAGTCCTCCTTTGAAGTGAAAGGCAGTTTTTGTACGTCATCTAAGGTCTTAATGTCCTCAGGCGTAATTCCCAGTTCTTGGAATTTCTTTTGATAGAAAGGTGAGTTCATGCAATGGCGCACTGTCTTTTGCAGGCGTTCCAACTGCAGTGCTTTCAGTCCTTCAACTGACAGCGTTTCTACCTCGGGGTTGAAATAATCAGAATAACTCATATCATTTTATGTTTCTATTATCTATAACATGGGCGCTCTTGCCCTGGCTGCGCTCAATGGTGTTAGGCGCTTTCAGCTTCACCTTGGCAGCAATGCTCAACACACTCTTCAGCTTGTTCGACAATTTCTTTTCCAGCTCGTCGATAGCAGCTGGGGTGTCAAAGGTAGAAGTGAAGTATTCCTGACGCAGCTCTACCTGCACCTGCAAGGTGTCGAGGTTGTTGACGCGATCCACAATCAGCATATAGTGAGGTGCAAACTCCTTCATGCTCAACACTACGCTCTCCACCTGTGATGGGAAGACATTGATACCACGGATGATAAGCATATCATCGCTGCGTCCGTGGATAGCCGACATTCGCACGTTGGTTCTGCCGCAGTCACACTGACCAGGCAGCAATGAGCAGAGGTCGCGTGTGCGATAACGCAATACAGGCATACCCTCTTTGGTAAGGGTGGTGAATACCAACTCGCCTTGCTGACCTATTGGAAGAGGCTCCAAGGTAACAGGGTTGATGATTTCAGGATAGAAATGGTCTTCGTTGATGTGAGAACCGTGTTGAGCTTGGCATTCATAGCTTACACTCGGTCCCATTACCTCACTCAGACCATAGATGTTAAAGCCTTTCAGGCCTAAACGTTCCTGAATCTCTTCACGCATCTTCTCTGTCCAGGGTTCTGCGCCAAAAGCACCCACACGTAGTTTGATCTGGTCTTTGGTGATACCCATCTTGTCCATCGTCTCAGCTAAATATAGAGCATACGAAGGTGTGCAGGCTATGCCTGTGATGCCTAAGTCCCTGATAAGGCGCACATGCTTTTCTGTATTACCAGTAGAGGTGGGAACCACTGACGCGCCAACCATCTCTACGCCATTATGGGCACCCAGACCACCCGTGAACAGACCGTAGCCATAGGCTACAGAGAATATGTCGTCACGAGTCACACCATAAGCTGTGAGGCATCGAGCCATACACTCTGCCCACACCCCTATATCTTTGCGGGTATAGCCTACGATGGTCGGATTGCCCGTAGTGCCTGATGAGGCGTGGATGCGGATGATTTCGCTTTGCGGAGCTGCTTGTAACCCAAATGGATAGTTGTCACGAAGGTCTTTCTTTGTGGTGAAAGGCAACTTGGTGATATCCTCAATAGTTTGGATATCATCAGGTCTGATGTCCAGTTCCTGCATTTTGTTACGATAGAACGGCACGTTGTGATATACGTATTTCACAATCTTGTGCAGTCTTTTACCTTGGAGCGCGCTCATCTCATCGCGGCTCATACATTCTTTGTTAGGATTCCAAATCATTTTTATTGTAATTACGGTTTGCTAAAAGTTTCCTTTCGTGACAAAAGTAATCTTTTTTCCTTTGACTGCAAAAAAACGAGCATGAAAGAATTACTTTTAACGTCAAAATGTATTATTTTTGCATCATCATACTATAATAACCAGAAATAACTATGATTAACAAACAACTATTACAGCCTGAGAGCATCGTTGTCATCGGTGGTTCCAACAACAAGCATAAGCCTGGTGGCGCAGTGTTACGTAATTTACTGGATGGTGGCTATAGCGGTAAGCTACACATTCTCAATCCCAAGGAGGATGAAGTGCAGGGAATCAAAGCCTTTCATGATATGAAGGAACTGCCGCCCACCGATTTGGCTATTCTGGTAGTGGCTGCGAAATATTGTCCTGACTATGTTGACTATCTGGCTGCCGAGAAGAATGTGCGCGCGTTCATTATCATATCTGCCGGCTTTAGCGAGGAGACGCATGAGGGCGCTCTGCTGGAGCAGCGCATTTTAGATACCTGCGAGAAGTATGGCTGTTCGTTGATAGGTCCTAACTGCATAGGGCTACTTACCCGTTTCCATCATTCGGTGTTCACCAAGCCTATCCCTCACCTCAATCCTAAAGGCGTTGATTTCATTTCGGGTAGTGGAGCAACGGCGGTGTTCATTCTCGAGAGTGCTGTTACCAAAGGTTTGCCTTTTAACAGCGTATGGTCGGTGGGCAACGGCAAGCAGATAGGTATTGAGACAGTACTGGAATATATGGACGAACACTTCGATCCTGAGCGCGATTCATTAATAAAACTGCTTTATATCGAGAATATCAGCAACCCCGACAAGTTGTTGTATCACGCTACCTCACTCATACGAAAAGGTTGTCGCATCGCTGCCATCAAGGCTGGTTCTTCTGAGAACGGCAGCAGGGCTGCCAGCAGTCATACGGGAGCCATTGCCTCGAGTGACTCTGCTGTTGAGGCACTGTTCCGAAAGGCGGGCATCGTGCGCTGCTTTGGCCGTGAGGAACTGACGACAGTGGGGTGTATTTTTACCCTTCCTCGTTTCACTGGCAAGAACTTTGCCATTGTCACCCATGCTGGTGGACCTGGCGTCATGCTGACCGATGCTTTGTCTAAGGGAGGTATGCAGGTGCCGCCGCTTACAGGTCCTGTGGCAGATGAGTTGAAGTCGAAACTGTTGCCTGGCAGCAGTGTGGCCAATCCTATTGATATTTTGGCAACCGGAACAGCTGAACACTTGGGTATTGCCATCGACTGCTGTGAACGGATGGAGGATATTGATGCCATCATGGTCATTTTCGGCACACCCGGACTGGTTAAAATATTTGAGGTGTATGATGTGCTTCACCAGAAGATATTAGAATGTAAGAAGCCTATTTTCCCTATTTTGCCCAGTGTCAGTACAGCTGGTCCCGAGGTGCAGGAGTTCCTCAAGCGCGGCCATGTTAACTTCAGTGATGAGGTGACGTTGGCCACCGCTCTGACACAAATAATGAGGACCCCTGAGCCTGCTCGTTCAGAGGTAGAGCTTTACGGCACCGACATATCTCGTCTGCTCAAGCTAATCAGTGGCATCAAGGAAAGCGGTTACTTGCCTCCTGCTCTTGTACGCGATATTCTGTCCTGTGGAGGCATTCCTCTTGTTCCCGAGTTCGTTTCTACCTCAAAGGACGAGTTGACTGAGTTTGCCGAGCGTGTGGGGTATCCTGTGGTAGCCAAGGTGGTGGGCCCTGTGCATAAGAGTGATGTGGGTGGCGTGGCATTGAATATCCGCTCGAAGGAAGTGCTGGCAGCCGAGTTCGACCGTATGATGCAGATTCCTGGGGCTACATCCGTGATGGTACAGAAGATGATAAAAGGTACAGAACTGTTTATTGGCGCTAAATATGAGGAACGCTTCGGTCATGTGGTGCTTTGCGGCTTGGGCGGCATCTTTGTGGAGGCGTTGCGTGATGTTTCGTCAGGTCTCGCTCCGCTGAGCTACGAAGAAGCCTACTCCATGATTCACTCCCTTCGTGCCTATAAGATATTGAAAGGGACTCGCGGCCAGAAAGGCATCAACGAGCGTAAGTATGCCGAGATCATTGTACGACTGAGTACCCTCCTGCGCTTCGCCACCGAGATAAAAGAAATAGACATCAACCCTCTGCTTGCCGATGATAACGACGTCATAGCGGTTGATGCCCGTATTCTGGTAGTGAAGGAGGAACAACAATAAATCCCCCCCAAAAAACTCCTCCCCTGATTTAGGGGAGGTAGTCGTGAGTTTCTTGATTCCCCCTGTGTTAGAGGGGGGAGTCATTTGTTTTTCTTGCTGCCCCGTTTATGGGTTGTTCTCTTCGAAGATGGCCATACGCTCATCGAGCTGCTGATACTGGTGCTCTTCTATAAATGATGTGCACACGCGTAACCCCTCCTGATGGGAGCCTGTGGTAATGAGGCAGATGGCCGATACTCCATAATACATTAGTTCTCGGGCCAACTGACCACTTGTCATGCCACGATAGCCGATGGTGAAGTAAAAACCGTCGGCAACAGGCTTGTCAAGGTCTTTGTCATAGACCACATGGAAACCGTGCTTGCAGAAAATCTCTTTCAGCTTGTGGGCACGCTCGCCATATACCTTTACCTCATTGCGGAAGTTGTACTCACCGTCGCAGGCAGCACGGAACATGGCAGCCAAGGCATATTGTGCCGAATGGCTTGTGCCGGATGACAACGCATAAAGCATGCGTGTCGAGAATACCAGTCCGAAAGGAAGTCCCTCATAGCGTGCTGCCAGGTCATCGAAGTGACGGTGGAACAGCTTGTCGCTGATGCACACTACGCCGATACGCTCACCTGCATAGCTGAATGCCTTCGAGCCGCTGATAAGCAGCATGTAATTGTCGGTATAGCGGGCCACGGATGGCTGGTATGGAGGCTCGAACGGTATGGAGAGATCCTGACGGAAGTCCATGGCAAAGTAAGCCAGGTCCTCCATGATGATACAGTCGTATTGAGTGGCTAACTTGCCGATAGTCTCAAGCTCCTGCTCAGTCAGGCATACCCACGATGGGTTGTTGGGGTTCGAATAGACGATGGCACAAATGTTTCCCTTTGATAAGTAAGACTCCAACTTTGCTCCTAATTTATCACCACGGAAATCGTAAACGTCGAACGTCTCGTAGGGGACGCCCTGCACCTGCAACTGCATCTTCTGTACGGGGAAACCCGGGTCGATGAATAGCACGGTATTCTTTTCCTTGACAGCCTGCGAGCAGGTAAGGAATGAGGCGAATGTTCCCTGCATACTGCCGGTGACGGGAACACAGCCCTCGGGAGCGATGTCAACG
>JAGCCV010000050.1 GCA_017651505.1 Bacteroidaceae bacterium | reverse complement strand
ATCGTCGGGTAATGAATCGGCCGTGCGCACCAACTTTGCCGAGACGGCATTCTTCTACCCACAGTTGCGCACCAATGAACAGGGCGAGATAGTGCTCTCGTTTACGATGCCTGAAAGCCTGACACGATGGAATTTCCGAGGTATCTCACACACTAAGGACATGATGGTGGGCAATCTAAGTGCGCAGGCTGTGACACAAAAAGACTTTATGCTCAGACCTAATATGCCGCGCTTCGTGCGTATGGGAGATAAAATGAATATTACCGCTATAGTGTCTAACCTAACTGATAATCAAATAAAAGGGACTGCTACCTTTACTTTGTTTGATCCTATTACTGATAAGACGATTGCCACCCAAACTAAGACCTTCAAGGCAGATGCTAAGGGCAATACTGCTGTCTCGTTTGGTTTCGACGTGACAGAAGAATACAGTTTGCTGGGTGTCCGTATGGTGGCTGATGGTGGAAAATTCAGTGACGGTGAGCAGCATGTGTTGCCTGTGTTGAGCAACAAGCAATATATCACCGAGACGCTGGCGATGCCAATACGAGGTAACCAAACGCGTGAGTTCTCTACAGCCGAGCTGTTCAATCACCAGCATCCATCAGCTACTCAGAAAAAGTTGACCGTTGAGTTTACAGGTAATCCAGCGTGGTATGCCGTACAGGCTTTGCCTGAGATCAGTGACCCTACATCTGACAACGCCATTGCCTGGGCTTCAGCCTTCTATGGTAACACATTAGCTTCGTATATCGCCAATAGTCAGCCTCGTATTCAGCAGGTGTTCAATCGCTGGAAACTCGAGGGTGGCGACAAGCAAACCCTGCTGAGTCAGTTGGAGAAGAACCAGGAACTGAAAGAGATTATACTGAACGAGACACCTTGGGTGATGGATGCGCAAAATGAAACTGAGCGCAAACAACGATTAGGTTTGTTGTTTGATATCAACCAGATGAATAACCGAATTGATACAGATCTGACCAAATTGCAGGGCCTGCAGAACGAGGATGGTGGCTGGAGCTGGTTCAGTGGTATGGAGAGCAGCTACTTCACTACCACCTATATTACTGGTTTGCTAATTCGTTTGGATATGTTATTGAAGGAAGGTATAGAGAATGGTCGTCAGCCGTTAATGGTCAATGCCCAAAGCAACACTGTTAATGAAATGAAGGAAAAAGGCTTTGCCTTCCTCCACACCAAGATGCTGTAACACTATCAAGAGATGCTGAGGAATTATGGTAAAGACAAGCTGCCTAAGTGTTTGTCGTATATGGAGATGCAATATCTCTACCTGATAGCGATTGGCGATATGACTGTGCCCGCAAAGAACAAAGAAGCCTATAACCACTTCCTCTCGTTGGTGGACAACAACCTGAAAGACGGTGATGTGATTGACAAGGCTCAGAGTGCGATAATCCAGCACAAGACAGGTAAACTGAAGAGTGCGCAGAACTTTATCAACTCGCTGAAAGAGCACATGGTGGATGAAGACGAGATGGGCGCTCACTTCGCTTTCCTCGATAAACCTTACACTTGGGCAATGATTCCTGTACCACAACATGTAGCTACGATGGAGGCACTGAGATTTGTGGGCGGCGACGATGACCTGATTGAGGAGATGAAGATGTGGCTGTTGAAGCAGAAGCAGACACGAGGTTGGAACTCGTCAATATGCACGGTGGATGCTATCTATGCTTTGCTGTGTCGTGGTGCCAACCTGTTGGAAAACAAGGGCGATGTGAGAATTACCTTTGCAGATAGGGTGATGGAAACCATTTCGCCTACCAAGAGCGACACACCTGACTTGGGTTACATTAAGGAGGTGTTTGCAGACAAACAAACCGTAGAGGCTTCTGTTATCAAGGTGGAGAAACGTGATGACGGTATTGCCTGGGGAGCAGCTTATGCCCAGTATTTTACCCCGATGACCGACATCCAACAGCACGGAAAAGAACTGAACCTGGATCGCCGTTTTTATGTGGAGCGTATTGATGCGCAGGGCAAGAAGACCTTGCAGCAAATAGGCGATGGAGCAAAGTTGAAGGTGGGTGATGTGGTGGTTTCTCGCATGACCATAGAACTGGATCGCACAATGGATTTCGTGCAGTTGAAGGATCGTCCAGCTGCCTGCTTCGAGCCAGTGGCACAGTTGTCGGGCTATCGGTGGAATGGTGTAGGCTATTATATGGAGGTAGAGGATGCTGCCACTAACTATTTCTTCGATATGCTCGGAAAGGGAATGCATGTATTGGAGGTGCGCTATCGTGTGCAACGTACAGGTACTTACCAAGTAGGTGCATCTACAGTACAATCTGCATACGCACCTGAGTTTGCTTCTCATTCGTCGGGGATTACAATTGTTGTTGACAATTGATATAGTTGAAATTCGTTACGATTTGACAAAATGAAAGTAAGCTGGATGTTGCTCTCGCTGGCTCCTTGATGTGAATTAAAATATGAAAATAGAAGGGATTATTGACAGATAATTATTATCTTTGCAAATTATTGATTGATTTGCATGAATAAAAGCTTCTTCATATTGAGTGCATTGATGCTATGGCAGGTTGCTGCCATAGCTCAGCCGCGCTTCATACCCAATACGGAAACTCAGAAAGTTGGTCAGGTGGAATGGAAACATCCTCTGACTGTTAAGTATAGTATTACCAATGGTGGTGACCAACCTTTGGTGCTGACTGATGTGCAACCCGATTGTGACTGTACGGCAGTAAAATGGACAGAGACTCCCATTGCCCCCAACGGGAAAGGCGAGATAGATGTTACATTCGATGCATCTATTTTAGGAACCTTCGACAAGGGTGTGGCTGTATATACCAACGCTGAGCCTCATGTGACTTATCTACGCTTTACTGGTCAGGTAATGATGGAGATTAAGGATTATACCCGCACGCATCCTTACAAGTTTGGTGATGTGAGGATAGACACTACGGAAGTGTCGTTCTCGGATGTGCAGCGTGGTACTTACCCCACTATGCGCATAGGAGTGGCCAACGAGGGTGACAGACCTTATGAACCAGTACTGATGCACCTCCCGTCGTATATGACGCAAAAGGCAGAACCAGCCGTGCTACAGCCTTACGAACATGGTGAGATTGTGCTTACCTTGGAAAGTGACCTGCTGGACGACTATGGTCTGACACAGGGCTCAGTATATCTTAGTCGCTTCCAGGGTGATGTCGTGGGACAAGATAATGAAGTGCCATTGTCGGTGGTGCTCTTGCCTGATTTTAGTTCGTTGTCGCCTGAAGTAAAGAGCCGTTTACCTGTGATAGATCTGGCTACACAGGAGGTGGACCTGAGTGCGCAGTTAGCTAAGAAGACCTCTGCAAAGCAAGACATTATGGTGGGCAATAGAGGTCAGTCGCCTTTGATGATTCTGAAGGTGCAGGTGTTTAACTCTGCTTTGGGCGTTGACTTAAAGAAGAATGTGTTGGAACCAGGTGAGACCACAAAAATGCGTATCAGTGTGAATAAACGTGCCATTGACCGTGACCGCCGGCATCTGCGTGTGTTGCTTATCACCAATGACATTCAACACCCTAAAGTTGAAATAAACATTAAAGCGTATTAATTCTCAATTCTCTATTATAATGATGGATCATCCTGAAAACAGTGAAGAATATAAAGGCTTGCAGGTGAATGCAGGTGTGGAACCGGTATCAATTGTGAACCCTTATCGTAAGAAGAATGCCCGTAGGCGTGAACTTTCGGTAAACGACTATGTTGAGGGCATTCTGAAAGGCGATGTAACAATACTTAGCCGTGCTGTGACGCTGGTTGAGAGCGTATTGCCCGATCATCAGGTGATAGCGCAGGAGGTAATAGAAAAATGTCTGCCTCATGCTGGTAACTCGATACGCATAGGCATCAGCGGAGTTCCTGGAGCAGGCAAGAGTACCTCTATCGATGTGTTTGGTATCCATGTTCTTGAACAATATGGTGGCAAACTGGCTGTGTTGGCTATCGATCCCAGTAGCGAGCGTACCAAGGGCAGCATCTTGGGTGACAAGACCCGTATGGAGAAGCTGTCACTACACCCTAAGGCTTTTATCCGTCCCAGTCCTTCGGCTGGTTCATTGGGTGGTGTGGCCCGCAAAACACGTGAGACTATCATCCTATGTGAGGCTGCTGGTTTCGACAAGATATTTGTTGAGACTGTGGGAGTAGGTCAGAGTGAGACTGCTTGCCACTCGATGGTGGATTTTTTCCTGCTGATACAATTGGCTGGTACAGGTGACGAGTTGCAGGGTATCAAGCGAGGCATTATGGAAATGGCAGATGGTATTGTCATCAACAAGGCTGATGGTGATAATGTTGAACGTGCCAAACTGGCTGCCAGTCACTTCCGTACCGCTCTCCATATGTTCCCAGAACCAGAGAGTCACTGGGCACCACAGGTACTTACCTATTCAGGTTTCTTTGGCTTGGGTATCAAGGAGATTTGGGATATGGTGTATAAGTATATAGACTTTGTGAAGGCCAACGGATACTTCGAGTATCGTCGCAGTGAGCAGAGCAAATACTGGATGTATGAGAGTATTAACGACCAGTTGCGCAACAGCTTCTATAATAACCCCACTATTGATAGTATGATAGCGGATGAAGAGGCGAAGGTGCTGCAAGGACAGAAAACCTCGTTTGTGGCAGCAAAGCATTTGCTCGATACATACTTTAATCTTTTGAAGAAATAATAATCACTTTCTGTAGCTACTAACACCAAAGATTTTAGCATCTATTTGGTGGGGTAGTGGCAAAAAAGGACGTAGTCAATTCGTATAATGGAGCAGCAGGCAAATTACATCAGACGCATAGAGATTCACGGATTGTGGAATCGATATGACATTGCATGGGACTTGCGTCCCGATGTGAACATACTGAGTGGTATCAACGGTGTGGGCAAGACCACTATCCTGAACCGTTCGGTGAATTATTTGGAGGAGACATCGGGGCGTTTGAAAGATGGTGATTTGGGTGGAGTTCAGGTGTGGTTCGACAATGAAGATGCCACTTATATCCCTTTCGATGTGATAAGGAGCTATGACCGTCCACTGGTGCAGGGTGACTTTACTGCTCGTATGGCTGACCCATTGGTGCGCACTGAGATAGATTGGCAGATTTATTTGCTGCAACGTCGCTATCTGGATTATCAGGTGAATATTGGCAACAAGATGATTGCTATGCTCAGCGGTGACGACGACCAACGTGCGAAGGCTGGTGACTTAGCTAAGCCCAAGGTGCTTTTTCAGAACATGATTGACCAGCTGTTCAACTATACGGGAAAACATATTGACCGTCAGAGCAACGAATTGACTTTCATTCAGTATGGCGAAACTATTACTGCCTATCAGCTTTCTGCAGGTGAGAAACACATGTTGGTAATCCTGCTTACAACACTGCTTCATTGTGGTGAACACAGTGTGTTGTTTATGGATGAGCCAGAGGCCTCGTTGCACATAGAGTGGCAGGAACAGCTCATTAATATGATTCGTGAACTGAATCCTGATATGCAGCTGATACTTTCTACCCATTCTCCCGCTGTGATCATGCACGGTTGGATGGATGCTGTGACGGAAGTTAGCGATATAGCAACAGAAATGAAACCCCAATAATTGGTCTCGCACTTTCTTGTTGCTGTTTGACATACGTAGTGCATGCTGCTTGCTTCTGTCCTCGTTGCTACAAGATGTTTCAATTCTCAATTTGCATAGATGCCTAAAACACTAAAACATAGTTTGAGTTCCGATTATCTGGAAGCTGCTCGTTTGCTTTCACCCAAGAAGAAACGCAAGCGTGTTGTGGCGTATGTGGAGAGTTATGACGATATTGCCTTCTGGCGAGACATACTGAAAGTCTTTGAGAATGACAAACGCTATTTTGAGGTGATGTTGCCTGCAAACTCGCGTAATCTGGTACACGGCAAGAAGAGTGTGTTGATGCAGTCGTTGCAGAGTGAGCAGTTGGGCGAGAACCTCATTGCCTGTGTTGACAGTGACTATGATTTCCTGTTGCAGGGTGCTTCTGAATCCTCCAAGCAAGTGAATGGCTGTCCGTATGTACTGCAAACCTATTGTTACGCTATTGAGAACTTTTGGTGTTATGCCGACTCACTGCATGAGGTGTGTGTGGAGGCAACATTGAATGATCATCAGATATTTGATTTCAAGTGGTTTATGAAAGAGTATTCCAAAATAGTCTTTCCGCTGTTTATGTGGAACATCTATTTCTATCGTCGTTGCGAATGGAGCCAATTCCCTATGAAACGCCTGCACGATAACACGATGATTTCGCCAATAAACATCAAAAGCCCCAGACAGACACTCGACAATTTGCAACATAAGGTGGATAGGGAACTGGAGTACTGGACCACTCGCTACCCTGAGTTGGTGGACGAAGTGAAAATAGAACAATCAAAGGTACAGGAATTGGGCTTGACTCCTGACACCACCTATTTATATATGCAAGGACATCACATCTTAGACAACGTGGTGATGAAAGTGTTAACACCTGTATGTGCCCTGCTTCGTAAGGAACAGGAGAATATGATACGTCGCAAATCTGTGCACGAAAAGCAGTTTGATAATGAACTGACAAGCTATGAGCGTAGTTCATTGCCAGTAGATGTGGTGTTGCGTAAAAGCAAGAAATACACCGAACTTTTCTGCTACCGTTGGATAATGGAAGACCTCTATAATATCTTTCCCAACTAATTATTAATGCTTTACCCGTTCTCCTCAAGTCTTGCCATTTGAGCATTCGTGATGAGATATCGCCATCTATTCCTCAATCTCTTCACAACTCTGCCTAATACGATAGAGAAAAAGAGAGAAGATAGCTTTCTTTGGAATTCAATTATCCAATAGCTTCTCCTTCAGGAACTGTCCGGTATAACTTTCTGGATGATTCGTTATCTCCTCTGGTGTTCCTGTCGCCACTAAATAGCCCCCCTTGTCTCCACTCTCGGGTCCTAAGTCGATGATATAGTCGGCACATTTAATTACCTCCAGGTTATGCTCGATAATTACAATAGTGTGTCCGCGACGAATCAAAGCATCGAATGATTCCAGCAACTTCTTGATGTCGTGGAAATGAAGGCCTGTAGTAGGTTCGTCGAAGATGAACAAGGTAGGGTCGGCACTCTCCTGACTCAGGTAGTAAGCCAGCTTTACGCGTTGGTTCTCTCCACCCGAAAGTGTACTGCTCGATTGTCCGAGTTTGATGTATCCTAATCCAACGTCTTGTAGTGGTTTGAGACGTCTCACGATCTTGCTCTGCTTATGCTGGGTGAAGAACTCTACTGCCTGGTTGACCGTCATTTCCAATACATCATAGATGTTCAGTCCATGGTATTGTACCGCTAAGGTGTCAGCCTTAAAGCGCTTTCCGTGACACGATTCACACTCAAATGTGAGGTCGGCCATAAACTGCATCTCTACCGTTACGGTACCTTCGCCTTTACATTCCTCGCATCGTCCCCCCTCACTGTTAAAACTGAAATAGCCAGCAGTGTAGCCCATCTGCTTGCTGAGAGGCTGGTCGGCCCATAGCTTGCGAATCTCATCGTAGGCCTTGAGGTATGTAACAGGATTGCTTCGCGTACTCTTACCAATGGGATTTTGATCCACAAACTCGATATTGCGAATGTCTCTCAAATCACCTTCAATAGTAGCATATTCGCCTGGACGGTCTGTACATTCGTCGAGTTCACGTTTTAGGGCACGATAGAAGACATCGCGTACCAAAGTACTCTTACCAGAGCCACTGACACCCGTTACCACTATCATGACATTAAGTGGAAAGGTGACATCAATACCCTTGAGGTTGTTCTCTCGTGCACCAGTAATTTTGATAAACTGTTTCCAAGGGCGACGCGACTGAGGGACAGGAATCTTCTCTTCACCTAACAGGTAGTTTACAGTAAAGCTATTGGTACCCTTTTGCAGGTCATTCATATTCCCTTGATATACAATCTCTCCACCAAGTCTTCCTGCATTAGGACCTATGTCGATGATGTAGTCAGCCGAACGGATAATCTCCTCATCATGCTCCACCACAATTACAGTGTTACCCAAGTCACGCAACTGTTTCAGTACGCGAATCAGGCGATCGGTGTCGCGACTATGCAAACCGATGCTGGGTTCATCGAGAATGTACAGACTTCCTACTAAGCTGCTTCCCAGTGAAGTTGCCAGATTGATGCGCTGACTCTCACCACCAGATAACGTATTACTTTGTCTGTTTAATGTTAGGTAACCCAAGCCCACCTCTACCATGAAAGACAGACGACTATTGATTTCAGTTAATATACGTTTGGCTATTTGTTGCTGATTGTTATCCAGCTTAAGGCTGTTGAAAAACAACTTTAATTCATCTATCGGCAAATTCACCAATTCACTGATGCTCTTGCCTCCCACTTTCACATAATTGGCTTCAGGCTTCAGACGTGAACCGTGACATTTGGGGCACACCGTCTTACCACGATAGCGAGCCATCATGACACGATATTGAATCTTGTATTGGTTCTCTTTCACCATCTCAAAGAAATCGTTGATTCCCTTGAAATAAGGAGTTCCCTCCCACAGCATGCATTTCTGCTCATCGGTAAGCTGATAGTATGGAGTAAAGATGGGGAAGTGGGCTTTCTCGGCACCACGAATCACCATATCTTTCCATTCGCCCATCTTGTCACCTCGCCAACATACTACTGCGCCGTCATATACAGAGAGAGAACGATTGGGCACCACCAAATGCTCGTCAATGCCTATCACGCTGCCAAAACCCTCACATTCAGTACAAGCTCCCAAGGGAGAATTGAAAGAAAAAAGTTGGTCGTTGGGCTCTTCAAATGTCATGCCGTCAGCTTCAAATTTTGTACTGAAACGATAGAGTTGAGTACTACCGTCGGGGTTGAAGAAACGCAACAAGCAAGCGCCATCACCTTCATACATTGCTGTCTCAGCAGAGTCGTTCAAACGACTGATAGCATCTGGTTCGTGTGACACCACAAAACGATCGACTAACAAAAACACCACATCTTCTTTCTTGGGGATATATTCTTCAAGTTTCACCACTTTACCGTTAACCTCTAAACGGTTAAAGCCCTCCTTGTGTAGAATATCCAACTGGCGTGTCATACTACGTCCTTCGGGGACAATTACAGGAGCCAATAACAACATACGGGTACCATCGGCAAACTGCTGCATGCAGCAACTGATATCTTCAACAGAATGTTTGCGCACCTCCTGACCGCTGATTGGGCTGTAGGTCTTGCCGATTCTGGCATAGAGCATGCGCAAGTAGTCATATATTTCAGTGGATGTGCCTACGGTCGATCGTGGGTTACGGCTGGTTACCTTCTGCTCAATAGCAATTGCTGGAGGGATACCTTTAATGAAGTCGCACTCAGGTTTGCTCATCCTTCCCAAAAACTGACGGGCATAGCTACTGAGGCTCTCCACGTAGCGGCGTTGTCCTTCGGCATAGATGGTATCGAATGCCAAAGAAGACTTGCCAGAGCCTGATAAGCCCGTAATAACGACCAGTTTGTTGCGGGGAATATCGACGCTTACATTCTTTAGGTTATTCACCCGAGCGCCTTTTATGCTTATATATTTGTTTTCTTCCATGAATCTATTCTTGGTTTGCTTTGCAAAGATATATTTTTTTTCCTATTTTTGCACTCAAAATCTCTAACTGATTCAGTATCCAGATGAAAATTAAACAACTCATAATATTTCTCATTACGTTCATGTTGTTGAATGTGAGTGTAATAGCTCAGGATATCCTACCCAAACGAGAATTTAGAGGAGCTTGGATACAAGCAATCAACGGACAATTCAAGGGCAAGTCCGCTATAGAAATGCAACAGATGTTGACCCAACAGTTGAATGTTTTGCAGGCTGCTGGTATCAATGCCATTATCTTTCAGGTGAGACCAGAAGCAGATGCCCTTTATGCTTCGTCTATAGAACCTTGGAGTCGCTACCTCTCTGGTGTACAGGGGCAAGCTCCCAAACCTTATTGGGACCCAATGGCCTGGATGATTGAGGAGTGCCACAGGCGAAATATGGAGTTCCATGCTTGGATCAATCCCTATCGTGCCAAGACTTCTGCTTCTGCCCAGACTGCCCCTGAACACATCACTAACCTGCATCCTGAATGGTTCCTACCTTATAACAACCAGCTGTTCTTCAACCCCGCTTTGCCTGAGTGCCGAGAATACATCCGTCGTGTGGTAACTGATATCGTGCAGCGTTACGATGTGGATGCCCTGCATATGGACGACTATTTCTATCCTTACCCTGCAAATGGTCAGGAATTTCCTGATGAGGCTGACTTCCAGCGCCTGGGTGCAGGCTTTAACGACAAAGGCGATTGGCGCCGACACAATGTCAACCTCCTAATAGAAGAAATGCATAACTTGGTAAGGTCGCTCAAACCTTGGGTGAAGTTTGGCATTTCTCCTTTTGGAATTTACCGCAACCAGAAGAGTGACCCTTTAGGCAGCGATACCAACGGTTTACAAAACTATGACGAACTGTATGCTGATATCCTTTTATGGGTAAACAATGGTTGGATTGACTATAATATTCCACAGATATACTGGCATGTGGGACATCCTGCAGCCGATTATGCTAAGTTGGTGGACTGGTGGGCGAAGAATGCTGGCAATCGACCTCTTTATATTGGTCAGAGCCTTCTCAATACCGTACAGAATGCCGACCCACATAATCCCAATCAGCATCAGTTACCATTGAAGATGAGACTGCAACGCCAGTACCAGACCATTCAGGGCAGTTGTCAGTGGTACACTCAGAACATAGTGGACAATGTTGGCAATTATACCGAATTGCTAAAGCAAGTATATCACAAATATCTGGCTCTTCCGCCTACGTCTCCATTCATGGACAACCAGCCCCCCAAGAAGGTCAGCAAGTTGGCTGTCATAGGTACCGATGACGGTCCGATATTGATGTGGACCGCCCCCAAGGCCAAGACTGAGATGGATAGGGCAGTGCAGTATGTGGTGTATCGCTTTGTCAAAGGCGAACGGGTGGATTTGTCTGACCCTTCCCATATCGTTGCCATTACACGTAATACCTATTTCAACCTGCCTTTGTCGGTAGAGCCAGGGCAATACACCTATGTGGTCACCGCCCTCGACAGGTTGCACAATGAGTCTAAATACGCAAAGATAAAAATTAAACTATAAAATATGATCTTTTTTTTCAGAACCCCACAACAGAGCGTGATAGCTGTAGATAGCGACCACACGCCTGATCAGAAAGAAGCCGAAGAGTTGTCTTGGCTGTTTGGCGAAGCTAAACCAGAGCTTGAAGAAAACCTCAAGGGCTATTTCGTTGGTCCTCGTCGTGAGATGATCACTCCTTGGAGTACCAATGCTGTAGAGATTACCCAGAACATGGGCTTGAAGGGCATTGCCCGCATAGAGGAGTATTTCCCTGTGACAGATGAAAATGCTGACCACGACCCTATGCTGCAACGTATGTACAAAGGACTGGATCAGCAGGTATTTACCACTAACCGTAAGCCTGAGCCTATTGTGCATATTGACGACTTGGAAGCTTACAACGAGCGTGAAGGTCTGGCTCTCTCTAAGGAAGAAATGGATTACCTAAAACAAGTAGAGAAAGAATGTGGACGCCCATTGACCGACTCCGAAGTGTTTGGCTTCGCCCAAATCAATTCTGAGCATTGCCGTCATAAAATCTTCGGTGGCACCTTCGTCATTGATGGCAAAGAAATGGAGTCGAGCCTATTCCAGCTGATTAAGGACACCACTAAATCCCACAGGGGTAAGATTATCTCTGCATATAAGGACAATGTGGCATTCGCCGAGGGACCTGTGATAGAGCAGTTCGCTCCGGCAGACCATTCTAAACCTGATTATTTTCAGGTAAAAGATATTAAGAGCGTGATTTCTCTTAAGGCAGAAACCCACAATTTCCCAACTACCGTAGAGCCTTTCAACGGTGCCTCTACCGGTACAGGCGGTGAGATTCGTGACCGTATGGGTGGTGGTAAAGGTTCTTGGCCTATCGCCGGTACGGCAGTTTATATCACATCTTATCCTCGCACCGACGAAGATCGTGTTTGGGAGCAAGTGTTACCAGTACGCAAGTGGCTTTATCAAACTCCAGAACAAATATTGATTAAGGCTTCCAATGGTGCCAGCGACTTCGGTAACAAGTTTGGTCAACCCCTGATTTGCGGTTCTCTGTTGACCTTCGAGCACAAGGAAGGCGACGAGGTATATGGCTACGACAAGGTAATCATGCTGGCTGGTGGTGTGGGTTACGGCACAGAACGCGATTGCCTCAAGGGTCAGCCACAGCCTGGCAACAAGATAGTATTGCTGGGTGGTGATAATTACCGCATCGGTTTGGGTGGTGGCTCTGTGTCTTCAGTAGATACAGGTCGCTATAGCAACGGTGTCGAGCTGAATGCCGTACAGCGTGCTAATGCCGAGATGCAGAAGCGTACCTACAACGTGGTTCGTGCCCTCTGTGAGGAAGACAGTAATCCAGTGGTATCTATCCATGACCATGGTGCTGCTGGTCATGTAAACTGTCTCAGTGAACTCGTGGAAGATTGTGGTGGTTTGATTGATATGAGTCAGTTGCCTATCGGTGACAAGACCCTGTCATCTAAGGAAATCATAGCCAACGAGAGTCAGGAGCGTATGGGTCTCTTGATCCAAGAAGATGCGTTAGAGCATGTACGCAAGATTGCTGAACGTGAGCGTGCTCCGATGTATGTAGTAGGTGAGACCACTGGTGACCATCGATTCGCTTTCCAACAGGCCGATGGCGTACGTCCATTCGATTTGGCAGTCAGCCAGATGTTCGGTTCCTCCCCAAAGACCTATATGATTGACGAGACAGTGGAGCGCCATTATCAGAATCCTGAGTATGATGTCACCAAGCTTGATGAATATATAAATAATGTGCTGCAACTTGAGGCAGTGGCTTGCAAGGACTGGCTCACCAACAAGGTGGATCGTTCTGTGACAGGTCGCATCGCCCGTCAGCAGTGTCAAGGTGAGTTGCAGTTGCCACTTAGCGATTGTGGTGTGGTAGCCCTCGATTATCGTGGTAAGAAAGGTATCGCAACCGCTATCGGTCATGCCCCTCAGGTAGCATTGGCAGACCCTGCTAAGGGTTCTATCATGGCAGTCAGCGAAGCCCTGACCAATGTGGTGTGGGCACCGCTGAACAGTGGCATCGACGGTGTGAGTCTCAGTGCCAACTGGATGTGGCCTTGCCGATCGCAGAAGGGTGAGGATGCTCGTCTCTATACCGCCGTCAAAGCGTTGAGCGACTATTGTCAGCAATTGGGTATCAATGTTCCTACCGGCAAAGACTCGCTGAGTATGACGCAGCAATATCCCGATGGTACCAAGGTCATTGCTCCAGGAACTGTGATAGTAAGTGCCGGTGCCGAGGTGGATGATGTACGCCAGGTAGTGTCACCAGTGGTGGTGAACAGCAAAAGCACCAGCATCTATCATGTAGATTTCAGCTTCGACCAGTTGCGTTTGGGCGGTTCAGCCTTTGCACAAAGCCTCAATAAGGTGGGCGATGATGTACCTACCGTTACCGATCCTGACTATTTCCGTGATGCCTTCAATGCCATCCAGCAACTTATCCGAAAGGGTGTTATCCTGGCTGGTCACGATATCTCAGCCGGTGGTTTGATCACCGCTCTTTTGGAAATGTGCTTCGCCAATGAGGAAGGTGGTATGGAACTTGACTTCGACAAGATAGCTGAGCCTGACCTCGTGAAGATTCTTTTTGCCGAGAACCCGGGAGTAGTGATTCAGGTAGCCAACAAAGATTCCCAGCGTTTCAAGGATATGATGGAAGATGCTGGAGTTGGTTACGTCAAGTTGGGGCATCCATGCGACGAACGCCATATTCTCGTAAATAAGGGCGGTGCTACTTATCAGTTTGGCATCGACTACCTGCGTGATGTGTGGTATTCATCATCTTATCTGTTGGATCGCAAGCAAGTGGCTAATGGTTTGGCAAAGGATCGTTTCAACAATTATAAGCAGCTGCCGTTGGAATATAAGTTCAATAAGAATTTCACAGGTACCTTCCAACAATACGGCATCACTCCTAATCGCCGTAAGCCTTCGGGTATGCATGCAGCTGTTATCCGTGAGAAGGGCACCAACAGTGAGCGTGAAATGGCTTACGCTCTCTATTTGGCAGGCTTCGATGTGAAGGATGTTACAATGACCGACTTGGCAAGTGGACGCGAGACATTGGACGACATCAACATGATTGTGTTCTGCGGTGGTTTCTCTAACAGTGACGTGCTGGGTTCTGCCAAAGGTTGGGCTGGTGCTTTCCGCTACAGTGAGAAAGCCAAAGAAACATTGAATCGCTTCTATGCCCGTCCTGATACATTGTCGTTAGGTGTTTGCAACGGTTGTCAGTTGATGATGGAACTTAATCTGCTTTCTCCCGATCGTCAGGATATAGGCAAGATGGTACATAACAATAGTCATAAGTTCGAGTCATGCTATGTAAGCTTGAGCATTCCTAAGAATGAGAGTGTAATGTTTGGCAGTCTTAGTGGTAACAAGATTGGTATCTGGGTAGCTCATGCTGAGGGCAAGTTTAGCTTGAAGGGTAAAGAAGATGATTACAATATCATTGCCAAGTATAACTACAGTCAGTATCCTGGCAATCCTAATGGCAGCGACTTCGACGTGGCTGGTCTGGCAAGTGTCGATGGCCGTCATGTAGCCATTATGCCTCACCTCGAGCGTGCTTTCTTCCCTTGGCAGTGTGGCGATTATCCTGCTAACCGCAAGAATGACGAAATTACTCCATGGATCGAAGCATTTGTCAATGCGCGCAAATGGGTACAAAAACATAAGAAATGAATTTCTATTTCGAAGCCTTTAAGATTTTCTTCAAGATAGGCGCATTTACCATTGGCGGAGGTTACGCTATGGTACCCTTGATTGAAGACGAGATAGTGAACAAGAAGAAATGGATAGAGCAGGACGATTTCCTCGACCTGCTCGCCATTGCTCAGTCGGCTCCAGGCATCCTGGCCGTCAACATCGCTATCTTCGTAGGTTATAGGCTTCGAGGTGTTAAGGGCAGTCTGGCCACCAGTTTAGGTAGCATCCTGCCATCGTTCTTGATGATATTGGCTATTGCCCTCTTCTTTGCTACCTACAAGGACAATCCCTATGTCGAGAAAGTTTTCAAAGGTATTCGTCCTGCTGTGGTAGCCCTCATTGCTACCCCCGTATTCCGTATGGGTAAGAAAGCCAAACTCACATGGAAGACTATTTGGATTCCAGTAGTTGCTGCCTTGCTCATATGGCTCATGGGCTTCTCACCAATTTGGATTATCATTGCAGCCGGTCTCGGAGGATATTTGTACGGAAGATGATATACTTAGCATTGTTTTGGACATTTTTCAAGATAGGTCTGTTTGGTTTTGGAGGCGGTTATGCCATGCTCTCCTTAATACAAACCGAGGTGGTCACCATCCACGGTTGGCTTACCACACAGCAATTTACCGACATCGTCGCCATCAGTCAGATGACGCCCGGTCCTATTGGCATCAATAGTGCTACCTATGTAGGCTTCACAGCCACAGGCAGTGTCTGGGGCAGTATTGTTTCTACCTTTGCCGTGTGCCTGCCCTCATTTATCTTGATGCTCACCATTAGTAAGTTCTTCCTTAAATACCAGCGCCATCCCTTAGTAGAGAGCGTCTTCAAGGGCCTACGTCCGGCAGTCATCGGTTTGTTGGCAGCAGCAACTCTTTTGTTGATGAACGAAGAGAACTTCGGGAATCCTGTCACCGACAAATTCCAGTTCATCACCAGTTGCCTCCTCTTCCTCATTGCCTTCGTAGCCTCTATTCGTTTCAAGGTCAATCCAATCCTCATGATTATTATCTGTGGCGTTATAGGCTTGGCTGTATATTAGTGCTATGTTATCGTGACCAATTACAACGTGTTCCCATGGAGAAAGATGGTTATAGGAAATTAGAATCTGTATTCAATTTCTGAAAATGAGTATTATTTCTTGAATAATGAATCCCACTTCAGACGGATGACACCGAACATGGCCTCACCGAAAATGCTACTGTTCATTTTGGAGGTGCCTTCTTTGCGGTTGACGAAGATGACAGGCACTTCCTTGATGAGGAAGCCCAGTTGCCAAGCAGTGAACTTCATCTCTATCTGGAAGGCATAGCCTTTGAAACGGATTTTGTCGAGCTCTATCATTTGGAGCACTTCCTTGCGATAGCAAACGAATCCTGCCGTTGTATCGTGTACAGGGATACCTGTTATCAGTCTGACATATTTTGAGGCTCCATAGCTCATCAGAATACGGCTCATGGGCCAATCTACCACATTCACACCTGACACATAGCGTGAACCTACGGCCACATCAGCTCCTTCCTTGGCGCAAGCGTTATAGAGACGGGGGAGGTCGAGAGGGTTGTGACTGAAATCGGCATCCATCTCAAAGATATAGTCGTAGTCTTGTTCCAAAGCCCATTTGAAACCAGCAATATAGGCCGTACCAAGGCCTAATTTTCCTGTACGCTCAATCATATAGAGGCGCTCAGGAAATTCTTCCTGCATGCGCTTTACAATAGCAGCTGT
This sequence comes from Bacteroidaceae bacterium, assembly GCA_017651505.1. Taxonomy (GTDB): domain Bacteria; phylum Bacteroidota; class Bacteroidia; order Bacteroidales; family Bacteroidaceae; genus Bacteroides. Next base: position 28,249 of record JAGCCV010000050.1, on the reverse strand, counting down.
GCCGTCTGGTGAGTTGTCTTCTACTACCAGGATATGAAAGTCGTGTTCCAGTGCAAACACTGCACGGATAATCTTCTCAATATTCTCGCACTCGTTGTAAGTGGGAATAATTACAATACTGTCGCTCCCTAAATGCATGTCGTTATTTGTTTTATTTGTCACAAATGTAGCAATTTTTGTTTACTTGCTCCAATATTCTATAGCTTTTTCACTTATTTTAAAAAATAAGCCTTATATTTACAGTATTAACCTTAAACGGAAGAATATCATGAAAGAAAATCACATTTCAAGAAGGAACTTCTTGCGTGGAGCTTCTGCTGTGGCTGTGGCAAGTGTCTTGCCTGGGTCAATGAAGGCAGCTTCTGTGGATGAGGCAAAGGCTTCTGAAGCTGTTCCTGCTGAACGCAAAGGTCCTAAGAGAGGAGTTTCATTCTACAGCTATTCAGCTGAGTTCGGATTTGAGAAAAATCTGGAAGATTGCTTTGAAGACGTTTGCGATATGGGTGCTCATGGCATAGAGATTCTGGCCAATGCACATATCGCCAACTATCCTTATCCTACAGAGGAGTGGATTAACTACTGGTGGTCGCTGTGCCGCAAGTATGACATCGAGCCTGTAGAATATGGTCATTGGTTGGATTGCCGCTTGTACCAAGACCGTTTGTTGGACGTTGATGAGGCTGTTGAGTTCCTGAGTCGTGACCTATATCTAGCTCATCGCCTGGGCTTTAAGTGCCTGCGTACCAAGATGACGGTGAAGGACGGTCAGTTGGCTCCTATCGACAACTGGCAAGATATCATCATCAAGGCGTTGCCGTTGGCTGAGCGCCTGGGTCTTGTGATGTGTCCTGAGATTCATACCCCTTCTAGCTTGACTGAAGGCTTTATCAACGATTATGTTGACTTTATCAAGAAGACGGGTACCAAGAACTTCGGCTTGAACATCGACTTCAGTGTATTCCGTACCTCAAGAGGTCGTGAAACTCCCGGTCAGACAGCTTATTACAGTAAGCCAGAGGATATTATTCCACTGTTGCCATACATCTATTGTTGTCATGCTAAGTTGTTCCACATGAGTGACGACTTCCATGAAACAGAGATCCCTTACGAAGAAGTGTTGAAGATCATGATTGACCACAACTGGAATGGTTACTTGCTCAGCGAATATGAAGGCAGCGACAAGTACGACCAAGGCTATGAAGTGGGTCAGACTCTGCGCAAGCAGCATATCATGATGAAGAGAATTTTGGGTGATTAAAACGTAGGAGGAAACATTATGGAGAAACAAGTAATACAATCTGTAGGATTTAGGAATATCACTGAGGGAGGCAAGGTTACTGGCTTCCAGGTGAAAATTCGTCTGCCTTATTACAGAGGCGTTTTCTTGAGCCAGGTGAAGGTGGGCTCCATTGTTGTGGATGGTGAGGAAATCACCAAAGACCATATCATGTGGCGCTTGAATGGTTCCGACTATACTTGGCAGGAGATGTTGAAGTCAGGTAACGTTCACTGGAATCCACTGGAACTGGTGACACTGATTGTGGATAAACCTGGTGGCTTGAAACAAGGCTATCATGACCTGAAGTACAGCTATGCCTGCACGCACTCATACATGCCACCTATCATGGAAGAACTGATGCAGCCTGATAAACCAGAAACCGTTTATCTGGTGGAATTCGGTCATATTCACAACACACGCCGACTGCTTATCGTGTAAGCAAATAGTGACGGAAATATTAGGAAGCTCCTCCTTCAAGTGAGGAGCTTTCTTTATTAAATCAATCATTTAATGAGTTATGAGTAATAAGCTGGTTTTGATAGGAATATGTTTGCTTACTTTAGGGGTAAAAGTGCAAGCTCAACAAGTAACGAGTTATGCTACTGACGTTACTCGTACACTTGACATGACAAAGGGGCAAACCACACAAGGCGTCTCTAAAACAGGGTTGCCTGAGATACAAATCAACCCATCTATCCGCTATCAGGAAATCGATGGATTCGGGGCTGCTATCACAGGCTCTACAGCCTACAACTTGTCATTGATGCCTGCTGAGGCAAGGCATGCTTTCCTCGAGGAAACATTTGCTCCTGATAAGTTTGGCTTCAGCTATGTGAGGGTGAGCATCGGTTGCTCTGATTTCTCGCTGAGCGAATATACTCTTTGCGACGAACCAGGCATTGAGCATTTTGGCTTGACGGTAGAGGAGACCAAGTATGTAATTCCTGCACTGAAGGAGATATTGGCCATCAATCCTGCATTGAAGATTATGGGTACCCCGTGGACTTGTCCGAAGTGGATGAAGGTGAAGAGTCTTGAAGAACCAGTGCCCTATGACTCATGGACAGGTGGTCAGCTCAATCCTATTTATTACGAGGATTATGCCCGTTATTTCGTGCTTTGGATACAAGCCATGCAACAGGCTGGTGTGCCTATCTACTGTATCACACCACAGAACGAGCCGTTGAATCGTGGCAATTCAGCTTCTTTATTCATGGGTTGGAAAGAACAGCAAGCCTTTGTGAAACAGGCTTTGGGTCCTGCTTTGCGCAAGGCTGCATTGCCTGTAAAAATATATGCTTTTGACCATAACTACAACTATGACGACATGCCTGACCAGCAACAGTATCCATTGCATATCTACGAAGATGCTGAAGCTGCGAGGTTCTTTGCTGGTGCTGCTTATCACAACTATGGTGGAAGGCCAGAAGAATTGCTACGCATTCAACGTGAGGCGCCTGATAAGGAGTTGGTGTTCAGTGAGGCAAGCATCGGAACATGGAATAATGGCAGGGATTTGGAGAAATCACTCTTGCGTGATGTCGAACAACTGGGGTTGGCTACCGTGAACGGTTGGTGCAGAGGCTCTGTGGTGTGGAACCTTATGCTCGATAATGATCGTGGTCCTCATCGTGGCGAAGGGGCTTGTGCCACATGCTATGGGGTAGTGGATATCGACAATACTGATTATACCACGATTACTCGCAATTCACATTTCTATGCTATGGCGCACATGAGTGTGGCAGCCAAGCCCGGAGCCTATAGAATTGCTTCGAGCGATAAAGCGGTAGAAGGTCTTACTTATGCTGCTTTCATCAACCCCGATGGCTCCTATGGTTTGGTGGTCAGCAATCGTGGTGAAGCCCAGCAAGTAAATGTATCCTTAAATGGTGTTGCTGCTTTTGTGGCTGACTTACCTGATAAGGCTGTGGTGTCATATAGTTGGAAGTAAATGAAGTATATTGTAGCCATAGATTCTTTCAAGGGATGCCTGACTTCTGTTGAGGCCAATGATGCAGCTAGTAAAGGGGTGTTACTGAAACATCCTGATGCAGAGGTGGTACAGGTGCCTGTAAGCGATGGGGGCGAGGGGTGGATAGCTGCTTTTCATGCTGCTATTGGTGGAGAGTTGATTGAGGCTGATGTGCTCGACCCATTGATGCGACCTGTCGGAGCTTGCTACCTGAAGAAAGATGAGTTGGCCGTGATAGAGATAGCGAAGGCCAGTGGACTGACTTTGCTGAAGCCAGAAGAACGTAACCCTTTGATGGCCTCCAGTTATGGAACGGGGATGTTGATAGCTGATGCTATCAGAAAAGGATGCAAAAGGTTTATCATTGGCTTGGGTGGAAGTGCCATAAGTGATGCAGGTCAGGGTATGTTACAGGCACTTTCAGAGGCTTTTGGTAATAATAATCCTCCCCAGTCACTTTGTGATAATTCCCATTGTCAGGAGCAACAGTTTAGAGAAAACAGCGCCTTTTCTTTTTTCTGGGAGCAAGGGGTATTCCAAGATTTACATATCAGTGTTGCTACCGATGTGGCGAATCCGTTGTGCGGACCTATGGGAGCAGCTCATGTATTTGGTCCCCAAAAAGGTGCCACTCCAGCTATGGTGGAGGAGTTGGACCAACGTGCATTTGACTTTGCCCAACAATCTGCCCTGCTTTTTGGATACGATTGTTCCAATAAGCCTGGTGCAGGTGCTGCTGGTGGTTTGGGATATGCTTTCATGCAATATTTGCATGCCGATTGCAGATTGGGCATTGACTTGTTGCTTGACACCATCGATTTCGACCAAATATTGGAAAATACCGACTTAGTGATAACGGGCGAAGGCTCAGCTGATGCTCAGACACTGATGGGTAAATTGCCATCGGGCATCATGCTAAGAGCTCGAAAGCATGGTGTGTCAACGGTCTTAATTGCAGGAAAGATTAAAGACGAAGAGGCGTTGCTGGATGCAGGTTTTGCTCAAGTAATGTGTATCAATCCTGTTGATTTGTCGTTGGTGGAGGCTATGAAAAAAGATGTGGCTGAAAGAAATATTGAGCAAACAGTAGGGTTGCTTGTATAAATGGTGGTTTTTTTGTATCTTCGCACCCTGAAATGAAGATTGATGAACTGCGACAACTGCTGGTGAAACATCCGCAAGTTGCGGCCTTGAGCCAACTGATAGAATCAGGTAAGGTTAAGCATATTTTTTGCGGAGGTCTGAAGGCCTCGGCGTCGTCAGTTTATGCCTCTGCGTTAATAGGTAATACCCATTGCCCCTTTGTTTTCATCTTGGGCGACCTTGAGGAAGCCGGCTATTTCTATCATGATCTTGTGCAATTGTTGGGCGACGAACAGGTGTTGTTCTTCCCTTCATCTTTCCGTAGAGCCATCAAATTTGGTCAGAAGGATGCCGCCAATGAAATATTGCGCACAGAGGTGTTGAGCCGTTTGGAGAAGAATGTAGCCAACCTGTTTGTGGTGACTTATCCTGATGCGTTGGCCGAGAAGGTGATAGCCCGCAAGGAACTGGATGAGAAGACTATCAAGATAAGAACTGGCGATCAGCTTGACATGAAGTTTGTCACCGATCTGTTGCAGCAATTAGGATTTCAATATACTGATTATGTGTATGAACCAGGACAGTATGCGCAACGAGGCAGTATCATCGATGTATTCTCTTTTTCATCAGAATATCCCTATCGTATTGATTTCTTTGGCGATGAGGTGGACAGTATCCGCACCTTTGAGATAGAGAGCCAGTTGTCGAAAGAGAAGAAAGACAGTATCGTCATTGTGCCCGACCTCAGTGCTGGGTTGTCGCGCGAAGGCGATGGGGGTATGGTGTCATTTCTTGATTTCCTGCAACCTGAAACAATGGTGGTGATGCGTGATCTGTTCTGGTTGCGCGAACGCATTCAACAGGTGCATGACGAGGCTTTGACGGAGCAAGCTAAGTTGGCTCGAGAAGCAGAAGAACAGGGGAAGCTGATACTGGAAGGGAAACTTACTGATGGTGATGAGTTTATGCACAAGGTGGTGGCATTCAGAAGAATGGAGATTGGCATAAAACCTACTGGTACTCCAGATGCCTCACTGTCGTTTGACACAGATATACAACCTGTTTTCCACAAGAATTTCGATTTACTGAGCGAACGCCTTCAGCAATATATGGCCGATGGCTATCGTTTGTTTATCTGTAGTGATAGTAAAAAACAGACTGAACGTATCAAGGCAATTTTTGACGATAGGGGAGACAACATTGAGTTTACTGCTGTTGAGAAGACGATACACGAAGGTTTTGTTGATCATCAGCAACGCATTTGTCTGTTTACCGACCATCAGATATTTGATCGTTTCCATAAATATAACCTTAAGAGTGATAAGGCGCGAAGTGGTAAGATTACACAAAGTCTGAAGGAGCTCAACGAGTTCCAATTTGGTGACTATGTGGTGCATACCGATCATGGTGTGGGGCGTTTTGCTGGTTTGGTGCGCATACCTAATGGCAACACCACGCAGGAGGTGATAAAACTGGTGTATCAGAATGAGGATGTGGTGTTCGTATCCATCCATTCACTGCACAAGGTGTCGAAATACAAGGGTAAGGACGGTGAACCTCCTCGCCTGAACAAGTTGGGATCAGGTGCTTGGGAACGCATCAAGGACAGGACCAAGACCAAGATCAAGGATATTGCACGCGACTTGATTAAGCTATATGCTGCTCGTAGGGATGAGAAAGGTTTTGCCTATAGTCCTGACAGCTTTATGCAGAAGGAGTTGGAGGCATCGTTCCTTTATGAAGATACGCCAGATCAGAGCAAGGCTACTGCTGATGTGAAGGCCGATATGGAAAGTGACCGTCCGATGGATCGTTTGGTGTGTGGTGATGTGGGATTTGGTAAGACGGAGGTAGCCATTAGGGCCGCATTTAAAGCTGTAAGCGATAACAAGCAGGTGGCAGTATTGGTGCCTACTACCGTACTGGCTTATCAACATTTTCAGACCTTCAAGGACAGACTCAAGGACATGCCTTGTCGTGTGGAGTACCTCAGTCGTGCTCGTACAGCAAAAGATACCAAACAGATTCTTGCAGACTTAGCCGAAAATAAGGTGAACATCCTGATTGGCACCCACAAAATTTTGGGCAAGGAAGTGAAATTCAAAGACTTGGGTTTGCTGATTATAGATGAGGAGCAGAAGTTTGGTGTGAGCACCAAAGAGAAATTACGCCAGATGAAGGTGAATGTTGATACCCTCACGATGTCGGCAACTCCAATTCCTCGTACTTTGCAGTTCTCACTGATGGGGGCACGTGACCTTTCTGTCATTCAGACACCACCTCCAAACAGATATCCCATACAGACAGAAGTGCATACTTTCAACGAGGAGGTGATTGCAGACGCCATCAATTTCGAGATGAGTCGCAATGGACAGGTGTTCTTTGTCAATAATCATATTTCTAATCTGGAAATACTAAAGAATTTGATTTTGAAGCATATTCCAGATTGTCGAGTAGCTATAGGGCATGGTCAGATGGCCCCTGTTGCCTTAGAGGGAATCATCATGGGTTTTGTTAATTACGATTATGATGTGCTGCTTTCTACTACTATTGTAGAGAATGGAATCGACATTCCTAATGCTAATACCATCATCATTAACGAAGCCCACAACTTCGGCCTTTCTGATTTGCACCAGATGCGAGGCAGGGTAGGTCGTAGCAACAAAAAGGCATTCTGCTATTTGTTGGCACCACCGTTATCTACCCTTACGCAAGAAGCTCGTCGTCGTTTGCAAGCTATTGAGAATTTCTCGGGCTTGGGTAGTGGTATACACATTGCTATGCAGGATCTCGACATACGAGGTGCAGGCAATATGTTGGGTGCAGAACAGAGTGGCTTTATTGCCGATGTGGGTTATGAAACCTATCAGAAGATTTTGGGAGAAGCTGTGCATGAACTGAAGATGGAAGAGTTCAGCGAACTGTTTGTGGAGGCTAACAACCAAAATGAGGAAGATAGGGGTGAGCATTATGTAGATGAATGCCAGATTGAGAGTGACCTCGAATTGCTCTTGCCTGCCAGCTATGTTGCAGGTAGCAGTGAACGTATGTTGTTGTATCGTGAACTCGATAATCTATCTACCGATAAGGATGTAGAATATTTCAAAATCAAATTGTTGGATAGATTTGGCCCTATTCCTCAAGAAACAGAAGAGCTACTGCGTATAGTACCTTTGCGAAAACTAGCTGCAAAGTTGGGTGTGGAACGTATCTTCATGAAAGGTGGACGAATGACGTTGTTCTTAGTATCAAATCCTGAGAGTCCTTACTATAAAGGTAAGATGTTTGGCAAACTGATTGACTATATGATGAAATACACTCGCCGTTGCGAATTAAAAGAGCGCAATGACCACAAACGTTCTATGTTGGTCAAGGATGTTGAGAGTGTGGAGCATGCTCTACACGTTCTGCGTGAAATTTATTCAATGGGCGAAGTTCAATGACGCCCATAAAGCTTGTCAATGAGGTCTGGGCGATGGATGCGTCGCAATTCGTTGATGATTTCTCTCCGTTGTTCTGGTTGGTACCAGAAGAAAAAAAGTCGTTGGGCTAATTTCTCTCGTTGTGTACGTGCACTGAATACAGGCTCCAAGGTATAAGGATGAAATCCGGTGTACCAGGTTTCTGTTGATACAGTCATGGGAGTAGGTGTGAAGTCTTGCACTTGTTCCAAGTGAAAATCGAGCTTCTTTGTGATTACAGCCAATTCTGCCATATCTTCCTCTTTGCATCCTGGATGACTGCTAATAAAATAGGGGATAATCTGTTGTCGTAGGTTCTCTTGGGTATTGATACGGTCAAATATCTTCTTGAACTCCTCAAACTGTTTGAACGAAGGCTTGCGCATGAGGTAAAGTACGTCGTCGCTGGTATGTTCAGGTGCAACTTTTAATCTGCCACTAACATGTTTGATAATCAATTCTTTGGTGTATTGTCTGTTGGCTTTGTTTACCTCTTCATTCTCATTCCGGTGTAGCAATAAGTCATAACGGACGCCACTACCAATAAAGCTTTTCTTAATGCCTGGCAAGGCATCGACGGCGTGATAAATATCCAGTAAGGGGCGATGATCGTTGTTCAGGTTTTTGCACACGGTTGGGTGAGCACACGAAGGGCGTTTGCACTTCTTACACAAATCCAGGTTCTTCCCATGCATCCGATACATATTAGCAGAAGGTCCGCCTAAATCGCTGAGATAACCTTTGAAATCGGGCATTTGTATCACCTTCTTCACCTCTTTCAAGATACTTTCCTTGCTACGGCTTACAATGAATTTTCCCTGGTGGGCAGAGATGGTGCAGAAAGCACAACCCCCAAAGCATCCTCTATGCAGGTTGATGCTGAACTTGATCATGTCGTAAGCAGGTATTCGCTTGCCCTTGTATTTTGGGTGGGGCAGACGAGTATAGGGTAAATCAAACGAGTGGTCCAACTCAGCTTCTGTCATTGGAGGGTAGGGTGGATTCACTACTACTGTCTGCTTGCCAGTGCGTTGTATAATTCGTTGGGCACTCCATTTGTTACTCTCCTCCTCGATATGTTTGAAATTAGCCGCTTCTTTCTTCTTGTCTTTCACACATTCCTCGTGCGAATATAGTAAAATGTCAGTGTCTTGTGGCTCAATGTTGTTAGTAAGATAAGCAATTTGTGGCGTGTCGGTCAGTGACTCCCCACGCTCTATCTTGCGTGCTATTTCCACTACTGTCTTTTCGCCCATTCCGTACATTAGCAGGTCGGCACCACTGTCCACTAAGATACTGGGGCGGACTCGGTCTTCCCAATAATCATAATGCGTAAGGCGTCGCATACTGGCTTCTATACCACCCAGAAATACAGGAACATCGGGAAAAAGTTGCTTAAGAATCTTGGTATAGACAATTGTGGGATAATCAGGCCTCATGTCCGTACGGCCATCTGGAGTATAGGCATCTTCATGTCGGATGCGTTTGTTGGCCGTGTATTTGTTGACCATACTGTCCATACATCCCGGACTCACACCGAAGAACAATCGTGGTTTACCCAACTTTTTGAAATCGCGCAAGTCGTCGCGCCAGTTGGGTTGTGGCACTATGGCTACCTTCAGTCCTTCTGCCTCAAGTATTCGTCCGATGACAGCTGCACCAAATGAGGGGTGGTCAACATAGGCATCGCCGCTGAACAGTATTACGTCCAGCTCGTCCCATCCCCTTAGTTCCACTTCTTTTTTAGTGGTGGGTAACCAGTCTGTCAAGTTGCTCATACTTCATTTAATTCAAAAGCAATATTTGCATATTGCTTTCTTATTAGTGGTGGGTAATCAGTCTGTCAAGTTGCTCAATACAATCAACTTATGCTTCTGTATTAACAGAAGGAACCTCTTCTTCAGGGTGCTCTGTGTCCCAGGTAGTATAAAGCGCCATCAGTTTCTGCAGACCAAAAACCTTCATGTTGTCGTGATAGATCACATCGATACACAAGTTCAGTAAGTCTTTTATGTCGCCGTTCTCGGCAGCTATGAGTGAGCGAACACTGAGTTTCAGTTTTTCGAGCACATTCTCATCCACAAAACCATTACTGTCGGTCAGGTTATTGAATAACCCATATTTGCGAATAGTCATCAAGTGGTCATCACTGATCTGCATAGATCGCGTACCACTTTGGTTTGTCTGTATGGTGTACATATCTTTATTATTTATTGTTTGTGACAAATATACACATAATATTTGAAATATCAACCTATAGCCTCTTTCAATTGTTGCAAAGCTTGTTTAAGTACACTGCGTGGACATCCTACATTGAGGCGCATAAAGCCTTTACCCTCTTTACCAAACATCGTTCCGTCGTTGAGTGCCAAATGTGCTTTATCCACGAACAAGTTTACCAATTGTTCCTGATTGAGTCCCAGTTTGCGACAATCCAGAAATACCAGATACGAAGCTTGTGGCTTTAGCATGTTGATAGCAGGAATGTTGTCTTTCAGAAATTGTTCCGTGAAATCAATGTTCCCTTGAACATAAGCCAGCATTTCTTTTAGCCATTCTTCCCCATGTTCGTAGGCCGAAGCACAAGCGGAATAAGCAAACATATTACCCATAGATAGTTCACTCGATTCCATGTACTTGTTGAACCTTTTACGAATTATAGGATTGAAAATCAAACTATAAGAGCTGCTGATTCCTGGCATATTAAATGCTTTGCTGGGTGCCATGAATGTTATGCTGCTCATTCTGGCTACCTCTGATATAGTAGAGAACGAGTGGTGCTTATATCCAGGCAACGTGAGGTCGGCATGTATTTCGTCGCTTACCACTAGTGTGTCATTATCTTTACATATTTCAGCTATTCGTTGCAACTCCTCCACTTTCCATACCCTTCCTCCCGGGTTGTGAGGGTTGCATAAGATAAATATCTTACAGTCTTTTATATCTTGTTTGAAACGTTCGAAATTGATATGAACCTGTCCGTCGTAAATGTCCAGGTGATTGTACACAACCTGTCGGTTATTGTGCTCCGACACCAAGAAGAATGGGTGATAAACAGGAGGTTGCACCATCACCTTGTCGCCTGGTTGTGTGAAGCAGTTCAGCGCAAATACAATACCCCTAACAATACCAGGTACAAAACAAATATTCTCTTGTTGGACCTTGATGCCGTGATGTATGTCCACCCACTTGATAATGTTGTTATACCATCTCTGACAAGGTTGGGTGTATCCAAGAATTCCAAGATCTAATTGTCGGCGTATAGAGTCTATGATGAACGATGGCGTACGGAAATCCATATCAGCCACCCACATAGGTAGCAGATCGTCACGTCCCCAATTCTCAAGCACGGCATCATATTTTACACAATCTGTGCCTTTGCGCACAATAATTTCATCAAAATCGTATTTCATTGAATGTGGATAGTTTTATTAATTTCAAAGATAATGCAAAGTTAGATTATTTTCACATAATAAAAAAGCCCCGAAAGCAATAAAGCTTCAGGGCTTTCTTAAACGTTAAGCATCTTGTTTCTCCTGCATATCAATTTCCTCACCTTTCTTGTCATAGAATATGTACTGCAAGAAGGCAAGACTTTGATCAGGAATAACACTAATGTTAAATCCATACTTCATCTGCCATTGTCTTTTTATAGATAGCAGTCCTTTGTTGACGTAAGCCGCCACATAAGGATGTATGTGTAATGAGAATTTGGATATCTTCACCTTGTTCACCAAATAGTCTATTTTGCTCTCCAAGGAGTCTGTAAAGAGGATAGACGGGCGAATCTTACCCTTGCCAAAACAGGTAGGACATGTTTCCAACGTGTCTATGTCCAATACAGGCCTTACCCTCTGTCTGGTAATCTGCATCAGTCCGAATTTGCTTAAAGGCAATATTTTATGTCTTGCCCTATCTTTTTGCATATTCGCGCACATTCTTTCATATAGCTTCTGACGGTCTTCCGCCAATGCCATATCAATGAAGTCCACTACGATGATGCCACCCATATCACGCAATCTGAGTTGTCGTGCTAGTTCGTCGGCGGCACCCAGGTTTACTTCCAGTGCGGTCGTTTCCTGATTGTTGGTCTTCGTACGGTTTCCGCTGTTCACGTCAACTACGTGCAAAGCTTCCGTATGTTCAATAATGAGGTATGCACCACTCTTGTAAGAGATGGTACGTCCAAACGACGACTTAATCTGCTTGGTTACTCCAAAGTTGTCATAGATAGGAAGTTCGCCTTTGTACAGCTTCACGATTCCTGCCTTCTCAGGGGCTATGATTGATACATAATCCTTAATCTCGTTATATTCAGCTTCATCGTTTACATAGATGTGCTCGAAATCAGGATTGAACAAGTCGCGCAACATACCTACTGCACGGCTTGTCTCTTCGTAAATCAGTGTCGGAAATTTCGTGGCCTTCTGCACTTTCAGCATGGCGTCGTCCCATCTCTTCAGCAATACTTTAAGTTCTGCGTCGAGTTCTGCTACACGTTTTCCTTCAGCTACCGTCCTGACGATTACCCCAAAATTTTTGGGCGTTATACTCATCAGCAACTGCTTGAGGCGTGCACGCTCTTCACTCGATTTAATTTTTTGCGATACGGAAACCTTATCATCGAAAGGCATGAGTACCAAATACCTGCCGGCAAACGACAGTTCTGTGGTTAGTCTTGGTCCTTTTGTTGAGATAGGTTCCTTAACAATCTGTACCACCACTTCTTGTCCCACTTCCAGGTAATCAGATATTGATCCTTCTTTCGGTAGGGTAGGCATTATGGATGCCTTGCTTATGGGGCTCAGTTTCTTCTTATTGCTTAAAACTTGCTTAACATACTTGTTGGCAGAGCTGAATTTCTCACCCAAGTCCAAGTAGTGAAGAAACGCTTCCTTCTCGTATCCCACATCCACGAAGCATGCATTGAGTCCAGGCATTATTTTCTTAATGCGTCCCAAATAAATGTTGCCCACGTTGAAAGCTGTGTTGTTGCCTTCTTTCTGAAGTTCCACCAACTGCTTGTCTTCCAACAGGGCGATGGAAACCTCTTTAGGCTTCACATCCACCACAAGTTCGTTAGTCACTGGGTTACTTTTATAAAAAGTTAAAGATCTCTTTTGTCTTATCGACAAACACAATTTACAATTATAAATAAAAGGACAAACTTGAACAAAAAACACTCAAATTTGTCCTTCTTATTTATTACAAATCAAACCAAGAAATGTTTACTTGCTCTTATGCCTATTCTTTCTTAGTCTTTTCTTACGCTTATGCGTAGCCATTTTATGTCTTTTTTTCTTCTTTCCGCTTGGCATAGCTTTCGAAAATTAAAGGGTTAATAAATTATTTTTTTACTTGCAGTGTAAAAGTCTTTGCTGGCTTGAAAGCTGGAATGTTATGCTCTGGAATAATCAGGGTAGTGTTCTTTGAGATGTTACGAGCGGTCTTCTGAGCACGCTTCTTAACAATAAAGCTACCAAAACCACGGAGATAAACATTCTCCTCTTTTTCCAAAGAGTTCTTAACTGCTTGCATAAATGCTTCTACTGTAGCGGTAACTGACTTCTTGTCAACGCCAGTACTCTTGGCGATTTCGTTAATGATATCAGCTTTAGTCATTTCTTTATATTTTTAGTTAGTTAGTATTTTCGGACTGCAAATATACTACCTATTTTCTAAATCCCAAAATATGAATGCTTTTTTTTTCTAAAATCTCGCATTTTGAGTAAATTAAGTATTTTCTTCCCTCGCTTTTTATTATTTTTGTGGTCGGTTGAATCAAAATAACCATGAGCTTTTTTAGTCAGACCATATTAACTTGGTATAGCCATCATCGCCGTAATCTGCCTTGGCGTAATACCACCGATCCATATCGCATTTGGATTTCGGAGATTATTCTTCAACAGACGCGTGTGAGTCAGGGCTATGACTATTTCCTTCGCTTCATGGAACGCTTTCCCGATGTACAGACATTGGCTGAGGCTCCAGAAGATGAAGTGATGCGTCTTTGGCAAGGACTGGGTTATTACTCACGTGCTCGTAACCTGCATACAGCTGCCAAAAGCATATGCGAAAAGCAATCAGCAACAGGCCATCATGTCATTAACGATTTGGCGAAGAGTGAAGGAGGAAAAATGGTCTCGCAAAATTCGGAAGAGGAGGTGGAAAGCCTGTTTCCCAAATCCTTTGAAGAAGTGCGAGCACTTAAAGGGGTAGGCGATTATACAGCTGCTGCTATCTGCTCGTTTGCCTACAACATGCCATGTGCAGTAGTAGATGGCAATGTATATCGTGTCTTAGCCCGCTATTTCGGCGTCCATGAGCCTATTGACACTACGCGAGGCAAGAAGTTGTTTGCTGCTTTGGCACAAGACCAACTCGATCGTTCCTGTCCTGCCGATTACAACCAAGCCATCATGGATTTTGGCGCCTTGGTCTGCACACCATTGTCGCCCTCATGCATATCCTGCTCTTTGGCAGAGAGTTGCGAAGCATTGCGTAGTCATCAGGTAGAGATCTTGCCCGTTAAAGAGAAGAAACTCGTTCCCAAGACGCGTTACTTTCATTACCTGTGGATAAAAACTGGTGACAATACTTTTATTCATAAGCGCATTGAGCGCGATATTTGGCAGAACCTATATGAATTACCTGTTGTTGAAAGTGACCATCAGCTCACGCCACCTGAGTTATTGAATGCCATTCGGTCTCATATTGCCGAGGGCGAAGAGGCACATCTCACCTTAATTCAGCAAGGTGTGAAACATGTACTTACCCATCGCATTATCATGACCGATTTCTACCAACTCATTTTGCTAGGAGGTACTCGATCGTTCGCTACCTATCAACAGGTAAAGATAGGGCAGCTTGCCGACTATGCTTTCCCCCGCCTCATTACAAATTTTATAGAACACCTTCCTGTTGATGTTTGAGGAATTTTGTTGGCTTTCCCTTTTTTCTGCTATAAATGAAGTCGCATGATTATTGTTGTTCTTTTTTAGATAAATCATGCAGAAAAACTTGGAAGATGCAAGAATTTAGTTTACTTTTGTGCCGAACAATTAATTTTTTTAAATAACAGTTATGAATAAAGCGATTTTAATTGGTAACGTTGGCAGAGATCCCAACGTAAGATACTTTGAAGGAGGACGTGCAGTAGCACAAGTGACATTGGCAACTACCGAGCGTGGTTATACATTGCAGAACGGCACCGTGGTACCAGATAGAACTGAGTGGCACAACCTGGTGTTCCGCAATGGTTTGGCCCAGACCGTAGAGAAATATGTACATAAGGGCGACAAACTCTATGTGGAAGGGAAAATCTTTACGCGTACCTATGATGACCAAAGTGGAATCAAGCGCTATGTCACCGAGGTATATGTCGATGAAATGGAGATGCTCACGCCTAAGACCAACCAGTCGGCACCAACGGCACCTCAGCCAGCTGCTCCTACGGCTCAACCAATTGCTCCCACGCAAGAGGTAGCTGAATCAGCTAAAGACTTGCCGTTTTAACAATATGTTTAACTAATTTGTAATTCTTTGGACTCAGACTCGTTTTTATCTCAGCTTTCAGCTGTATTAAATGACATCACTATCCAGCAGCCATCAGCAGCGGCCATTGCAGCCATTGTTGTGGCTGCTTTTCTGTTGCTTTTCTCTGCCTTCGCTTCTGCATCGGAGATAGCGTTTTTTTCTCTTTCTCCCACTGATCGTAGCATCATTGATGAAAAGAAGAGCCCTGCAGACAAGCGTATTGCACGTTTGCTTAGCGACAAAGAACGCTTGTTGGCCACCATCCTTATAACCAATAACTTTGTCAATGTAACTATTATCTTGTTGTGCAACTACTTTTTCATGCAGGTGTTTCGGTTTGCCTCTCCTTTGGCAGAGTTCATCATCCTTACCGTTTTGCTCACCTTTCTCTTGTTGCTTTTCGGTGAGATAGTGCCTAAGATTTATTCTGCTCAAAACACATTGATGTTCTGTCGCTTTGCTGCTCCTGGCATTGGCTTTTGCAGCTCATTGTTCAAGCCTTTTGCCAAAACATTGGTGCACAGCATGTCTTTCATAAACAAATATTTCTCTCCCAAGAAGCACAATGTGTCTGTTGATGAACTGGAACAAGCGCTTGAGCTGACTGACAAGCAACAGATATCTGACGAGAGTACCATCCTTCAAGGCATTATCCGCTTTGGCGGTGAAACAGCTAAGGAGGTGATGACCTCCCGTATGGATATGATAGCCCTCGACATCCGTACGCCTTACAAGGATGTGATGCGTTGCATCATCGATAATGTCTATTCGCGCATACCCATCTATCAGGGAACGGTTGATAGCATAAAGGGTGTGTTATACATCAAGGACCTATTGCCACATTTGGGCAAGGCCGACAATTTCCATTGGCAGTCACTGATTCGTCCTCCCTATTTCGTGCCAGAGACCAAGAAAATTGACATGCTGCTCAAAGACTTCCAAACCAGCAAGGTACACATCGCCATTGTAGTAGATGAGTTTGGCGGTACTTCTGGCTTGGTGACGATGGAGGACATTATAGAGGAGATTGTGGGTGAAATTCGCGACGAGTATGATGAAGAAGACCGTTCGTTTGCCAAGATAGACGACCAGACCTGGGTGTTTGAGGCAAAGACACAGCTTACTGATTTCTATAAAATTACACAGTTGGACGAAGATACTTTCGAAGAGGCTTCTGGCGAGAGTGATACCGTGGGTGGTTTACTGTTGGAACTCAAGGGCGAGTTCCCTA
This sequence comes from Bacteroidaceae bacterium, assembly GCA_017651505.1. Taxonomy (GTDB): domain Bacteria; phylum Bacteroidota; class Bacteroidia; order Bacteroidales; family Bacteroidaceae; genus Bacteroides. Next base: position 11,687 of record JAGCCV010000050.1, on the reverse strand, counting down.
AGGTACACGAGAAGATTATCTATCAGGGTTATGAGTTCGAAGTGCTTTCGCTCGACAAGCGTCGCATCCTCAAGGTCAAGTTTACTATCCTGCCCACTGAATAATAAAAAAGACTGCAGAAATGCAGCCTTTTTTATTATTATACATTCTTCGCCTCATGAATGGGCAGTTTCCTGCAAGCGAATCTGCTGACTATACAACTTCCACAATGAGATTATCTGAAAATTGACGGTCTCTTGTCTTCCTATTGAGTCTTACAGAAGTTCTTCAAGTTTCTTTGTCAGCTGTTCGCCACGCAGGTTCTTAGCAACAATTTTGCCTGTGTTGTCAAGCAGGAAGTTGGCAGGAATGGCACGCACTCCATAAAGGTCGGCAGGAGCACTGTTCCAGTACACCAGGTCAGAAACATGATGCCAGGTCAGACCATCATCCTCAATACCCTTCACCCATTCCTCACGTGTCTTGTCGAGCGATACACCCACCACATCAAAACCTTTATCGTGAAAACGCTGATAGTTGGCAACCACATTAGGATTCTCGGCTCGGCATGGAGGGCACCAGGCGGCCCAGAAATCCACCAGAATGTATTTGTTGCCGGCGTAGAAATCCGACAACTTTACCGTCTTTCCTTCCAAATCTTCAATTTCAAAGTCTGGAGCTGTTCTGCCAATAGACACCTGGTCGTATTTGTCGGCCAACTGACGTAATACCTGTGTGTAGGCAGAGTTCTGCAATGATGGATCCAGATAGTCGATGTATTCACGAATCTGGTCAGCAGTCAGTCGGTAGGAGTAGTTGCGGTAGAACACATAGTTGGCTACAATAGAAGTTGGGTGTTGCTGAATATATTCCTTAATGTCCACATTGGGCTGCTGCAGGTAGGCATTATATTCGTCCTGTACTGACGAGCCTGTCACCTGAGTTCTCGCACCGTCAAATTTCACTTGCACTTCACCCTCTTCCAAGAAGATGAAGAAAGGTGTGTTCTCATGAGTTGTTGTCAGTCCGTAAAGCTCGGGCAACACCAAGTTTTCTTCAAACTTAAACTTGCCATCGTTAATCTGAACAGAATCTACCGTGTCCCACAACTTGTTGTTAAACTTCTTCAAATAAATCCATCCAGTTGCATCTGCTTGCGTTTCCCCATCTATTACGATGTTAGGAGCCTGTGTTTGTGTGCATGCTGTCAAACCTATTGCCAGCATTGCAGCATAATAAATCTTTTTCATTTTGCCTTAAGTTTTAATCATTAAAAATAATATTATAGTTTAACCCAATCATTCTTGCTGAAATGACGTTACAAAGTTACAGTAATTATTCCTAATGGCGCAATCCCAAACTTTTGGTATTTTTTAGTTCTCAATGTTTCATGCTGCATGCTTTTAGGAATTCAGTACAATCCTCGAAGGTCTTGAAGGTATGTTCCTCCGGCACGAGGTCAGGAATCACATCCATAGTCTTCAGCATATACATCGGTTGGGGTTGGATAATCGTCATCAGCACTGTTGCCCCGTGCGACTGGATGTCCTTAATGGCCGTCTCCATGGCATACAGACCACTCTGGTCCATGAAACTTACCAGACGCATGCGGATAATCACGATTTTCGCATCAGTTGGCACATCGTTCATCACACTTTGGAATTTGGTAATGGTGCCGAAGAAAATAGGGCCATTCAAACGCTGAATATAAATATGGTCTTTCAAGCTTTCGGGAATACCACCCTCATCAGCCCACGGACTCTCCTTGTCGAAGTTAGTCATCACAGACGAGCTGTAACCACCCTCTACCAAGTCGCTCGCACGCTTCATGAACAACACACAGGCAATCACCATGCCAATGCCCACGGCCGTCAGCAAATCTACCAATACCGTCAGACCAAACACAATGAGCAACACACTGGCGTCGGCCTTTGGAATCTTCAGCAAGTCCTTGAAGCCCTTGAAGTCGATGATGCCCCATCCAACAGTAATCAGGATGCCTGCCAATACCGACAGAGGTACATAACGAACCAGTCCGCCAAGACCTAACAAGATAGCTAACAGGAACAAAGAGTGAATCATGCCGCTGATCTTCGTGCGTCCACCGCTCTTCACGTTCACCACGGTACGCATGGTAGCGCCAGCTCCGCCAATGCCACAGAACAAACCACCCATCATATTACCGATACCCTGACCAATCAGTTCTTGGTTACTGTTGTGATGCGTCTTGGTAATGTTGTCGGCAACGACCGATGTCAACAGGGTGTCGATACTGCCTAGGCCAGCCAATGTTAAGCCTGGCACAATGGCCACCTTGATGGTCTCATACCAGTCGATACCAGCCAGTGAGATGTTGGTGTTAGCAAAGAAAGGCATGGGCAATCCACCAGGGATGGCACCAATCAGCAAGCGGTCTTCCATCTTGAAAAACAGTGATACCACCGTCATTACTAACAATGCCACCAATGTAGCAGGCACCTTCTTCGAGATCTTAGGCATCAACCATATAATAGCGATGGTACCCAACCCCAATAGTAATGCTTCATAAGAAATGCCACCCGACAAGCGCTCTGGCAACTCCACAATCATATCTACCGTCAGAACGGGAGATTTCAAACCAACCAAAGCATATAGTTGCTGCAAGATGATGATGACACCAATACCGCTCATGAAGCCCGACAATACGGGATAGGGTATGTATCTTACATACTTGCCAATCTTTATCACACCAAACAGTATCTGGAACAGACCACAGAAAATGCCTGCCATCGACATACTGATAAGCACGGCACTCAGTGAGTGTTGCGATGCCCACACACCGCTGATCAAGGTAGCGGTGATTACCGTCATCGGACCTGTAGGACCGCTAATCTGAGAATGTGTTCCGCCAAAGAGCGATGCAAAGAAACCCAGTAAGGTGGCACCTATCAGGCCTGCCAATGCTCCTATAGAGCTGGCCGAAGGGTCGTCAACACTTCCAAATGCTTGAATACCAAATGCCAATGCCAAAGGTAAGGCGACAATTCCAGCTGTGATACCTCCGAAAATATCGCCCTTCAAATTGTTTGTTTCAATAAAAGCCATAGTTATATAAAAATTGAGGGTGCAAAATTACGAATAAACGGGAGAATAGCCAAATTTTGGAGCAGCTAAAACTCAATTACTCGTATTTGATGTTGTGTAGCGACAAAATTCAGTAGAACAAAATTTGTTTTGAGCATTTCAGAGTGGGAGTAATTTATCTAAATCCACAATGAAAACCAACAACGACCAGCTTTCCCTCATACGTTTTTCGTCATCAGATAGAAAAGCTATTTGTCGTTTTTCTTTGCCTCCTCCCACAAGGCATCCATCTCCTCCAGTGTCATATCCTTGAGGTTGCGCCCCTGCTTGATGCTGTGCTCCTCCACATAGTTGAAGCGACTTATAAACTTCTGGTTGGTGTGCTCCAACGCATTGTCAGGATTGATGTGAAGCAGTCGTGACGCATTGATCAGACTGAACATCACGTCTCCAAACTCAGCCTCCGCTTCCTCCTTCGTCATACCTTTCGATGCTTCTTCAAACTCTGCAATCTCCTCCTTCACCTTCTGCCAGGCTCCCGATGCATCCTCCCAGTCGAAACCCACGTTGCGTGCCTTGTCCTGAATGCGATAAGCCTTGATGAGGGTAGGGAGTGAGTTGGGCACTCCGCTCAGTACCGTCTTGTTGCCCCCCTTCTCCTTCATCTTCAGCTGTTCCCAGTTTTGCAGTACTTGTCCCACATTCTCTGCCACCGCATCGCCATAGATGTGCGGATGGCGGTATATCAGCTTGTCGCACAGACGGTCGCACACATCCTTGATGTCAAATTCACCCTTCTCGTCGCCAAACTTGGCATAGAAGCACACGTGCATCAGCACATCGCCCAGCTCCTTGCATATTTCCTTGTTGTCGTTCTTCATCAATGCCTCGCAAAGCTCGTATGTCTCCTCAATCGTGTTCGGGCGCAGACTCTCGTTTGTCTGCTTCCTGTCCCAAGGACATTTCTCCCTCAGCTCGTCAATAATGTCGAGCAGTCGCCCGAAGGCCTCCATCTTTTCTTCCTTACTATGCATTTTGTTTAGAATTTACGTTCTTTTCTATCTTGATTTATGCTCATACGCGATAATCAGTCCCATCACCTCCGAATAACTCTTAGTTCCCCCCTTCACCTTGTTATATTTCAAGTAAAGGTTATACAGATACTCCTGCACCTCGCCGATGATATCGCTATACCGTTTTTGCCAATATGCCCTGTCCGTTTCTATCAGTTCCTTTATTTCAGGTCTCAGGCTATCATACAACTTTTGATAGTCTTCGGCACTCATCAGCATCCTGGCATTGTTGAACACATGCCCTAATATAGAGTAATACCCACTGAAACGTATGCCCTTGTCTGTCGATTGCGTGGTAGCCAGATAAGCGTAGAAGTTGGCCTCTCCCTCAGAGGTGATGCCTTGCAAATGAGCATATTCATGGGCATAAGTGGCGGCATAGCCATGAGGTAGCACATCACCGTTCAACGTAAACTCACAGAATAGGGGCGCCATGCTTCCCGTTACCCCCACCATCGATGCCAAAGGTGTGTAGAGCATGGTCTTCACCTGTGGATTCACCACACGTATGCGGTTGAATCCTTGCAGCTTGTAAGCACTCATCACATTCGTCTTCACCTTCTCCACATCCTTGGTTTCCACCAGTGTATAATTGTTGTTCAACGCTTCCACATACCGTTTGGCAAAGTCGCCGAATACTTGCTCGTCATATTCCACAGGATACGTGTTCGTCCGTTGGTAGTAGTTGGGTTGCCCATAGTTCAAGCCCCATGCCCAATAGAACCACACAAACATCCATAGAAGATACTCCACCACATTTCCCATCGCCTTCCAGAATTTCTTCTTGGGTGTTACCAGGGCATAGAGCGGATAGAGGATAATCCAGAGAATGCTTAGCATCACCACTACCTCGCCAATACAGAAAGGAATCCATGAAGAAGCATTCGATAGCAACGAACCAACTACTGGGTATATGTTGTTGGCATAAAGTGCATTGCCGCCATGTATCAGCATCATGGCAATGGTTGCCACCACTAACACCCCCAATATCCATCGTCTGATGCTGCTATGTTTATTCTTCTCTTTCATGCCGCAAAGTTACTCATAATGTCATTGTCTTGCAAACGTTCCACAGTTTTGTCCGAATAATAATTTATTTTTTTTATGAGCCTGTGGATATTATAATCGTCCTTTTCGCAATCTTTGCATTGTAATTTTAATTGTTATGATAAGATGGCTAAGAAAGAATGCGTCAATCCCGATGGCCTTGAACTCAAAGAAGCTATGCGCAAGGTGGTGGCGATGCAGAATATCAAGTACACTATGCGCTATATCATTGAGAGGAAATACTGATGGATGCGTGTGTCTTTGTCCAGTTCCGGATGGAAGGCTGTAACCATCTGATGACCTTGACGAGCGGCAATGATGTGCCCATTGACCTGTGCCAGGACTTCACAACGTGGCGATAATACCTCGTTGATATAGGGTGCCCGAATGAAGGTCATTGGAATGTCCATACCAATGCCGATGATGGGGGCGACGGTATGAAAACTACCCAGTTGGCGACCATAGGCATTGCGTTGCACACTGATGTCCATTGTGTTCAAGTGCATGGGTGATAGGAGTATTAGTCCGGCACAAGTGCCAAAAACGGGCATGCCGTCAACAATGTTTTGACGGATGGGCTCGAACAGACCGAGGTCGTGCAGAAGTTTTGACTGAGTAGTCGATTCACCGCCAGGGATAATCAGACCGTCCTTGTGCTGGTTCCAATCGGCCAACTGGCGCACTTCAAAACACTCAACGCCTAAGCGATGGAGCATCTGCTCGTGTTCTGCAAATGCTCCTTGTAGTGCTAATACGGCAATTCTCATTACTTTCCTCTTTCTGCCATGAGTAACTGTATTTCTTGCTCATTAATGCCTATCATGGCTTCACCCAAATCTTCAGACAATTCAGCTAAAATCTTGGCATCGTTATAGTTGGTCACGGCCTTCACGATAGCGGCCGCGCGTTTTGCTGGGTTGCCGCTTTTAAAGATGCCACTTCCTACAAACACACCTTCGGCACCCAGTTGCATCATGAGGGCTGCATCGGCTGGAGTAGCTATGCCGCCGGCAGCAAAATTCACTACAGGCAACTTGCCATTGTCATGAATATAGCGCACCAGTTCGTAAGGTGCTTGTAACTGCTTGGCTGCTTCATAAAGTTCGTCTTCGCTCATGCTGACGAGTTGGTGTATTTCGCTCTGTATTAGTCGCATATGGCTGACTGCCTGTACCACATCGCCCGTACCTGGCTCGCCTTTGGTGCGAATCATGGTCGCCCCTTCGGCAATGCGGCGAAGTGCTTCGCCAAGGTTTCTGGCGCCGCAAACAAAGGGTACCTCAAACTTGGTTTTATCTATATGATAGATGTTGTCGGCAGGAGATAACACTTCGCTTTCGTCGATATAGTCAATCTCTATAGCTTGTAAGATTTGTGCCTCGGCAATATGACCGATGCGACATTTTGCCATCACGGGGATACTGACCGCCTCCTGAATGCCGCGAATCATCTTGGGATCGCTCATGCGAGAAACACCGCCAGCTGCACGGATATCAGCTGGAATACGTTCAAGTGCCATCACGGCACAAGCACCTGCTGCTTCAGCTATGCGAGCCTGTTCGGGGGTTGTTACGTCCATAATCACAGCGCCTTTGAGCATCTGCGCCAAATTGCGATTCAATTCTTGTCTGTTGTGTTCCATTGCTTTTTACCTTAATTTTTTTTATTATTCGTGAATGTCTTTTTTTGCAGCTTTGTCAAATAATGTATTCCACATTTTCGTCAGCCAGCAGATGCCCCATGAAATATACAATCTGCTTGCGCCACCATGCCCAGTCATGGGCTGAGTCGTACCCCCAGTAGTCAATCCAGGCAGGGACATGATGTTGGTTAAGCAGGGTGTCCATCTGACGAGTACTGTCCAGCAGTTCGTCTTCCCATGCTCCCTGACCAACACACATGATGATGCGACGATGCCGGTATATGTCCCAGTATGGATGATTGGCAGGCATTTGTAGAAGAAAATCCTGCGGCGAGTTGTTATAGATGAGAGTATCATTATAGTTAGGGAAGAAATAGCCTGCATAATAAAGCCCGCTCAGTGCCAACAATGTGTCGAAGAGGTCGGGGCGACGAAAGAAGAAATTGCCTGCATGATAGCCGCCCATGGAACAACCAGTAACGATGAATGTCTCATTGGAAAAATGGCGAACTTCAGGGATAAGTTCATCAACAATGTAATGATACCATCGCTCGTGTAATTCAATGCGGCTATGATAGTCACCCCGTGTGTCTGACCATGTTTCTCCGTCTATTGAATCGGCGCAGATAAGACGAATCCTGCCTTGATCGATGAAGTGGGAGAGTACGCCCACCATATCAAAGTCCTGGTAGTCGTAAAAACGTCCGTTCTGTGAGGGAAATACAAGCACAGGGTGACCATTGTCACCATAGGTTTTATATTCCATGTCGCGCCCCAGCTCATTGCTGTATTTCTTAATATATTTAATGTTCATTATTCTTTTTGGTGTACAAATGTTACAAATTCATTCACCTCGTCCAAAGTCTGCAGGACAACAGTGTACATTTGCTGTCCCATTGCTGCCGAGAACAGTTCGGGCATTCTTTCACACATCACCATGCGGTCGCCATACAGCCTCAACACTTCGTCGTGTGTATGAGTATAATGGTAGATGTCACGCCTACTGGCAAAGGCGCAATACTGTTGCTTGCCAAGTGTAGTGCGACTCTCGCTGAAAGCTACCATGTCGGCCCATATCTTATAGACGTCAGTTGAGTGGGCAAAGTTAATCATGTCAGGGGTATAGCCTCCAGCAGGACGCATATTGACCTCCAATGCCACAAAATCACCCTTTTTACCCAATCCCATTCTATCGCTGTAAAGGCGGAAAAACTCCAGGTGTACAAAACGATTCCATATGCCGAATGCCTTGACCGTGCGACGTCCCAGTTGGCGTAAGCTGTCGGGTATCTCACTGTCAACATAATACGACAGATCAAGCTTTAGGTTGACGATGTCCATTATGGATGGTGGCCATACAGTCATTGATTCAAAGAGGGCATCGCCTTGGGAATTAATGATGGCATCATAACTACAGATCTCGCCAGTGATGAACTCTTCTACCACATAGTTTTGGTAGTCTGGTGTCGATTGGAAGAACACCTGTAACTGGTGGTCGGTTTCAATCTTGTGGGTACCACTGGCCCCTACGCCAATATCTGGCTTTGCAATGACAGGATAGCCCACTTGCCTGGTAAAGTCGAGAATAGCATCAAAACCTTTGTCGGCTCTCATTTGGCGAGCTGTAGGAATACTGCCCTTAGCGTAGTATTTCTTCATCTCCGACTTCTCCTTGATGCTTCGTATGCGGTCGGTTTGTATGCCAGTAGTTATATTGAAATCGGTGCGAAGTTTTGCATCTTGCTCAAGCCAATACTCGTTGTTCGACTCAATCCAGTCGATTCGCCCATAGCGGAATGCGAAGTAGGCCACAGCGCGATATACTTCGTTGTAGTTCTCTAATGATTCTACCCGATAATATTCCGTCAGCGCCTCCTTCAGCACTTCCGATAGGCTCTCATAAGGAGTGTCGGCAATCCCCAGCACCCTAACCCCATTTTGCTTCAATCTTACGCAGAAGTTTTCGTAGGTGTGTGGAAAATGCGGCGAGATAAATATGAAGTTCATTTTTTTAGAGTGGATAGTCTTCGAAAGCGTAGAGCACAGTAGAAAGATATCGCTCACCTGTGTCAGGCAACAAGGCTACAATTTTCTTACCCTTATTCTCTGGCCTTTTTGCTACCTCTATGGCAGCGAAGAGAGCGGCACCTGCCGAAATACCTACCAGCAAACCTTCCTGCTGAGCAACCTCACGGCCTGTGCGGATGGCATCGTCATTCTCAACATCAAACACCTCATCAATAACAGAAGCATCGTAGGTCTGAGGCACAAAGCCGGCACCAATGCCCTGGATTTTGTGAGGCCCACTTGGACCGCCATTCAGTACAGGAGATGACTTGGGCTCAACGGCAATAATCTTGACGTTAGGATTCTTCTCTTTCAAGTATTTGCCTGCACCTGAGATAGTGCCGCCAGTGCCCACACCACCAATGAAAATATCAATTTGTCCATCTGTATCATTCCAGATCTCCGGACCTGTGGTGGCATAGTGTTTAGCAGGGTTGGCAGCATTTTCAAACTGCTGCAGGATGACTGCTCCCGGGATTGAGTCGCGTAACTGTTCTGCTGCACGGATAGCGCCAGGCATACCGTCTTTGCCAGAAGTGAGACGCACCTCAGCGCCATAAGCCTTTACCAAATTTCGGCGTTCGATACTCATTGTTTCGGGCATAGTGAGGATCAGATGGTAGCCCTTAACAGCTGAGATCAGTGCCAAGCCAACACCTGTGTTCCCACTGGTGGGCTCGATGATGGTAGCACCTGGTTTTAGGATACCTTTTTGCTCAGCATCTTCTATCATGGCGAGGGCAATACGGTCTTTTACGCTGCCACCTGGATTGAAATATTCTACTTTTGCGATGACGGGCGTTTCAAGGCCCTTTGATTTTGAATACTTGTTAAGTTCCAAAAGAGGTGTGTTGCCGACAAGTTCGGTCAACTGTTTTGCAATCTTTGTCATAATTATATCTTTTAAATTTATTTTTTCCAAAGTTGTGTTGAAAACCACGCTGCAAAGTTAAGGCATTTTTCCCATACCAACAATCCCTATTTTGGGGCATTTGATATACCATAAGTATGGGATGCGTAGATTTATTTGCAGGATAATGTATTTATGGCTACATTTGCTACATAATATGATAGGTGTAGATGTAGTACAGATGACCACTCGCAAGATAATACATATAGATATGGATGCGTTCTTCGTCTCAGTCGAAGAGCACGATGACCCGTCACTCAAAGGTCACCCCGTGGTAGTTGGCTATGATGGTCCGCGAGGCGTGGTGTCAACTGCCAATTATGAGGCACGCAAGTATGGAGTACATTCGGCAATGGCCATGACTACTGCCCATCGGCTTTGTCCGCACCTCGTTGTCGTCGAGGGGCATTATAGTCGCTACAAAGAAGTATCAGCGCAGATTCACGCCATTTTTCACGACTATACCGACCTTGTCGAGCCACTAAGTCTGGACGAAGCATATTTAGATGTAACTACCAACAAGAAATCCATCCCCCTGGCGATGGATATAGCCAAGGAAATAAAGCAACGCATCTTCGATACCACAGGGCTCACGGCCTCGGCAGGAGTCAGCTATTGCAAGTTTCTTGCCAAGGTGGCGAGTGACCACCGCAAGCCCGATGGGTTGTGTATCGTCCATCCCGACAGGGCCATATCATTCATTGACGACCTGAAGATAGAGCGTTTCTGGGGGGTGGGAGAGAAAACGGCCGAGCGTATGCATGCCATAGGCGTATTCAATGGCAGACAGCTGCGCGAAGTGCCGCTCACTAAGCTGACCTACGAATTTGGAAAGATGGGACGTATGTTCTACGACTTTGCGCGAGGCATCGACCATCGGCCTGTAGTTACAGAGTGGGTGCGCAAGTCGGTGGGTTGCGAACGTACATTTGCCGAAGATCTGTCCACCTACGCGGATATGGCCTATCAACTCACGCCTCTTGCCACCGAGCTGGTTCGCCGTTTGGAGAGAAGCCAGTTCAAGGGCCGCTCGCTCGTGTTGAAAGTCAAGTATAGCGACTTTCGCCAGACAACCCATAGTCACACAGGCACTACCGTCATTGAGAGCATCGACGAGATTCTGCAGATTGCCAGGCGTCTGCTTTCAGAAGTGGATCTCGATGGCCGATCCGTACGTCTGTTGGGTCTTACCGTCAGCAGTCCGTTCTTGAGCGACAGTGCCCAAAGAGAACTGCAACTTACATTTGATTGGTAGCTGTGCACCCATCAGCAGACAATCTCCATCCATGCCCCATGCAGCTTGTCGTGCTGATGGCTGTCGTGCAGCAATTCTTTTACGTTATTTTGTAGTTTCGTTATTTTCTTTTTACCTTTGTATCCAGTTAAACAAAACCCCATTGAATATGAAAACAATACTAATTAGTAAGAGTTTCGACTGAAGCACAAGACTTCATCGAACAAGAAAGGGAAATCTACCAGATGGCTATAAATGATGGATACAAGCCAGAAGATATTATACCCATCTGTGAAAAGGAATCTGGTATTAAACTAGACGAAGAAGAAAGGGCTTAAACTTATAGAATACTTCCCAAACTATGATAAGTATGGGGAGGTTGCGCCACCAGAAAGGAATAAACTGATAGTAGATGAATGTGATAGTGTACTAGCCTTCTGGGATGGTACTAGTAGGGGGACTAAGTTTACCTTAGACTATGCCAAAGAGAAAGGGAAACCAGTAAAAATATTCAACTATATTACAAACGAAATAACTAAAATATAACTATGGAATATTTTAATTCTTGTTTATCACAAAGTAATTTGAAAAAAGTATTAGATAATGCTGTTAGTAAAGCGTTATCAAACAACAATGAACCAGATAAAATTATATCTGTATTATATAACACCT
>JAGCCV010000049.1 GCA_017651505.1 Bacteroidaceae bacterium | reverse complement strand
CTTGTATAGGGGAGCAACTAAAGGGAGCAGCTAAACCAAAACTCCTCCCTTGTATAGGGGAGCAACTAAAGGGAGCAGCTAAACCAAAACTCCTCCCCTGTTTAGGGGAGGTGTCCCAAAGGGACGGAGGGGTATAAACAAAAACATTCATAACATGAAAGTAAGAAATAACGAGAAAAACGCCAGAAGTCTTAAGTATATCAGGAAGGACCTTAGGTCAAACGGAACACCTGCAGAAGCCAAACTATGGTCATTAATAAAAAACAGACAGGTTGAGAACTTAAAATTTAGAAGGCAATTTAGCATAGGCAATTATATACTTGATTTCTACTGCCCCGAACTAAAACTATGTATTGAATTAGATGGGGACTATCATTACAATAGCCAAAAGCATGAAATGGACAAAAATAGGGATTCAAGATTATACGAAGAACTTAGTATCAAGACTTTGAGATTTGAGAACCACATAGTCTTTGATAACCCCAATATAATAATATACAACATAATACGTGTTAAAAATGAAGAACAGTGTTCAATCTCCTTTTGACAAATTGGTTGACCGTCGAGGTACCAACAGCTATAAATGGGACTCCTGCCCAGAAGGCGTCATCCCTATGTGGGTAGCCGATATGGACTTCCAGACAGCCCCGTTTATCATTGAGGCCCTGCACAAACGAGTGGAGCACGGCATCTTTGGCTACACCAAAGTGCCTGACAGCTATTACGATGCTGTAGTCAACTGGTTCAAGAACCGCCACGGATGGACCAATTTGCAGAAAGAGTGGATACTCTACACCACAGGTGTTGTGCCCGCCATCTCCGTCATCATCAAGGCCTTCACACAGCCTGGCGACCAAGTAATCGTACAGACGCCCGTCTATAACTGCTTCTTCTCCTCCATCCGCAACAACGGATGCGAAATTGTGGAAAACGAGCTGATATACAAAGAACATACATACCAGATGGATTATGACGACCTGGAGCGCAAGGCTGCTGACCCCAGGGCAAAGCTCCTTCTGCTCTGCAATCCCCACAACCCCGCTGGTCGTGTATGGACACGCGAAGAGCTGCAACGCTTGGGCGACATCTGCATCCGCCACGATGTACTGATAGTGAGCGACGAAATACATTGCGAGTTTGTGTTTCCTGGTCACAAGTATGTGCCCTTTGCCTCCATCAGCGAAGAACTACAGCATCATTCCATCACCTGCAACGCCCCTTCTAAGGCATTCAATACAGCGGGTCTGCAAATCGCCAATATCATCAGTGACAACCCCGACTATCGCCAGAAGATTGACCGTGCCATCAACATCAACGAGGTGTGCGATGTCAATCCGTTTGGTGTGATAGCCCTGCAAGCCGCATATACCGACGAAGGTGCTGAATGGTTGCGACAACTCAATGAATATCTGCTTGGTAACTACAATTACCTAAAGGAATACTTTGAGAAAGAACTTCCCCAATTCCCTATCACCAAACTGGAGGGAACTTATCTGGCTTGGGTGGATTGTTCGACGTTGAAATACAACTCCGACGAGATTGCCGAACAACTTGTTGAGCATTTTTGGGTATATGTCAATGAAGGTTCTATGTATGGCGATGACCACTTTATCCGCATCAACCTGGCTTGTCCTCGCCAGCGACTTGAAGAGGGACTTAAGCGCATTGTTGCAGGATTGCAGGAGCTGCTCTAATACCCCTCAGTCCTTCGGACAGCTCCCCTAAACAGGGGAGCAGCTTTTATTTACTCCTCCCATAAACAGGGGAGCAGCGAGTGCAGAGCGATGCTGGCATCAGCTATGCCGAGTCGCGACAGAATTGGGCGAAGACACTTTCTGCCATCAAAGCAGGGGGAAAAAAAAGAGATCTGCGCTAGCAGACCTCTTTTTATTTTTACAAGAACTCACTTAAACATCCCTTTGCAGGCCTTGTCTCGAAGATCCTTGAAACGGATGGTCAGCGGACTGTCGTTCAATATGACATTGTAGGAGTGAGGTATTACAATATTTATAACTTTAATACATTTATAGTCAAATCGTATCTTCCCGAATCTGATCGTACATGATTGCTGTGGTACACTTTTCAAATATTATTTCGTCCAAACGTGCACAATCTCAGCAAGGAACTGCTGGTGGGCAGGGCGACGCTCACCATTATCACGATAAAAACCAGACTTCATGCTGTCGTCCAACTTACTCTCGTCCCAAGTGCCAGTATAAAGCATTCTACACTCTATCACCAAGTTGGCCTGCTCAAAGAAAGGATTGCCCAATGCGGTCTTGCTCACCTCCAGACCAGCATCCTTGATTTTGTCTGCTCCGTCCCTACCCGAATGGTGACCTAAATAGTCCACGCTTTCCTTATACTGTTCTGGGAAAACTGCCAAAGTAAAGTAAGGGTTCTTCTGCAACAGTTCATAAGTATAACGGCTCTCATTCACAAAGATGGAAACAATTGGTTTGCCTCTGAACACGCCCATGGTGCCCATAGTCAGCAACATGGCATTGGGTTTCTCTTCATTGTTCACGGCCAACACAATCCAATCCTGATACAGGTTGATGGGATTGATGGTAATTTTTCATATAGGTACAGCCAGCGGCATTATCACCCCACTTTTTTATTAATTGGCTCATATATATCTCGGGATCATGACATTATTTTTGAAAATTGTTTTGATATATCGGATAAATTGAGTAATTTTACAGCACAATTTGAGTAAAATT
>JAGCCV010000048.1 GCA_017651505.1 Bacteroidaceae bacterium | reverse complement strand
GCGCGACTTCAAAGTGACGTTGACTGACAATACTGAAATTCAAGAAGTGGTGGTTGTTGGTTTTGGCCAGCAGAAGAAAGCCTCTGTGGTGGGTGCCATCACACAGACCACGGGTGAGGTATTGGAACGTGCCGCTGGTATTGGTAGTGTCGGTGCTGCGCTCACCGGTAACCTCCCGGGTGTTGCTACCATTGCTTCATCAGGTCAACCAGGTGAAGAAGATCCGCGAATTTATATTCGTGGTGCAGCCGCTTGGAACCAAGATGCCCAGCCGCTGATTCTCGTTGATGGTGTCAAGCGTGAGATCAAATCCGTGGATGTTACGTCTGTAGCCACTATCTCTGTATTGAAGGATGCTTCTGCTACGGCTGTGTATGGTGTGGAAGGTGCTAATGGTGTGATTCTGATTACCACCAAGCGCGGTGTGGAAGGTAAAGCCAGAATTGATATTGGATTCAATGCAACATTGAAGGCTGTATCCAAACTTCCTCGCAAATACGACTCTTACGACGGCTATATGCTCCGTAATCAGGTTGTTGAGCATGAACTTGCTTTAAGTGGTGACGCCTCTTGGGCCTACTATCGTCCTCAGACGTTCATCAACAACTTCCGCAATCAGGACTATACCGTCAAGCCGCATTACAATGCTCAAGGTGCTTATCTCGGCGACTATAGTCAGGCTGAACGCTATCCAAACATTGACTGGCAGGAGGAGATGTTCAGAAATACCGCTTTGTCGTATAATACAAACATAAATTTCTCTGGTGGTACGAAGGCCGTCAAATATTTCGTAGCATTCGACTTCCAGAACGAAGGTGATATGACAAGGATCTGGGAAAACAATCAGGGTTATGAAGGCGGTTATTCATATAATCGTCTGAATGTACGCTCGAATTTGGACTTCCAGATTACAAAGACCACGCAGTTCAAAGTCAATTTGGCTGGTTCCAATGCACAGCAGAAGACCCCTCGATATTATTATGGTAATAGCGGTGAGTTCTTCCAGCAACAGAACTGGGCAGGTGCCTATCGTATGCCACCTAATGTTTTCCCGGTTAAGTTCTCGAATGGTGCTTGGGGATACTCCAGATTGGCAGCCTCTAACATGGCAAACTCTCCTATGAATGTTGCAACAGCAGGTTATGAGTTGGGTACCATTACACGTGTGTTTACAGATTTTGCGCTTGAGCAGAATCTTGACTTTATCACAAAGGGACTTGTTGCACGCGGTACGATTTCGTGGGACAACCAGTTTAACGAGGGTGATCGTGGTATTAATGCCGCTGGAGGTGGTCACGTGAATAATACTGCATACATACTCCCAGAGGATGGTGAGTTACTCTTCGAGAATGAAATATATAGTGATACAGGTTTTGATTTTTATGAAAGGCGTGATTGGTCTACCCAGGCTGGTAGCGTCAGTTATACAAGTCGTGCCACGGAAATGTCAGCACAACTCTTCTGGGGACGGCAGTTCGGTGACCATAATGTGACTGCCATGGGTAACTGGAAGCGTCGTATCAGTGCTGGTAATGCTGATCTTGAAAATCGTCGTGAGGACTGGGTGTTCCGTACCACATACGACTATAAGAGCAGGTATTTTGCTGAAGTTAACGGCGCCTATAATGGTTCACAGAAATTCTCCCCAGACAACCGTTTTGCATTCTTTGCTTCGGGAGCGCTTGGTTGGATGGTTTCCGAAGAAAAATTCATGAAATCCCTAAGGGATAAGAGAATTATTGATATGTTTAAGATTCGTGGCTCTTATGGAGAGATTGGTGATGACAGTGCAGGTGATCGTTGGGCATACCTGACAGGATGGGAAGTAATAGGTCCTTATCAAATGGGATTGGACCGTTCTGACAGTCCGTTCACTGGATACAAGGAATCCAGCATTGCCAATCCTGACCTCCGTTGGGCAACGGTCAAGAAGGTGAATATCGGTTTCGATTATGGTTTCTTGGGTGGTATGTTCGCTGGTAGTTTCGACTGGTTCCGTGATGACCGTTATGACATTTTTATATACGGAACCGACCGTTCTGTGCCTGCATATTATGGTGCTGCCAAAACTCCTGATGTCAACAAGGGTAAGATCAAGAACTCTGGTTTCGAATTAGAACTCCGCTTCAATAAGGTTCTGAATAATGGGATGCGCTTCTGGATTAATTCAAACTATACTTACGCACATAACGAGATTAAACTGAAAGATGACCCCGAATTGATTCCGGCTTACCGCAAGGCTCAGGGTTATTCTCAAGGACAGTATGTGTCATACATCGACAACGGCTTTATCAACACCTATGACGAACTTTATAGTACACCGGAACATCAGAGTAATGATGCTCAGGTTCTCATCGGTGACCATTATATCGTTGACTTCAATGGTGATGGTGTCGTGGACCAAACAAACGACCAAGCTCCTTACGGTTACACAGGAACCCCGGAGCATACCTACAATGCCACCATCGGTTGGGAGTGGAAAGGTTGGAGTATGTTTGCTCAGCTTTATGGCGTAACAGGTGTTACACGTGACGTTACCCTTACTTCTTTCCCCGATCAGTTGCTTACTGTATATGACACAGGTACCTGGTGGAGTTCAGCAGCCAAAGGCGGAGAAGTAGTCATGCCACGCTTCAACACGCAGGCTGCCAGTGGTAACAATGGCACACAGTACCTCTTCGATGGCTCCTATTTCCGACTGAAAAATGTGGAAGTGGCCTACACATGGACGAAGGGTTGGATTAAGAAACTTGGTTTTACAAGCCTGAAGATTTATTTGAATGGCAATAACCTTTTCCTTATCACAAAGATGCCTGATGACCGCGAGAGTAACTATGGTTGGAGTGGCGGTGGTGGTGCTTACCCCACAGTCAGACGTTATAACCTCGGATTTAAGCTATATATTTAAATAGGTAGAATAGGTTTAATGGGTTTAAATGATATGAAATATTATAATAACATAAAATCCCTTTTGTGCAGTTCACTGCTCTTGGTGGCCGGAAGCATTTTCTTTACCTCCTGTAAAGACTGGCTCGATAAAGACCCTGAGTCTATTGTGGCCGAGGATGAGGCATTTAAGAACTACCGCAATTTCCAGGGATATATTGAGGAAATCTATAACTTGATTCCTGACAAGGAGAAGGTGAACTACTGTAGCGGATGGAATATTGGTGACGACGCTGTTCACAACACCGAAGGCTATGCGCACATAGATCATCAGGTGGATCTCGGCAACTATCGAGACTGGTTTAACAATACTCAGTTCTGGCTGAATGGAGACAGATATTCGCTTTGGAAGAGTTCATGGTATTGCATACGTAAATGTAATATGGGTATTGCAAATATCAAGTCGCTCGTGGGAACAGATGAAGAGCGTGACCTGTTGCTCGGACAGATGTATTTCTTCCGCGCATGGTGGCATTTTGAACTGATGTGCTACTTTGGAGGGCTTCCCTATATTGATGAGGCATACGAGGCGTCAGCAATTCCTGAACTTCCCCGACTTTCTTTCCAGGAATGTGCCGACCGCTGTGCTGAAGACTTCCAGCGGGCATACGATTTGCTTCCTGCGGATCCTCAGGCTTGGGACGAGACACTGGCCGGTATGCAGACCGCTGGGAAAAATGACCTGCGTATCAATAAGTTTATGGCGCTTTGCTACCTTGGTAAGTGCTATCTTTGGGCAGGCTCCCCGCTCATGAAGGAGTTTGAAAAGACCAAGAACGGCGGAGTGGCCCAATTGTTAGGTGCTAGTTCTAACGGTAAGACCTACGATTATGATGTCGCCTATTGTAAGAAGGCTGCTGAGGCCCTTGGTAAGGCTCTTGACATGGTCAACAGAGGTACGGTTCAATACAAATTGGCGCAGTTTAAATATATTAACATCTACGACCACCAGAAAGATGAAAATTCTGTGTCGAACTACTCGGATATCTTCTATACCGTCAAGCAGAGTTGGTCGGTGCCAGGTTCTACAGAGGCAATTTTCCGTGGTATTTGTTCTGGTTTGAATACAGCCAACTGGAACCATGCAAAGATTTTCGGTCCGAAGGTGGCAGGTATTGTGGCACATGATAAAATCATTCACCATCCCACAGCCAACCTTATTGACCAGTATGGTATGGCCAACGGCCAGCCCATCTACCTTGTTCGGAATGGTGTATATGTTCTGAACCCTGAGTCGGGTTGGGATCCTGAGCATCCTTATAAAGATCGCGACCCACGTTTCTATCACGACATCGTATTCGACGGTTTCCATTATGTACTTAGCACGGATGCTTTAACTGCAGAGCAGAAGAAGCATGATTACTGTACCCTTTATACAGGTGGTGCCATGCGTGGTGTGGCTGATGGCAGCAGCACGGGCTATTTTATCCAGAAACTGACGCCTCATCAGTGTAACGAGGGTGACAAGTGGTATGATTGGGATTGGGCCTTTGAAGCTTATCTCCCTTATATGCGTTTGGCTGATGTCTATCTGATGTATGCAGAGGCACAGGCTGCTATTGCAACAGGTGTATCAGGTCTGAAGGATAAACCGGAATATTGTCCGTCACTTTCTGCTATTGATGCCATCAATAAACTCCGTGACCGTGTCAACTCTGATGACTATCCTATGGAACATGTTCAGCCAAACCTCATGGACACAAGGGAGCATTTCATTGATGAGGTGCGCCGTGAACGTGCTGTGGAACTTTCCTTTGAGGGCTTCCGTTGGTGCGACCTCCAGCGCTGGCTCCTTCTGACTGAGCCTCCTTATACGTTGAAATACTCTCATGAGTTTGAGCGCTTGGAAACGGACGCTTGGTTTAAGACGCATGATCCAAAGGATGCTAAAGTTGGAAATTTTCATAAGGAAGAGTTGATAACGCGACGTCTGGAATCCAAGCACTATTGGTTCCCACTTCCTGACAAGGAAACTTATCTTTACAGCGGATTTGATCAGAATCCAGGATGGTAAGTGATTGAATAATGAACATTGAACATTGAAGATTATGGATAAAATGAAAACAAAAATATTTCTCTTTGCCATGTTGGCGATGTCGCCACTGATGGTCAATGCCCAGACGGCTGACGACGCTGAAGAGGCTGATTCTCTCGTGGCAAAAAAGAAAGTCCATGTTGCTTTCCGCGACAAGGATCCCGACCATCTTCTTGGAGGTATTTCATATATAGATATGGAAGAACTGTCCAAGAAGGATTACACGCAAAGTAGCCTTGAAG
>JAGCCV010000008.1 GCA_017651505.1 Bacteroidaceae bacterium | reverse complement strand
TCCACGTATGCCTCAGGAATATGACTTTTGCAGAAATAATGCGTAAGGTACTTCTCTCCCTTCTTGTCACGCATGGCGGGTGGCTCTATCATCACGCTGAATCGCAGCGGAACCTGATGCGAAGCTCCGTGATAGCTTGCCGCACTCAACAGAGCCACATAGTATTTGCGTCCCAGGTGGAGCATCATGTCATCCAAGTAAAACGACTGCGGCACAGCCCCGCGTAGCACATACTCATCCGGCACTATGACGTAGAAGCCTCGCAGGGGCGACATAATCCGTCCCTTGCTGACCTCCCTGGTCAGTGCCCGTGCAATGCTGCCGACACTCATGTCAGGGAATGCCTGCGCCACCTCATCGTGTGTGAAGGTGTAATTACCTCTAAGCGGCTTATCATATATCCAGCTTGCTATGCTCGCCATTTCCCGTTTTTTATTATTTTGTTTGCAAAGATAGACATTTTTTGTCTAACTGCGCAAACTAATAACGTTTTTCTTTCCCAATTATTGCGTATTGACTAATTTTATTGACCAGCATCAATTCTCATTGTACGCTTCCCCAGTAACCCAAAGTAGAAAAGGCTCACTTGACTTATTGAGTTCCTTTAAGGCATTCGCATCCTCTATGGTGTAATCACGGGAACTGACATTATAGATGGCGACACAGTCGTTGAACTCTAAGCCAATCAACAAACCACCCAACGACAGGAGCTTGCTTGTGAGCAAAGCGATACCAAAACAGACGTTCTCACTGATGGGCTTTAAAGTTTTCTTGTGCTCACGTATCATCTGAGATACAATACGGTAGAGTTCAAAGGGGTTCTGCTCATCAGCGTAGGTAATACTCAATGGATCGTGAAACAATTTCTCCTCAAAGAACTGGTGGTATTCCTGCATCAGGTCATCCGCTCTACGTGGACTATTTTTGGATGGGAACGGCAAAACCGGGAACATATCCGAGGGTTTGAAGGTATCATAAATACCTCTCAACAATTTCACATGACGTTCCCCAATCAAGGCTATCAGAATGCAGATTCTGTCAAGAATAGCCTCAACGCTCAACATAGACTTAAAACCAGGCAAAGCTTCCACGTTGTCAGTAGCTACATTGGTCTCAATGCCTTTGTCAATCTCCACATTCTCAGACACAGTGATGAACAGGTTCTTGGCCTTTTCATCCTTCATCTTGTTGAACAAGGCCTTGGCAATGTTGAAATAGAAGGCTCGGGGCAGCGAACTCACATCCAAAATCACATCACGATACGGGGTCAGATCACGCTCAGCCACCTGACGACTCATCATGGCAATGCGCTTCTCCCAACTTTGGGTGGTGTCAATCGGAATCTCAAAAAGCGAGAATCCATATTTCTTCTGGAGGGCTTCCAGCTCCTTAATGTTGTCCTTATAGAGTTTGCGGTTCTGAGCATGGTTGCCACTGTCGGGGAAATCGAAGGTGAGGCAATCCAACTGTAACCCTTTCACGTTTTCAAGTAACAGAGCCAGCGTATTGTTCATACGGGGGTCAAAGCCCTTGCCCAATAGGAACAATACCTTCTCTTTAGGATTGTCACCGTAAAACTCCTTGCAGAATTTTACCAACTCATCCTTTCCGTGGTATTTAACGTATGATTCCCATCTATACTTCATCGCAGTGTCTCTTATTTTGCAGAATGTGCCCATTGATTCAGGCGGTACAATGACAGTTTGCGCCAACCGCCACGACGCAGGGGCAGGTGTGCATAGGCGCACAACCATTCGTTCAAGTAAAATACAGCCCAATTCTGATCTTTCTTACCTTGTGTACGGGGTACTTTATAAAGCAAGTTATTGGCCATACAGTCTTTCAGTAAAGTTGCCAACTCTTCATTGGCCTTGTCTTGGAACCAGAAGCCATCCTGACCATACTGGCCAGTGTTCTCTTCCTTCACGGCAAAACCACTTACCGTGCGGTAAGAATAGGTGGGGCTGAAGGTCTGCTCACGGCAATATTCAATCAGATGCATCAGGAAGGCGTAGATTTTGTTTCCACGTTGCAGTTGCTTGATGTCCTCCAAACGACTTTTGCAGTATTCGTCCACAATTTTGTTCTGGTCTTCAGGTGTAAGGTCATAACGGGCAGTATCCATGATCTTCTTGGAGAGTAGCATTTCATACATTTTGGAGGCTATGCTCAGGAATTGCTCAATATTACCGGAAGCCAGGTCAATCAGGGTCTGCTGTCCGTAATACTGTGGCAACTTACTAATTTCACCTGGCAGCAACTCTTCTGCATAGTCGTTATAGTCCTTGCTCAGAATGCCCATGATTTCCTGATAGTCATATTCAAACAGACGGGGAGCATTATCCTCACGGGAAGCGTAAATCAGTATGGCCCGGCTGTGCTTGGCCCGGTCATATGGGTCTTCCTGACTGATAGCTTTTATACATGTCTCATAATTGGGATAGCTTGCCAACTTTTCGAGCAGGGCAAAATATCTCTTACTGGCTTCGTTATAAACCGCATTATAGTTTTCTGTGGAGATCTCAGACAGATAAGTGAAAAGATCCACCCCATCGTAAGACACCTTGGAACGCATGGATGCCACGCCTTTGGCCATCTGATTGAAAAGACGCTGGGAAAGCATCTCCAGCTTGATGACTTGATAATCGCGGCCCTGAACGTTGTTGTCACTCAGGATATCCTCGGTACTCAAGGTTTCCAGACGCTCCGCAACCCACAAAGTAGCATGGATGCGACGCTCAGCTACCTCACCACGGATGATGCGCTTCTGGAGTTCAGTAAGCTTATGGGCATCGTCTATCTGGAAGATAAATTCACCGCACAGAGGCTCACCCTTATAGCTGAACCATTCAGCTTTCATGGCATTCAAGGCAAACAGTTCATCGTTGCCATCAATACCATCAGCAGGCACCACAAAAGTATCCAGGAACTCACAGACCTTCCGCTCCTGCTTGGTCGCCCAATCGAGCAAATCCTTGCCCGTATAGCTTTCCCTCAGCTCCCCGAACTGGTGTATTGGATCTTCGGGGGTATAGACAATATCTTGGAGGGAAGTATATTTGATACTCGCTAGCGTCATGCAAGTCTTGAGGGTTGCCAGCACAATACGTGCATTGAGCAATGAGAGGAAATAGCGCCGCTGCTCTCTGCGGCCAAACAACTCATCGTCTTCAAGGAACTCATAGTCGCGCCCCATCAGGAGATATACGCCGCACTTCTGAATCAGACCATTATTATCCTTTACGCCAAGTTTTACCAATTTCTTAAAAATGATATTATGGCTCTTGGCCGTAACACGTTGCAGAACTGAGGGCGAGAAGAGTCGTAACAAGGTGGTCTTACCCGCCCCCGGTGAACTCAGAATATATGACAGCGTACCCCATAGCGAATCATTCGCATGGTTATCCTCCAGATATGACAAAGGCTCTACGGAAAACAGTTCAAGGAACCGCTCGTCGGTCTCAATCCTTTCAGAGGCTCGTATGGCAAATGGGTTCTTGTAATTCATACTGAGTCAATTAATGACGGCTAATACGGGGGAACAGTCCTTTAAACTCCTGGTCATTGTCGGTATCCTGCCACAGGATGGGCAGTGAATTGTTAGGCGTGTTGTGAGACAGCACCACGGGCAGCGCACACTCATCGAAGCCTAAGTAAGGTTTGTTGACACTGCCCACCTTGTAGGCTGTATCATCTTTCAAGTTTTGATGTAGATACTTTGGCTTCTCCAACACTTTCATCAGTTCAGGGTCACCGGTAATATCTGTACTTAAAGATTCATCCAACTTCTGCACAACGTGGATGTGATACTTCACCTTGCTATAACCCTGTTTATCTAAAAAGTCATCAAGCCCCTTACTAATGTTCTTCACAGCCTTATCTGTAGCCATGCAGAACAGTATGTCAATATGAATTTCAGGTTGGTTGGCATCCAGCAGATAACTCAAGTGTAGTTCTTCCTTTTGCCCGGCAGCTATTTCTTCATCTGTACGTTCTATGTTTTTAGCACAAAGCTGGTCGATGATCTTAGATAGTTTTCCTTTGAACTTCTTCGCATTTTCATCATAGCGCACAAAACTCTTACCACTGGCCGTGAAATCGTCAATCAAAAATATGTTGCGGAAATAAGTTCTTTCAACTCCCTCCAGCTTTTTGTCTTCTCTCAAATCCAAAAGCATATCTTTGAGTTTTTTTTCATCGGGATAATAGTTGGTGAGCACCTGCTCATTGCTAAAACCAGCACTGCGGCGCAGGATGTCGGTATGAGCACCGTCGCTGAGTCCAACAACTAATGACGAACGTTTCTCAATGTCAAACTGCTTCTGAACCTTTTGGTCACACAGCATATAGGAAGGCATCTGGGCGTTCTCCGTAGCCTTCTTTAACAGAATAGGACGGATTTTGGAGTCGTAAAGTAAGTCCACCAGATAGTTCATCTGGGTGGAAGAGATGAACACCAGTTTCTTTTTCACGAAATTGAGCACAGTTTCTCTATCCTCTTCATCAAACTGGTTCAGCCATTGTACCAAACTGCTCATGAAGCGAGTACCAGGCATGAAGCGGTCATATGCATCATATTTCATGCTGCCCATGAATTCGAGCTCAGGACGTTCGGAGTTTAATCCCACATAATCCCAGTCCATTACGCTTGACAATAGCAGGCTGGCTAAATTACTATTCATACACTAAACTTACATTTGATGATACCGCCACTTATGGCGAGATGGCTTAAATAATATAAGGTGGCGTCCAAGCCCTTCATACCTGACGGGGCAATGTTCCAACAACTCTTTGCATTCTTTGATACACGGTCAACGCTCAATGAAAACTTACTGGTCAGCATTTCATAATCGTTGCCTTCCACGGTTCCGTAATCACCAATACACAAGGTGTGA
>JAGCCV010000047.1 GCA_017651505.1 Bacteroidaceae bacterium | reverse complement strand
TACTTTGGCCCCACCCAGTTCCAAAACGGTGCGAACCATCGTTGCGATGTCTTGCTTCGACGACTCGGTTGAACTGCGCTGACTTGTACCAATAATAATAAGGTGTTCAACAGTGTTCATCTTAATTGTGGCCAAGTTGGTGCTGGTCTCTACCAATCCAGGTACATCCTGACTCATGCTATATACTCCATGAGGCATTGCATACAGCGTCTGGCATAGGCGCTTAGCCGTATCACAATCGATGGCGGTCTTAGGCGTTGCCACAGATTCCATAATAATTTCCATGCTTGGGTCAGTCAAATAGTATTCGGCCTGTACCTCAGCGGTGAATACATTCAGCAAGGCACGCAGGTTGTGCTTGTCGGCTTCTGGTAAAGCCACTACTGCTTGAGCCACTTGTGGAATAGCATTGTGGAGGCTACCACCCTCTATCTCACACAGGTAAAGATGATATTGCTTGGATGCCTGCATCAGGAAACGGTTAAGAATCTTGTTGGCGTTAGCACGACCACGGATGATATCGTCGCCCGAATGACCACCAGTCAAACCCTTAACCTCGATTCGGCATGCATAATAGTCGGCAGGCACTTCAATATCTTGATAAGAGAAGGTACCCACAGAATCCACGCCTCCTGCGCAGCCGATGAATATTTCCCCCTCGTCTTCAGAATCAAGGTTCAGCAGAATGTCACCGTTCATGAAACCATCTTGAATTTCGAAAGCACCCGTCAAGCCTGTTTCTTCATCACGAGTAAAAAGGCACTCGATAGGACCATGCTCAATGCTATCGTCGGCAAGTACTGCCAATCCTGTCGCTACACCGATACCATTGTCGGCACCTAAGGTGGTGCCTTTAGCTTTTAGCCATTCGCCGTCAATCCAAGTCTCAATGGGGTCTTTCAAGAAATCATGTTCCACATCCTTTCGTTTATCTGGCACCATATCCATATGGGCTTGCAGTACCACTTTCTTGCGATTCTCATAGCCAGGAGTAGCTGGCTTCTCCAACAGCACATTGCCACAGGCATCGGTGGTGGTCTTTAAATTGTACTTCTTACCAAATTCTTGCAGGTAGGCAATTATCTTCTCCTCGTGTTTCGAGGGTCTTGGAATCTGACAAATTTCCTCAAAAAATCTGAAAACTCCAGCAGGTTTTAGTTCTTTTTTTTCCATATTCAAAATTATGTGTTAACTTTGCCACGCCTTGCGAAAAGAGACTGCATCTCAACAAAATCCAAATAAAATTTGGCTTTGTCTTCGATTTGCACTATCTTTGCCGCGCATTTTTTGCAAATTTAGAAATTTATTTTGAGATATGCTATATACATTGCTCATATCTTTGATATTGATAGGTGTTTGTGTATTGTTGTTGGGAATAAAGATTTTCTTTGTCAAAGCAGGCAGGTTTCCGCATTTCCACATCAGTGGCAACAAAGAGATGATGAAACGTGGAATCGACTGCGTGGAGTCGCAGGACAGAAATGCTCGAAAACCGAAGCGATTAAGTGTGAAAGAATAAAAAATAAAGAAATAATAAAAGTAATTATGAAGAAAATGAAAAATTTGTTCATGGGTTTGGCAGCATTGGGTTGCATCATGATGTTTGCGCAATGTACTGCTAATAAAGGTGGTCAAGACACAACTACAACTGAAGCTGCAGGTGTACTTTCTGATATAAAAGTGGCTTATGTTGAGATTGACACTTTGTTGTCGAAGTATAATTTCTGCATCGACTTGAATGAGGCTTTTGTTAAGAAGAGCGAGAATGTTCGTCTTCAGCTTAACCAGAAAGCTCAGGACTTGCAGAAGCAGCAGCAGGAATTTCAAACAAAGTATCAGAACAACGCGTTCCTTTCGGCTGAACGTGCACAACAAGAGTACAATCGCATCAATAAATTGAGCGAAGACTTGCAGACTTTGAGCGACAAACTGCAGAGTGAACTGGCAGCAGAGAGTGAGAAGAACAATATGCAGTTGCAAGATTCAATCAAGAATTACTTGAAAGAGTATAACAAGACTAAGGGTTTCACGCTCATTATTAGCAATACTGGCATGGACAACCTGCTGTTTGCTGATGAGGCGCTGAATATCACTCAAGAGGTGCTGGACGGCTTGAATGCTCGCTACTCTGCAAAGCAAAATTGATGCTTGATTGGGAATTGATAATTAAGAGGTCGTGTCAAAA
Source organism: Bacteroidaceae bacterium (assembly GCA_017651505.1). Lineage (GTDB taxonomy): Bacteria > Bacteroidota > Bacteroidia > Bacteroidales > Bacteroidaceae > Bacteroides. The sequence continues at coordinate 18,233 of JAGCCV010000047.1, read as the reverse complement.
GTAACAGACACGACCTTTTTTTGCTCCAACCCCTTTTCTATGTCATAAAAAATCCATGATGGTTTCGTCATCAGTATCTCTTCAGCTAAACGTGGCAGGGATGGATGGTGGTGTGCTCTTACCATCATTATTATTTTTCTATTAGCTCCAGCGCCTTAGCGAGCAAGTTTTCTTGCGGATTACCGAAAGGTAGGATGCCTTCGATGGGAGAGAACTGATCGACAATATAATCAGGAGTGATACCTGTATCCACATAATCAGCATTCCCATTGATATCAGTAATGTGGCAAGCTGCCAAGCGCAACAACTGGTCGTTCACAGGGTCAAGGAAACTTTCGCAAGCCACCCCAATGCCTTTGGTCTTTTGGCCAATTACCACTACATTCATCACCGATTGGAGGCAGTTGATTAGTATTTCGGCAGGACCACTGGTAAAAGAAGACGTGAGTATGTAAAGCGTACCCAGGTTGAGGTTAGTGCCATTCTCCAATTCGCTGGTTGTAAGGAAGGACAAGGATGAGTCGTGATGACGCGATTCTGCATACTGTACGGTAGCTAACTTGGAACCCAAAGCGCTGTAGGGAGCAAGCACAGAGGCCAGATATTGGAAGCCACTTACATCGCCTGTAGCGGTATAACGCAAGTCGAGCACCATATCGGTAATGCCATCAACCGACAATGTGTTAGAAGCAGTAGCTACCTGTTGCTGGTTCTTTGCGGCAATGTCGGTGTACAACATGTAACCTACATGACCATTGATGATAGACACCACAGGCAGGTCATTATGGTAATAGCCCTTTGCTGCCGGCAGGTTTACCATTCTGTTATAAATGATAACACCTTCTCCTTCCCCCTCTTCAGAATCCCCCTCGGTGAGGTTAATAGTGATATAATGACCAATCATCAATTCGTGGGCATCGCCATCGCTTAGCAGACTCAGCCTTGGTGAAGTGATAAACTCACCATCTATCTTCATAATCCATTCCCCTCGTTGTAAACCCACATTAGCAGATACAGACGTTGGCTCTATATAAGTAATCAGTGCCATATAGGCTGAGTCGTTTATTTGGTTGGTAGAAAGTTCGTAACCATAATCTGTAATAGGCGCTGAATATGCAGTGTCAACATAACTCACTTGGTCGTAACCATATTTATTTTTCTCCAAGAAAGAAACAGAGTTCAGGAAATATGAAGAAGTGAGGTCGTCTTCGTCAGCCAGTTCATCATTCCATAAGTAGTTGACCCGCATTATACTTTCAATCCATAGATTATGAAGCGTAATTGGATAATATTCCTCCCAACGATCTTTACCACAAGCGGAAAAAAAGCTGGAAACCACCATGATAATTAATGGAATTATGACGCAATATTTGCTTTTCATGCTTTATTCTTCAGTTATTGATGCAAAGGTAAGAAAATAATTCATAACTTTGCAAATCGAAAGAGATAGTATTACGTAGTTGATATGAATATTGCCGTTTTGATATCAGGAGGTGTGGATAGCTCTGTTGTGGTTCACCAATTATGCGAGCAAGGATATAAACCCTCGTTGTTTTATATCCGCATAGGACGCGATGATGTGGATTTTATGGACTGTACCGCCGAAGAAGATATGGAGATTTGTACGGCTGTGGCACATAAGTATGGATTAAAACTTGAACTCATTGACTTGCATCGTGAATATTGGGATAAGGTGGCAGTATATGCCATCGACAAGATTCGTAAGGGTTTCACCCCCAATCCCGATGTGATGTGCAACCGCTTGATTAAATTTGGCTGTTTTGAGGACAAGGTAGGTAAGGACTTTGATGTAACGGCGACTGGGCATTATGCTACCACTCATGTAATTGATGGCAAGACTTGGTTGGGTACAGCTATTGATCCAGTGAAAGACCAGACTGATTTCTTGGCACAAATAACTTATATGCAGGTAAAGAAACTAATGTTTCCTTTGGGCAATCTGATGAAAACTGAGGTTCGCCAGATAGCTGCAAAAGCAGGTTTACCTAGTGCCAAGCGTAAGGATAGTCAAGGTATCTGCTTCTTGAACAATATCAATTACAATGATTTTGTTAGACGTTTTCTGGGGGAGCATGAAGGCCCTATAGTAGAATTGGAAACAGGCAAGATATTAGGTAAACACAAAGGATTCTGGTTCCATACTATTGGACAGCGCAAAGGTCTGGGGCTGAGCGGTGGTCCTTGGTTTGTAATTCAGAAAGATGTGCGCCAAAACATCGTGTATGTATCGCATGGTTATGACTGTACTAAGCAATATGGCGATACCTTCCGCCTTAAAGATTTTCATTTCATCACCAAGAATCCTTGGCAAGATGGAGAAAACGAGATTACATTTAAGATACGTCATACACCAGAGTTTACTACTGGAACCATCGTCAGTGATGATGATGGGTATCTCGTTAAATCTAGCCAGATGCTTCAAGGTATAGCCCCAGGACAGTTTGGAGTCATATATGACAAAGAAAGAAAGCTGGTGGTTGGCAGTGGTGAGATATTTTGATAATTATTAGCGCATTTATGAACGATAACTGAAATCTTTTATCTAAATTTGCCTCGAATTAATAAAAATAGACGACAATGAAACAAATTAGAATGATGGCCTTTTTGGGCATGACCCTGATGATGGGTGTTATAATGACAAGTTGTTTGTCCAGTAGTGAAGGCAGCAATAAAACAACCCAAACAATTGTAGCTCTTTATGAGAATGGTGCTTTTACTCAGCAAGGTGGCGGAACGCTTATCCCTTTGAATACCACATATCTACCAAAGGAATCAGGTTTTTATACTATTGAAATAGAGTACGATCCTACCACTTGGAGTGATGGAAAGTTGAATGTCACCCTTCTCTCATCACCTAATAAAGTGGAGACATATGATGTGAAGCAAGGAACCGACGAAGGTAATATCAATATTTATACTTTAAAGGAGGGTAGTTCTGCTCGCGGAGTGTTAGCACCTACTCTGTTCAATATAGATTATTTGGTTATACCTTGTATCTTTTGGGCCGATAATGTAGGATCAGAAGACGAGAAAGAACAGGAAATTAAAAAACATCATTTCTATTTGCAGGCTCCTACTGATTTGCATAATTCTGAAGGTGTACTGGAACTTACTTTATATGATGTCGTTGACGACCCAGAAGTCAATCGTTTAAGGAATAGCTATGTTGATCGTATTTTCAATATCCGTGATATTATAAATAAGTTCAATATTATTAACAGCATTAAAGTATCCAAGATTCGTATTTCAGCAAAAGTTAATCGCAGTTCTTATGAGCCTAAAGATGGTATGATTGAGTCTGTAGAAATTGATTTAACGCCATTTCAACAATAGCATTGGACTATAAGTTTTTACTACATATCGCTCTTCTGATGATATCGAATCCTGCCAAAGGGTGGGAGGAGATAAGGTTGCGTCCCAATATTCGTGAGGTGTCATTCGAGTATGTCTATCCCATGATAGGTTGCTCGGCGCTTGCGGTGTTCATTGGTTCTATCTTTGAACGTGGATGGGGCAGTGCAGAGGACTATCAATATGCCATGATGCAGTGTGCAGGTGTAGTAGTGTCTTTGTTTGGCGCTTATTTCCTGTCTTCTTACCTTATCAATAGGGTAAGGATACGCATGTTAGAGCAACGTGACGACATACTGCTCTCTCAGCAATTTGCCGGTTATAGTATGACGGTGACTTTCCTGTTGCAGATATTGACAGGCATCTTGCCTGACTTGGGCGTTATCTCGATGATGTTGCAGTTCTATATTGTTTATTTAGTTTGGGAAGGCAGCGAGAAACTACTGGATGTGAAGGAAGATAAACGCACGGTACTGACGGTAATGGCATCGGCGATTCTGTTAGTCTGTCCACCGTTGATACTTTTTGTGTTTGATAAGCTCAATATTTTCTTGAACTAGAACCAGATGAAACAGGCACCTATTAATATTAAGAATAAACGTGCTAGCCACGACTATGAGTTTATTGATACTTATACGGCGGGTATGGTACTTACGGGCACGGAGATCAAGTCCATTCGACAAGGGAAAGCGAGTTTGGTAGATACTTATTGCTTTTTCGACAAGCGTGAGTTGTGGGTGAAGAACATGCATATTGCCCAATATATGTATGGCACATATAATAACCATGCGGCTACACGAGACCGCAAACTGTTACTGAACCGTAAGGAACTTAACAAACTGCAACGTGATGCCTTAAACCCAGGCTACACCATTGTGCCAGTAAGGTTATTTCTCAATGAGAAAGGATTGGCCAAGTTGGTCATAGCTTTGGCAAAAGGTAAGAAAGAATATGACAAACGTCAGACATTGAAGGAAAATGACGACAAACGCGAAATGGCGAGAATGTTTAAACAATAAGCTATGATTGATTATTCAACATTCACGATACTCGAAACACAAATCAAACAACGTGTATTGGTACTCGATGGGGCTTTGGGTACTATGATACAGCAATATAACCTGACAGAAAACGATTTTAGGGGTGATTTGTTTGCCGATGTTACGCAACAGATAAAAGGCGACAACGATGTACTGAACCTAACACGTTCAGATGTCATAGCTGAGATTCACGAAAAATATCTCAAGGCAGGTGCTGATATCATAGAAACCAACACTTTCAATGCTACTGCCATAAGTCAGGCCGACTATGGCATGCAGGCTCATGTGCGTGAGATGAACTTAGCTGGTGCCCGCTTGGCAAGGAAATTGGCTGACAGATACTCTACTCCTGATAAACCTCGTTTTGTTGCAGGATCAGTGGGTCCTACTAACAAGACCTGCTCGATGAGCCCCGATGTAAATGACCCAGCTTTCCGTTCACTCGCTTTCGATGAATTGGTGCAGGCTTATTTGGAACAAATGTTGGCCTTGCTGGAAGGTGGGGTGGATGCGTTGCTGATTGAGACAATCTTCGACACGCTCAATGCTAAGGCTGCTATCTATGCGGCAGGAAAGGCGATGAGGCTCATGGGAAAGAAAGTTCCTTTGATGCTGTCTGTCACTGTGTCTGATGTGGGTGGGCGTACCCTATCTGGTCAGACATTAGAGGCTTTCTTGGCATCAGTGTCTCATGCAGACATCTTCTCAGTGGGGTTAAACTGTTCGTTTGGTGCCGAACAGATGAAACCTTTCCTTCGTCATTTGGCAGCACGAGCACCATATTATATTAGTGTTTACCCCAATGCGGGATTGCCTAATAGTTTGGGGCAATATGATGAGACGCCCGGTCACATGGCTTCCATTATCCAGACTTACCTTGATGACCAATTGGTGAATATTGTGGGTGGCTGCTGTGGTACGACCGATGAATACATTGCTGCTTATCAGCCACTGGTTAAGGGGGCTAAGCCTCATGTGCCTGTGAAATGCTCACCTTATCTCCAGCTGTCGGGCTTGGAGCTGTTGGAGGTCAATCCAAACATCAACTTTGTTAACATTGGCGAGCGATGCAACGTGGCAGGCTCTCGTAAGTTCCTCAGATTGATAAAGGAGAAGAACTATGATGAGGCATTGGGTATTGCTCGTAAACAGGTGGAAGACGGGGCCCAAATGCTGGATATCAATATGGATGATGGTTTGCTGGATGCCCGTGAAGAAATGAAACACTTCTTGAACCTGTTGGCTTCCGAACCGGAAATAGCGCGAGTGCCAGTGATGATTGACTCTTCGAAATGGGAGGTGATAGAAGCTGGCTTGCAATGTATGCAAGGTAAATGTGTGGTAAACTCCATCTCATTGAAAGAAGGTGAGGAGAGATTCCTCTCTTTAGCTCGCAAACTAAGGGAATATGGAGCTGCTGTAGTGGTGATGGCTTTCGATGAACAAGGACAGGCTGACACTTATGAGCGTAAAATTGCAGTTTGTGAAAGGGCATTCAGACTGTTAACCGAAAAAGTGGGCTTTCCTCCACAAGATGTCATTTTCGACCCCAATATATTGGCTATAGCTACAGGTATGCCTGAGCATGATAACTATGCTTTGGACTATATCAAGGCTGCGGGTTGGATACGTGAACATTTGAAAGGCTGTCATGTCAGTGGTGGTGTGAGCAACCTTTCGTTCTCGTTTAGAGGCAATAACTATATTCGTGAGGCGATGCATGCTGTGTTCCTCTATCACGCTATCAATGCAGGTATGGATATGGGCATTGTGAATCCGTCCATTTCTGTATTGTATTCCGAGATTCCTGCCAATGTGCTGGAATGCATGGAAGATGTGGTGCTGAACCGCCGCAAAGACGCAGCTGATCGTCTGATTGTTTTGGCCGAAGAAATAAAGCAGAAAGAGGAAGAGAAAAAGAATAATGACTATTCATCAATACACAATACTCAATCATCCGATGCTCTCTCTTGGCGCAACTCAACTGTGGAGAAGCGTTTGGAATACGCTTTGACCAAAGGTATTGATACTTATTTGGAAGCTGATCTGCAGGAAGCCCTGCAACAATATCCCAAGGCTGTAAACATTATCGAAGGCCCACTGATGGATGGCATGAACTATGTTGGTGAACTCTTTGGATCTGGTAAGATGTTCTTGCCACAAGTAGTAAAGACGGCTCGCACCATGAAGAAAGCTGTAAGTATCTTGCAGCCTACCATTGAGGCAGAGAAGCTGGTTGGTGCTAAATCGGCGGGAAAGGTGCTGTTGGCTACAGTGAAGGGCGATGTTCATGATATTGGAAAAAATATCGTTTCTGTTGTAATGGCTTGCAATGGTTATGAAATCATCGACTTAGGTACGATGGTGCCAGCTGAGGAGATTGTGCGAACTGCCATTCGTGAGAAGGTGGATATGATAGGCTTGAGCGGACTAATTACTCCTTCGCTTGATGAGATGGTGCAAGTGGCAATAGCATTGGAGCGGGCTGGGCTTGATATCCCCTTGTTAATTGGTGGTGCCACCACCTCGCAACTGCATACCGCTTTGAAGATTGCACCTGTTTACCATGCCCCTGTGGTACACCTCAAAGATGCCTCGCAGAATCCTTCTGTAGCTGCTCGTTTGATGAATCCCGTCCTGAAGCATGAGTTGGAGGATGACCTTAAAAAAGAGTATGCCCATCTGCGTGAAGAAGCGACTGATAATCAATCTTCATTGCTTTCATTAGAGGAAGCAAGACGTAAAAAAATAAATCTTTTTTGAATACAATTGGATATTATCAAAAAATATACGTAAATTTGCAGCGTTAAAACTTAACTAAAATTTATACAATTATGAAGAAGTATTTATTTATGTTAGTAGCACTGCTCACAATGAGTACTGCTGCATTTGCCCAGAAGGGCGTTACTGGTTTTGGTGTGAATGGCGCATATGATGACTTGAATGGCCAATTTGGTATAGGTGTAAAACTCCAGTATGGTTTTATTAATCAGCTGCGTGGTGAAGTTTCTGGTGACTTCTTCTTTAAGAAGAACGATTTGTCTTTGGTTGATGTCAATGGTAACCTCCACTTTGTAGTACCTGTAGTTGACAAGTTCAATGTTTATCCATTGGCAGGTTTGAATATCGCATTCTTTAACCATGATATTCCTACCAGACTTGGTGTAAACCTCGGTGGTGGTCTTGAGTATTTCATCACTGATACAGTGAAGATTGGTGGTGAGGCCAAGTATATTGTTTCTGACAACGGCTATAGCCGTTTCGGTGCTAATATTGGCGTTACTTTCCTGTTCTGAGGATATCATAGAAGTATAGGAGAGGCTGCAGAGATGCAGCCTTTTTTTGTAATCTTCAGTTGTCGCCGTGAGTGACAGTTTATTCCTTGATCACCTCCTTGTAGCGGTTGAAGCGTTGGATGATGTCACGAACGAAATTGTATGTCTCGATGCCTCGGAAATAACCATGCTTGCAAACAGGGTCAGAGAAATACTCTTCGTTGCTTTTCAGCAGTATATATTTCTCTACATTACCGTCCCACAAATATTTGTTGGCACCATATTTCTCAGCCAAAGCCATTGCGTCAGTAATGTGGCCTGTACCAGAATTGTAGGCTGCTAAGATGAACTTAATGCGTTCAGGCTCAGGTATCGACCTAAATGAGCCGGTTGTAAGGCCGATATATTTCACAGCTCCCTTAATACTCTCCTCAGGATTCTGCTCTTTGCCTTCAGGCACTCCCATTGCCTTGGCTGTCCTTGGCATCAGCTGCATCAGTCCTTTGGCACCTGCCCAGGATACAGCTGTTGTGTCGAAGTTTGATTCGTTATAAGCCAGTGAAGCCAACAATCGCCAATCCCAGCCAATCTCCTTGGCATATTGGCGAAACAGGTTATCGTAAGGCGATATCTTTCCTTCCTTTGCCGACATGATAGGGAAGAACACCTTGCTCTTGCTCAGCTCGAAATAACGTTTCATACTGGCAGTGTAATTGGTGGACGTCACATTCTCGTCGTGCCATTTGTTCACAGCCTCTGCCAATTGGGTACATTCCTTCCTCACTGCCCACGATGCAAGTTGGTCATGACTCACTGCCATACTTACCTCCAGGTTGGGATAGTAGGTCTGGTTTAGCTTGGCTAAGTCGTTGTTGGCCACCGTATAGTCAATCTTTCCCTGTGCCACCTGTGTAATCAGATCTTCCAACGAAAGGCTGTCACTCTCGATGTTGTGAATGATAATGCCTCCACCCACTTCCTGGTTCAGGTTGTTCATGCGTTGCAAAAACCTTCCCGGCTTCACATACACCTCTTTGCCAATCAGTTCGGTCACGTCTTTCAGTGGAGCGGGGCGCCATCGGTTACGTTGTACCAACACTTGGTGAGTGATGGCCTCTTCGCCACAATACGTCACACTGTCTTTCCACTCAATGGTGTAGGGTAGAGGAAATGCAATCAAATCACCTTCACCTCGCAGTAGCATGCTGGTCATATCTGCTATATTATTAGCTACCAACACTTCTAATTTCACTCCAATGTAGTCGGCAAACTGACTGGCCAATTCATAATGGAAGCCCATGTCCTGTCCACGGTACTGGAAGTAACTGGTAGAGCCGTATAGGGTAATCACTCTAAGCACTCCACTATCCAGAATCTGTTCAAGGTCGTACTTGGCAGTTGTGGTCTTATGCAGGTATTTGGTGCCCATGACAAATGATAGCATTACTATAATAAGTAATACTGCAAGCAGACTTCTGCCTTTGAATGCTGACCTTTGCCTATTGACCATTTTATTCAATCCTTTACATGCTTCTTGATATACATGCTCAATATCTTAATCGCCACTTTGTTATGTCCCCCCAGTGGCACTATCAAGTCGGCATAGCGCTTAGTAGGTTCGATGAATTGTTCATGCATGGGCTTGAGCACCCGAGTATATCGTTCCATTACATCTTGATAGGTTCTTCCACGAGACACCACGTCACGATCGATATTACGTATCAGTCGTTCATCAGGGTCGGCATCTACAAAAACCTTCAGATCCATCATGTCGCGAATCTCCTTATCGTACAATGCCATGATACCCTCGAAAACAATCACGTTCTTCGGTTCAATATGTATTGTCTCAGGCTGGCGAGTGCAAGTCAGGAAGTCGTAGATAGGCTGCTCAATACTTTTTCCTTCTCTCAGCAACTCGATGTGTGAACGTAGCAAGTCCCAATCAAAAGCGTTAGGGTGGTCAAAGTTGATTTGCTGTCTCTTCTCAGGTGGCACATGACTGCTGTCTTTGTAATAGGAGTCCAAGGGCAGTAGCACAACCTCGTCCTTATTCAGCTTCTCCATGATTTCTTTTACGACGGTGGTCTTTCCCGAACCAGTTCCACCAGCGATACCAATTATTAACATTTCCTTAATACAGTATGTGATTAAAAATAGCTATCTTTGCAGCAAATATAAATAAAAAAAATTACAAATCACATTATGGTTAAACACATTGTTCTTTTTAAGCTTAAAAATGAGATCTCTGCTGAAGAAAAACAAGTTGTTGCACTGAAATTCAAATCAGCTATCGAAGCCTTGCCTACAGTAATCCCCTTTATCAAACATGTCGAGGTGGGCATTAATATCAATCCTGATGAGCAGTGGAATATTGCCCTTTACAGCGAGTTCAACACTTTGGAAGAAGTGAAGTCTTATGCCGTTCATCCTGCCCATGTGGCAGCTGCTACATTGTTGGCTGATGTGAAAGAAAGCCGTTCTTGTGTTGATTACGAATTTTAATATCCCTTTTGTCATGAAGAAATTGCTCATTTTGTCTGGGTTACTCCTTACCAGTCTTTTCATACAGGCCCAGATTCTGGAACCAGTAAGTTTTAGCACCGAATTCAACAAAGTGTCCGACGATGTAGCGGAGATAGTGTTCACTGCCAACATAGACCCCGGATGGCATATTTACTCTACCGATTTGGGTGAGGGAGGCCCCATCTCTGCCACATTCAACTTAGAGAGAGCTATTGGTGCTCATGAAGATGGCAAACTGCTTCCTGTAGGTAACGAGCAGGCTGTATATGATAAGTTGTTTGAAATGGATGTGCGCTATTTTGAGAAAACAGCCAAGTTTGTACAGCGCATCCGTTTGGAAGGTGGCACCTATCGTGTAGAAGGCTACCTGGAATACGCTGCCTGCAATGACCAGAATTGTTTGCCCCCCAGTGAGGTGCCATTCATGTTTACTGGAACAGCCGATGTGGCAACTCCTACAGAAGATGTTTCCCAAGAGCAGATGGCTACCGATGACAATAGTAATCCCTCGTTGGTAGATAATAATTCCCCCGTTGGGAATGAACAGCTGACAACGAACGGAGCCCAGTCGGCATGGTGGCAACCAGTTATCAGTGAACTCCGTGCCTTTGGCGAATCAGCAGGAACAGTTGACCGTTCTTGGTTATATATCTTCTTTACAGGATTCTTGGGAGGTTTGCTGGCGCTGTTCACCCCTTGTGTGTGGCCTATCATCCCTATGACCGTAAGTTTCTTCCTGAAACGAAGTAAGGATAAAAAGAAAGGTATAGTTGATGCAATGACCTATGGTTTGGCCATTGTAGTGATTTATGTGGCTTTAGGTTTGCTGGTAACGTTGCTATTTGGTGCCAGTGCCCTCAATGCTCTTTCCACCAACGCCATATTCAATATCTTCTTCTTCCTGATGTTGGTGGTGTTCGCCATCTCTTTTTTGGGAGCTTTCGAAATCACGTTACCTTCATCATGGAGCAATGCGGTAGATAGTAAAGCAGAGAAAACCACTGGTTTGCTCAGCATCTTCCTCATGGCATTCACCTTGGCACTTGTATCCTTCTCCTGCACAGGTCCTATCATTGGCTTCCTGTTGGTAGAAGTTTCCACATCTGGCAGCATTGTGGCACCAGCCATCGGTATGTTGGGTTTTGCCATCGCCTTGGCGTTGCCATTTACCTTATTTGCCCTCTTCCCATCGTGGCTCAAGCAGATGCCTAAGTCGGGTGGCTGGATGAATGTCATCAAGGTGTCGTTGGGCTTCATCGAACTGGCTTTTGCGCTGAAGTTCCTGTCTGTAGCCGATCTGGCCTATGGCTGGCGCATCCTTGACAGAGAGACATTCCTGGCTCTGTGGATTGTGCTCTTTGCCTTGCTGGGTGTATATCTGTTGGGCAAAATCAAGTTTGCTCACGACGATGATGATACACATGTCAGTGTTCCTCGCTTCTTCTTGGCATTGGCATCCTTGGCATTTGCCGTATATATGGTGCCAGGCTTGTGGGGGGCTCCGTTGAAAGCTGTAAGTGCTTTTGCTCCCCCATTGTACACCCAAGATTTCAATCTCTATAAAAATGAGGTAAGGGCTAAGTTTGACGATTACGATATGGGTATGGAATATGCACAGAGAGTTGGAAAACCCGTGATGCTTGACTTTACCGGCTACGGATGCGTTAATTGCCGTAAGATGGAATTGGCTGTGTGGACTGACCCTACCGTAGGTAGTCTGATGAACGACGATTATGTACTGATTACGCTCTATGTCGATAACAAAACCAAGTTGCCAGAGCCTATCAAGGTGGTGGAGAATGGTAAGGAACGTACTTTGCGTACGCTGGGCGACAAATGGAGCTACCTGCAAAGAGTGAAATTTGGTGCCAATGCGCAACCATTCTATGTACTTATTGATAATGATGGCAATCCGTTGAATAAGTCATACGCCTACGATGAGGATGTTTCAAAATATGTGGAATTCTTGCAAACAGGATTGAAGAACTATAAAAAAGATTAGCTTTGGATAAGCTGTGTCACAAGAAAAAATAAGTTAGCTTATTTTGTTCTCTCTTCGATTTGCACTATCTTTGCACTTTCAATTGCTATAGTTGAAGCTAAACAATAAAATTATACTACATTATGGGAGGTTTTTTTGGCACCATTGCTAAGCATCGTTGCACAGCAGATCTGTTCTACGGTACCGATTACAATTCACACCTCGGCACTCGCAGCGGGGGTATGGCAACCTACAATCAGGAAGACGGCACTTTTGCCCGCTCCATCCACAAACTGGATAGCGATTATTTCCGAAGCAAATTCGAAAACGATTTAGACAAATTCAAGGGCAACTCAGGTATTGGCATTATCAGCGATACCGACCCGCAACCCATCATATTCAACTCTCACTTAGGCAGGTTTGCCATTGTTACTGTGGCCAAACTTTTCAACCTGGTTGAACTGGAACAAGAGATACTTGATCATAATTTACACTTTGCCGAACTGAACTCTGGTAAGACTAACCAGACAGAGCTTATAGCCTTGCTCATCATACAAGGCAAGAGTTGGGTAGAAGGCATTGAATTTATGTTTAGCAAAATCAAGGGTTCTTGTTCGTTGCTCATCCTCACGGAAGATGGTATCATTGCCGCTCGCGACAGATTAGGACGCACCCCTGTCATCATAGGCAAGAAAGATGATGCTTACGCCATTTCAAGTGAGACCAGCAGTTTTCCTAACCTCGACTACCATCGCGACCATTACATGGGTCCTGGTGAGATTATAAGAGTACGCGCTGATGGTTGGGAGCAGTTGCGCAAGCCCAACGATGAGATGCAGATTTGCTCGTTCCTATGGATATACTACGGCTTCCCTACCTCCAGTTACGAAGGCATCAATACCGAGTCGGTGCGCTTTAGCTTAGGTATGCAGATGGGCCAGCAAGACGATGCTGATGTTGATTGTGTTTGCGGTATTCCATCATCGGGCGTGGGTATGGCATTAGGTTATGCCGAGGGTAAGGGTGTGCCTTATCATCGTGCTATCTCCAAATATACGCCAACTTGGCCTCGCAGCTTTACCCCTGCTAACCAGGAAATGCGTAACTTGGTGGCCAGGATGAAGTTGATTCCTAACCGCTGTATGTTGCAAGACCGCAAGATGGTATTCTGCGATGACTCTATCGTGCGAGGTACCCAGTTGCATGACAATGTGAAGACGTTCTATGAATATGGCGCCAAGGAGGTACATATCCGCATCAGTTGCCCACCACTGATTTATTCTTGTCCGTTTGTGGGCTATACTGCTTCTAAGGGTGATTTGGAGTTGCTCACTCGCCGCATCATTAAGGATGTGGAAGGCGATGCCAATGCCAAACTCGACAAGTATGCTACTGCAGGTACTCCTGAGTACAACAAGATGGTGGAGATCATGCGACAGAAGTTCGGTCTCAATACATTGAAGTTCAATACAGTGGATAGCGTAGTCAGGGCAATTGGCTTGCCTAAGTGCAAGATTTGTACCCACTGCTTTGACGGCAGCAGCCACTTCTAGAATTAACGATTGATGTTTTTCAATTCTCAATTGGCTTCACCCAATTCTGTCACGAATCGGCATAGCTCAAGCAAGCTTGACTCTGCCCTCGCTGCTTCAGAAATTTTACTTCGTAACAATTCTGTCGCGACTCGGCATAGCTCAAGCAAGCTTGGCTCTGCCCTCGCTGCTTCAGAAATTCTCAATTATAATTCTCAATTCTCAATTTTCAATTCTCAATTAACTATTAAATCATAATACCATGAATAAACTAATTGACAGATTTTTAAAGTATGTAGCCTTTGAGACCACCTCTAACGAGGAGTCAGGCGTTACGCCTTCCACTCCCGGACAGATGGTCCTTGCCAAATACCTGAAAGAAGAGTTGGAAACCCTCGGCTTGCAGGAAGTTTTCCTGGATGATAACGGTTACCTCTATGCAACCTTGCCTGCCAATACAGACAAGCAAGTGCCAGTGGTAGGCTTCATCGCTCACATGGACACTGCTCCCGATATGAGTGGTAAGAATGTAACCCCTCGCATCGTGCAGAACTATGATGGTGGCGACATCCCGCTGAATGCTGTCGAGAACATCGTGCTGAGTCCAACACAGTTCCCCGAACTGAAGAACCATATTGGCGAAGACCTGATTGTGACTGACGGTAACACACTGTTGGGTGCCGACGACAAAGCCGGTATCGCCGAAATCATCTCTGGTGTGGAATACCTCATGCAGCACCCTGAAATCAAGCACGGTAAGGTACGCATTGCCTTCAACCCCGATGAGGAGATTGGCTTGGGTGCCCATAAGTTTGACGTTGAGCGCTTTGGTTGCGACTTTGCCTACACCTTCGATGGTGGTGAGGTAGGAGAGTTGGAGTTTGAGAACTTCAATGCTGCTGCTGCCAAACTCACATTTACTGGTCGCAACGTGCATCCTGGAACTGCCAAGAACAAGATGATTAATTCAATACGTGTGGCCAACCGCTTCATCACTATGTTGCCTTCGCACGAGACCCCTGAGCATACCGAAGGTTATGAAGGATTCTATCACCTTATCGGTATCAACGGTTCAGTAGAACAGACCGTAGTCAACTATATCATTCGAGACCATAGCCGTGAGCGTTTCGAGAGCCGCAAGCGTGAGTTCCAGCACTTGACCAACAAGATCAATTCTGAGTATGGTGAGGGAACCCTGAAACTTGAATTGCGCGACCAGTATTACAATATGCGTGAGAAAATCGAGCCGGTGATGTATATCATCGATATCGCCAAGGAAGCCATGCTGGCAGCAGGTGTTGAACCTGTGGTCAAGGCCATTCGTGGTGGTACTGATGGTGCTCAGCTCTCGTTCAAGGGCCTGCCTTGCCCCAACATCTTCGCAGGTGGTATGAACATGCATGGCCGCTTTGAGTATGTGCCCATCCCCAGCATGGAGAAAGCTATGTGCGTGATGGTCAAGATAGCAGAATTAACCGCTAAACAATAACTAACCTAGATATTAACTGACATTGGCTTTGAGATATTCGCATGGATAATTCTCAATTGGCTTCGCCCAATTCTGTCACGACTCGGCATAGCTGATGCAAGCATCGCTCTGCCCTCGCAGCTCCATAAAGTCTCAATTCTCAATTATTAATTTTCAATTCTCAATTTTATGAAGAATACCCCATTTACCGAAAAGCACATTGCACTGGGTGCAAAGATGCATGAGTTTGCAGGCTATAATATGCCTATCGAATATTCCACTGGTATTATCCAGGAACACATGACAGTAGTCAATGGAGTAGGTGTTTTTGATGTGTCCCACATGGGCGAGTTTTGGGTAAAAGGCCCTAACGCATTGCCTTTCCTGCAACAGATTACGACTAATAATGTTGAGGCACTGTCTATTGGTCAGGCGCAATACACCTGCTTCCCTAACGAACAGGGTGGTATCGTTGACGATCTCCTCGTTTATTACTACGAGCCAGAGAAATATTTGTTGGTAGTCAATGCAGCCAATATTGACAAAGACTGGAACTGGTGTGTATCTCATAACCAGATAGGAGCTGAATTGCAGAACTCTTCCGACAATACAGCTCAGTTGGCTGTGCAAGGTCCTAAAGCGCTGGCTACTCTTCAGAAACTGACCACCATCGACCTCAGTGCCATTCCTTATTATCATTTCACTCATGGACCATTCGCAGGTGCCAAGGATGTCATTATCTCCAATACTGGCTATACAGGTGCCGGTGGCTTTGAACTCTACTTCTATCCAGAAGATGCCGAGCAGATTTGGAATGCCGTGTTTGAGGCAGGCAAGGAGTTTGATATTGCCCCCATTGGTTTGGGAGCTCGTGATACCCTCCGCTTGGAGATGGGCTTCTGCCTTTATGGCAACGACCTCAACGACACCACTTCACCTATTGAGGCAGGTCTGGGTTGGATTACTAAGTTTGTTGACGGCAAGAACTTCACCAATCGCGCTGAACTTGAACGCCAGAAGAAAGAAGGTGTCAGTCGTAAGCTCGTAGGTTTCGAGATGATTGACCGCGGTATCCCTCGTGAGCACTACAAATTGCTTAACACCGATGGTGAGGAGATAGGCGAAGTAACCAGCGGCACCATGTCACCCACCCGTAAGATTGGCATCGGCTTGGGATATGTGAAGCCTGAATATAGCAAGACAGGTACTGACATCTTGATTGATATGCGTGGTCGCAAGCTGAAGGCTGTGGTGCAGAAGCCACCGTTCAGAAAATGATGAAGATAACCCATTGATATTTTATAATATCCAACTAATGAAAAGCTCCTCCGTTTTATAGAGGAGCTTTTTTTCAATATGGTACCAAACGAGATAACTATGGATGACCTGTTTGCATTATAATAACTCTCAAGTCGAGCAAAAAGACACGGTATTGTTACTTGAATAGTCTTGGGGCAAAGTCCTTGAGGTTGTTGCGCCAGGTGCTCCAAGTATGGCCAGTTTGGTAAGGCTCGCTGTACTCGTAGTTGATACCGTACTTGTCAAAGATTTTGTTGGTGTTGGTACCACTGCGATAGGTGATGTCGGTTGGACCGCCCTGGGTGTGGACAAACATCTTGAAGCTCTTGTTGATTTTAGCGGCATTCTCCTTGAGGTGGAAACGCTCGGCTTGCTGCTCATAGTCAATGTTGGGATTAAATCCACTGCTCAGCACCATGACATAGCTGAACTTGTCGATGTTCTGCAAGCAGATCTCTAACGTCTGGATGCCTCCCATAGAGAGACCTCCGATGGCACGATGGTCCTTGTCGGTAAGGCAGCGGTAGTTGCTCTCGATAAAAGGGATGATGCTGCCCATCAGGTCGTTGGTGAAGTTATCCATCAAGTCGCTCATGTCTCGCTTCTGCGCAGGAATATTGGCATTGGGCATGACTACAATCATGGGCTTGATCTTGCCTTCAGCCAACAGGTTGTCGAGGATGAAACCTGCTCGTCCCACTGTAGGCCAGCCATTGTCGCTGTCCCCTCCACCATGAATCAGGTAGAACACTGGTAGTTTCTCTTTTGAGTTCTCATAGCCCGCTGGCGTCCATACGTGCAGGCGACGTGTGGTGTTCAACGCCTTGCTGTGATAGTAACGTTGTGCCATAGCGCCATGAGGCACGTCTTTCATCGCATCGAACTCGTTGCCGTTACCTATCTCGGCAATGGCTGAGGTCTCGCTGGCCAAAGGACCTTTAGGGTCATATACATTGATGCCATCTACCACAAAGTGATAGCGGTAGGTGCCTGGATTCACATCCTTTACAGTGATGTTCCACACGCCATTTGGGTTCTCCTTCACCTCGGGTTGCGCCCCCCAGGGCACAATATCGCCTGCCACTGAAACTGTACGGGCTTTCGGGGCGTAGATGCTGAACACTACACTGCCATCAGCCTGCTTGCGGACAGACTGTAGGGTGTCGTTGGGGGTAGGGGTGCGCTGGAATTGCGCACTGGCAGTGGTAGTGCTGCCAAAAGCCATGAGGGCTGCTATAAGAAAGTTGCTATATTTCATATCTCGGATTAATAAAAAAGCCGTCCACTTTAGGCGAACGGCTATGTTTTGAATAAAATAATCTGTACCCCAGATTATTTCAGCTCTGCCAAGTACTTGATAGTGCGAACCATCTGAGAAGTGTAAGAGTTCTCATTGTCGTACCAAGAAACAACCTGTACCTGATAGCAGTCATCAGAGATCTTAGATACCATAGTCTGGGTTGCATCGAACAGTGAACCGAACTTCATACCGATAACGTCAGAAGAAACGATCTGATCCTCAGTGTAACCGAATGACTCAGTGCAAGCAGCCTTCATAGCAGCGTTGATACCTTCCTTAGTAACATCCTTAGCGTTAACAACAGCTACCAAGATAGTAGTTGAACCAGTAGGAGTAGGAACGCGCTGAGCAGAACCAATCAGCTTACCATTCAGTTCAGGAATAACCAAACCGATAGCCTTAGCAGCACCAGTTGAGTTAGGAACGATGTTCTGAGCACCTGC
>JAGCCV010000046.1 GCA_017651505.1 Bacteroidaceae bacterium | reverse complement strand
CAGGAGAGAAACTTTATGAAGAGGTGCTCAACGAGTTGGAGGGGACCAAGCCCACCTTCCATGAGAAGATTCGTATTGCTGAGGTGCGCGAATATAATTATGATGATGTGAGTCGTCAGATAGATGAACTGATTGAGTTGTCGAAGCAGTATGACGATATGGCGACTGTAAAGAAAATGAAGGAGATAGTGCCTGAGTATAAGAGTAACAATTCCAAATACGAAGAGTTAGATAAGTAAAATATAGTTTTCTGAAAAGCCCAGGAACCGTATGGCTCCTGGGCTTTTCGATAGGCTATTTTGCAAGGTTGAGGAGATATTTCCCATAATCATTCTTAGCCATGGGCATGGCGATTTCTGCGAGTTGGGTTTGGGTAATCCAACCTTGTTTGAAAGCAATCTCTTCGAGACAAGCCACTTTGAGACCCTGACGCTTTTCGATTACCTCAATGAAGGTTGATGCTTCAGAGAGGGAGTCGTGTGTGCCGGTATCAAGCCAGGCAAAGCCACGTTGGAGGGTCTGTACCTTGAGTTTCTGTTGAGTCAGGTATTCCTGATTGACTGTTGTGATCTCCAGTTCTCCACGGGCAGAGGGCTTGATGTGTTTGGCAATCTCCACCACACTGTTTGGATAGAAATAGAGACCCACTACAGCGTAGTTTGACTTGGGATGTGTGGGCTTCTCCTCAATGCTCAGACAGTTGCCCTCGCTGTCGAATTCTGCCACACCATATCGCTCGGGATCATTAACATAGTAGCCAAAGACTGTTGCCAAACCATCGCGTTCTGCATTTTGCACGCTCTGTTTGAGCAGGGCGCTGAATCCTGAGCCATAGAAAATGTTGTCACCTAAAACCAGACAGGCACAGTCGTTGCCAATAAACTCCTCACCGATAATGAAGGCTTGAGCTAGTCCGTCTGGAGAGGGCTGTTCGGCGTATTCAAAATGTACGCCCAAGTCGGAGCCATCGCCTAAGAGACGTCTGAACCCTGGTAGGTCGTAGGGAGTTGAGATAATTAGGATCTCACGGATACCCGCCAGCATAAGGGCTGAGATGGGGTAGTAGATCATGGGCTTGTCGAAAATGGGAATGAGCTGTTTGCTTATACCCTTGGTAATGGGGTAGAGGCGTGTGCCACTGCCGCCGGCTAATACGATTCCTTTCATACGTAAATTTTAATCGTCTCACATTGCTGTAGAGACCTGTTTTTGTTTAACTTATCTATGTTTTTGAATATAATGACATAAGAAAGAATAGCACCTGTCGGGTGACAGATGCGGCTATGCATATAGACGGCATTTTATGTAAACAGCTAAGGATTTTAAAGTTTCATACACGTGCACATCAAGGGTCACAGTCTTTGCCGCTTAGCTGTTGAGACCAATTTCATAATCGGGCTATGGATGTCCCAGTAAGGATCGGCCTTTATTTCTAACTATTCAGTTGTGACATTCTTTTCCAATTCGACAGAGTAACCGAGCTTTCGGAGTTCGGCAGTCAAATATGCCTTTCTCTTTTTCTCGATCTTCTCCTGCTGATACTGGGCACCAAGCTCGTGATACCTTGCGCCTGTACTTAGAATGAGGTAGGTAGCGACGACCTGCGAGTGAGCTACAGCGATAAGTGCCCTTTTCTTTCCCCTGCGGGCTGCAATGCGGTGATATCTCTCACTGAAAAATGTATTCTTTGTACGGGTCGCTGCCCATGCTGCCTCTGTAATGACAGCCTTCACTTGTTTGTTTCCGTGGGTAATTCTTCCGCTTTTTTTTTGCCAGCACTCTCATTGTTGCCCGGGCAGATGCCTGCCCATGATACCAGATGTTTCTCGCTGGGGAATTTGCTCATATCAAAACCTATTTCAGCTACGAGGTCTTCCACGACCTTGTCACTGAAACCAGGAATCTCCTTCAGCAGCTCTATCGCATTGTCATACTTGGAGAGTACCTCGCGTATCTTTGCTCCCAACTCGCCTATCAAGACTGTGGTCTGGTCAATATCGCGTCGTATCATCTGCAGCATATACACATGATGGCTTTCAACGAAGCCTGTGCAAGCTTTCAGCAGTTCCTCTGGTGTAGCGGACATTTTGCCATGATAGATACTCTCTACATCTTGAAGGGTAATGAACTTACCCTCACATAGCCAGTCAATCAACTTGGTGGCTGTCGTGCCTGATGTATTGCTTACCACGCTCGACAACTTGATATTACAATCTTCCAAGATGCGCATGATGCGGTTCTTCTCTGAAGATACATGCTGTATCAGTTTGTTGCGGTAGCGTGTCAGGTCTCGGAGCTGTCGCTGTTCCTTTGGCGGAATATAACTCGGTTTCAGTAAACCTGCCAACAGCAGTTTGCATATCCATTCGCTGTCCATTTTGTCTGTCTTGTGGCCTGGCACATTTTTGATGTGACGGGCATTCACAATCCATACATTCGGAATTGCATCTTCAAGCACACGGTACACTGGCTTCCAGTAGACTCCCGTACTCTCCATTGCAACGTGGGTAATGCCATTCTGCAATAGCCATTCTTTCAATTCTGTCAAAGAACTCGTGAAGGTGTCGAATGAACGCGTCTCCTTGCGGATGCCCTCACCCTTGATTGTTGCCACCACCACCTTCAAGTGGACGTCAATGCCACAGCCTCGCAGCACTTGACTCGGGAATGATACTTCTGCCATATGATATACCTTCTTTGGTTTCTGCCTACAAAGGTAATATCAGATTAACAATTTTCATCCCCTTTGGCGAGTTTTTTAATTCATGGGCATTTCATAACTTCAATTGGCATGATAGCATGCGCGAAAGCCTGTGCCGCCTCCACGTAAGGCTGCGCACGCTGGTAGTCGGCATCGGTGATGCCCTCCACACGGTTCTCGTACATAAAGAAATCGTCTATCTGTGCCATATTGCTCTTTGTTTTATTCGATTATAAGCTTGACTCTGCTCTCACT
>JAGCCV010000045.1 GCA_017651505.1 Bacteroidaceae bacterium | reverse complement strand
TCATTCAAACGGAAATCGTTGGCACCAAGGATGATGCTGGCCTTGTCGCCCTTGACGATGTGCATCTTGGTAGCTATCTGGAAATAGAAATGAGAAGCGGCATCGAGGGTTACCTCCTTAGAGCCAATCCATTGTGCCCCACTCCATGCAGCTTGCTTGGTATTCATCAAACCAGTCTCGAAGCGGCACTGCTGCTGGTATTTGGTGCCTTGGGCATCCCACACCTCCACTTGCCAGGTATAGGCAGTCTCCGGTTGCAAAGCCACGCCTCTATAAGGCACATTCACGGAAGCGGCACCATTTACCTTGCCACTTGTCCACATCACCTTGCCGTCGCTCTCACGGCATACGGTGAGGCTGTAAGCCTGCTGATACTGGCCTGTGGCATCACTCTCCATCATCCGACTGAACAGCGGATGACGGTCTTCAATGGCCAAAGGCTCCACACTGTCCTGCACTCGCAGGTTGGTGATTTGCGTTCCTGCAAATGACATACCAGGAAGGACGGTCATAATGGCAACAGCCAGCCATCCTTTCATTCGATTTTTCATGTTCATATCGTTATTGTTTTAATTATTCGGAATTATTAAGTAACTTTACCGCATCAAAGATAATAATTAATAGCCATATATTAATATGTATAGCGATAAAAAATCTGTCAGACAATTGATAGCATTGCTCAAGGCGCATGGTGTGACGAAGGTGGTGGTATGTCCTGGTAGTCAGAATGTCCCCCTGATACAATCTTTGCTGCAAGTTCCTACGTTTAGTTGCTACCCAGTGAATGACCACCGTACGGCTGGGTTCTTTGCCTTAGGACTGGCGTTGCATGAGGTAGCTCCTGTGGCTGTGGTATGCACTGCTGGCAACGGTTTGACCAACATGTTGCCAGCAGTAGCTGAAGCATGGCAACAGCAAGTGCCATTGGTAGTAATATCAGCTGATACGGTGCCTGCACGCCTACAAGAACCTTTGGTATTCAGTAAAATCGTGAAGAAAGCGGTGAACCTGCCTGAGGTGCAGAGCGAGGCGGATGCGCAGACATGTAACAAACTTATCAACGAAGCCCTTTTAGAGAGCAATCATCATGGAAGAGGACCTGTACACATAAATATTCAGCTAAGCGACCCCGCTTTTGGGTGCAACGCCACAGAGCTGGAGGAGCAGCGTGTAATGGTGCGCTATCAAGGACTGAACATGTATGAACAAGACTACCAGCCATTGGTGGAGCGACTTAACCGACTGAAGAAACGCATGGTAGTGGCAGGGCAGATGAACAATATCTATGAGTTTGACAAGAAGCACGAAACTACATTATCAAAGCAGTTTGTGTGGCTTACGGAAAGTCTGAGTAACCATACCACACCTGGTAAACCTGTGCGCAGGATGGAGGAACTGCTGTTCCCGATGGATCTAAAAACGCAGGAGAATCTGGCTCCAGAGCTATTAATCACCTTTGGTGGGACTATTGTTTCTCGCAGGTTGAAATATTTCCTCCGCAAGCATAAACCTTTGGAGCACTGGCATGTTTCGAAAGACGGAGAGGTAAATGATGCCTTCGGCGCCTTGACAACTATCATTGAGATGGATCCGTTTGAATTCTTTGAGAAGATTGCTCCTCTTATTGAAGATGTACCTCCACTCTATCCTCGTCAATGGAGTCAGTTGGAGGAGAAGCTGCCAGCACCTAAATTCCCATATTCCGAGATGCAAGTGGTAGGACAGCTGATGGCTGCTTTGCCAAAAGGCTGTTCGTTGCATCTTGGCAACAGTTCGGTGGTGCGCTATGCACAACTGTTCCCCTTGCCTGCAGATGTCGAGATTCAGTCAAATATGGGATTGGAAGGAAGCGAAGGGGCTTTAGCTTCTGCTATTGGCTATGCTACGGCGAGCGAGAAGATTAATTTCATTGTGTTGGGTGACGTGAGTTTTTTTGCTGGCATGAATGCTCTATGGAACAGCAACTATGGCTCTAATATCCGCATAATGGTCATTAACAATGGCGGCAATGCTCAGTTGCAAACGTTACCTGGTTTCACACCCGACGAACGTACTTTGCGTTTTGTTACAGGAGCTCACCAAGCAACAGCTAAGGCATGGGCTGAAGACAGGGGCTTTACATATCTCTCTGTCCATAATGAAGAGGAACTACAAGCCGCAATGCCCATTTTTACCAAAGCTGACATTACTCGACACCCTCTCTTCCTGGAGGTGTTTACAGACAAGGCAGCGGATGCAGAGGAGTTGAAGCTGTACTATAAAAGTTTAAAGAAAAATTAAAACTATCTGAAACAGTGAGGGTCATCATGCCTACATGTTTGGCCGATACATGACAGAATTGGGAGAAACTAATTGATAATTATAAGAAACAACATATTACCCCTAAAGCGTTTCAATGCCATCAACCTGATGGGCGTGCTATTTGCACGTAAGAATGCTAAACTTGATGAACGTCTGATCAACCACGAACGCATCCATACCCGCCAGATGCTGGAGATGCTCATTGTGGGTTTCTA
This sequence comes from Bacteroidaceae bacterium, assembly GCA_017651505.1. Lineage (GTDB taxonomy): Bacteria > Bacteroidota > Bacteroidia > Bacteroidales > Bacteroidaceae > Bacteroides. The sequence continues at coordinate 24,221 of JAGCCV010000045.1, read as the reverse complement.
CCTGTGGTATGTCATAGAATGGCTTATCCGTCTGACCAAGAAGGGCAATGCCTATCGCAGCATTAGTTTTGAACGAGAGGCATATGCCAATGAGGGTAACCTTAATTACCTGCAACAAAGAAAACTGTATTGCTGGATAAAATATCTGTAGATAGACAACAAAATGCTATTATCAGTGTTTTGTGCTGATTATTGACACTGAACATATGGATCGGTCCTATCGACAAACCTAAATAATCGCTACGACCATATACTCAGTATTTGCGTAAAATTATAATCCTGAGAAATATTTCAGCAACGGCACCAGCATCAGCGACTGGACAAATTCACCACGGCGTATCATCTCCTTTACTTCTTCTTGTGAGAAAAGAAATACCTCAATATCTTCGGTTGCATCCAGATGTTGCTGACTTACCTTTTCCACACCAGTAGCCAAAAAGCTATGTGTGAGGTTAGTCGTGGTACTGGGATTGGCTGAAACAACCGCTATCTCCTTCCAATCACCACCACCATAGCCAGCTTCCTCTAATAGCTCACGTTTGGCAGCCTCGATGGGTGATTCCCCCTGCTCTACCACTCCTGCAACAATTTCAAAGTTGGTCTGTCCCAAGGCATGTCGATATTGACGCACCAATACCATCTGTCCATCTTGAGTGATGGCCGTTACATTGATCCACGTGGGATACTCCAATACATAATACTCCTTATTAATCCTGCCATCAGGCAGTTCCACCACATCGCGCCTGGCTGTTAGCCAAGGTCTTTTAATAAGGTACTCGGAAGAAAGGATCTTCCACTTCATGTCTTTCATGATTTGCTGCTTTATAATTAGTTGCAAAATTACGCAAAACACCACTCTTAATCGGCCACTATTTGTTAATAAACATTAAAGGCATCCTTTTTCTACGAATTAAGCCATTAACATGGTTGCACATGAAACTTTTATTAGTACCTTTGCAAAAGTTACAAATGAAACTAATAAAAACAAGAACTTATATGAAGAAAAGTTTTCTCTTAGGATTGTTACTCAGTGTTTGCATCATGGCGCAAGCTGGTGGTTTAATGACTAATACGAATTATCACATCGCTTTCGACCGTATGATGGCTCGTGGTACATCGTTTGATATCGACGCTATTTTCTCTAACCCTGCAGGTTTGGCATGGGGACATGAAGGTTGGCAGTTGTCATTCAACTTCCAGAAACCGTGGCAGTATCGTGATATCACAAACAATGGAATATTGTATGAAGGCAAGGCTTCGGCTCCAATTGTGCCTGCAGTCTTCGCTTCCTATAAGAAAGACCGTTGGGCAATTTCTACGATGATTGGTATCGTGGGTTCTGGCGGTTTCGTGGAATACAAGAATGGTGTGCCGATGTTCAATGCGCTCATCGCCAACACTATCACGCAGTTGACTAGTGGTTTATCTCAAGCTGTAGGAGGCGCTATTCCAGCTATCACTCCTGACCAGTACAGCTTCGATTCATCTATGAAGGGTAAGCAATATATATATGGTGGACAAGTGAATTTCACATATAAGTTTACCGACAATTTCGCAGGTGCGGTAGGCTTACGCGCCAACTACTATGACGGCTACTATCGTGGTCACGTGATTGCAGGCAATCATGCTTCCAAGGGTACCCTTGCAAAGTTAGAGCTGGATGTTGACCAGAAGGGCTGGGGCTTCACTCCCATCATCAGTTTGAACTTCCATAAGGGTCCGTTGACATTGGCAGCCCGTTATGAATTCCGTACCAAGATCAGCACGAAGAATGATACCAACGTGCTGGATGCAAATCTGAATACTACTGCCATGGTTACTGAACCTTTGACACAGCTGGTGATAGGCGGTGCCATCACGGCAGAGCAGGCAGCTGCCATAGGACAGGGTATCCAGGAAAAGATGGCCGGTGGCTTTGATGCTTACGTGGCTCCTTATAAGGATGGTGCGAGAACACGCTACGACATGCCCGCATTGCTTACTTTTGCAGCTGGTTATGAGTTCACTCCTAAATTGCGTGCTACCTTAGAGTATCACTTCTTTGACGACAAGAATGCCAAGATGGGCAACGATCGTCAGAAAGAACTGAAACATGGTACTCATGAGTTCCTGGCTGGTATTGAGTATGACATCAACGAGAAATTTACCATTAGTTGTGGCGGTCAGCGTACAGACTACGGTTTGAGTGATGGTTACGAGCAGGATACTTCTTTTGCTTGTGACAGTTATAGCGTAGGTTTAGGTGGTGCTTGGAACATCAACCAGAAGATTCGCCTAAATGCAGGTTATTTCTGCTCTATCTATTCAGATTATGAAAAAGCTGCCAGCTTTGGTACCGAGATCTTTTCAAGGACCAATCATGTAATCGGTTTAGGTATAGACTTTAAATTCTGACTTTACTGCATTCTTAACAACAAGATAACAGCTTCAGTTGAGATGGTTGCCTTTCTATCGTGAAATGGCAACCATTTTTTCCAACCTTCCAAACAATAACAACAAGAAACAAAAAAAGCCCGTATGGAAAAATTTCCAAACGAGCCCATCTTTTTCTCTAACAAAGTCAGATTACCTTGTTGAATTTTTGTTGTATCAGTCCTCAATTGTTTGTAAACAATCAACTTACCTGCTCTGCATAATCAAGAATGAATTGCATTCAAATAAGATGAAAGCTCTGCAACCGAGATGTTTTTGGCAATAATCATACCATTTTCATCCAGTAGATAGTTAGTAAAGCCCTTCTTCAAGTTATAGTCCTTGAAGATGCTGGACTTAGCACCTCCTGTTTCAACAAAACAGCCGGCACCAACTATACCGTCCTTACGAACCGTTTCACGGAAGATAGACGCATAATCGTCGAACGACACGGAAACGAATTCTACACGTTTTGGGTTATTCTCCTCATCAAGCAACGCACGATTCAACTCAATGTTGCGCATACGTGACGAAGCATCATAAGAAGCCCAGAAATTAACCAGTACATAGTTGCCATGCAACGCAGAAAGGCGACTATATACCGCATCTGTTGCATAGGAGGCATCGTCAGCCATCACAAAATCAGGCGCATATTCTCCAATGCTGAGACCTTCAACTGGTCTGTCTTTCTCAATAAATGATGTCAAGGAACTAATCAATAATACAACAAAAAACCAATTTACATAATACCTCATGAAATTCGTTTTAGTTAATACTAAAGTAAGATTCAACGACCAGAGCCGTTCATTCTTATCCTAATTTCTTCACGAAATCGGGTGCAAAGTAAAGGATAATTCCCAATATCGCCAAAAAATATGCTAAAAAACATGTTTTCTGGCACCTTTTTTTATCTAATTTAGCATAAGAGGCTGATTTTTTTGCCTAATTTTGCAGTCGAAATAAGGCGAAAGAATGAAATTTGAGGATCTTGACTTACATGATGACGTGCTTGACGCACTATGGGATATGCATTTTGAAGACTGTACACCTATACAGGAACAAACCATACCCGTTTTGTTGGAAGGACGCGACCTGATAGGCGTAGCACAGACTGGAACAGGGAAAACGGCAGCTTATTTGCTGCCTGTGCTCGACAAATTGGCAACTTGCGATCTACCAAAAGATGCTATCCACTGCATCATTATGGCACCTACCCGTGAATTGGCACAGCAAATAGACCAGCAGATGCAGGGTTTCTCCTATTATATAGATAATGTGAGCAGTGTGCCTATTTACGGCGGTGGCGATGGTGTGGCCTTTGAACAACAGAAACGCGGTCTGACAATGGGTGCAGATGTGGTGATTGCCACTCCAGGAAGACTGTTGGCGCACTTGAGCTTGGGATATGTCGATCTCTCTAAAGTGAGTTTCTTTATTCTTGACGAGGCTGATCGTATGCTTGACATGGGGTTCTATGACGACATCATGCAGATTGTTAGCTTCTTGCCAAAATACCGTCAAACTATCATGTTCTCGGCAACTATGCCTGAAAAGATTCAATTGCTGGCAAAGAAAATCCTTGATGACCCTGTGGAAGTGAAGATTGCCGTATCTAAGCCTGCGGAGAAGATTATCCAAGCTGCCTATATCTGTCATGAGCCTCAGAAACTGGGTATTATACGCAGTTTGTTCAATGAGACGAAGCCCGAAAGAGTGATTATCTTCGCCTCCAAGAAGGTAAAGGTAAAGGAACTGGCGAATGCACTAAGGCAAAAGGGACTGAATGCCGATGCCATGCACTCGGATCTGGAACAGTCACAACGCGATGATGTGATGTACCGTTTCAAGGCAGGAAAGATTGATATACTGGTGGCTACTGACATTCTTTCAAGAGGCATTGACGTGGATGATATACGTTTGGTAGTAAACTACGACGTGCCTTACGACTGTGAAGACTATGTGCATCGTGTGGGACGTACGGCTCGTGCCAACAACGACGGTCTTGCCATCACATTCGTTAGTGACGATCAACAGACTGAATTCGGGAAAATTGAGGATTTCATTGGAAGAAGCATCTATAAGATTCCTGTTCCTGCGGAATTAGGCGAGACTCCTGCCTACAATCCCAAGAAGAAAAAAACGCGCCCAATAAACACGTCAAGAAACAAGCCCAATAGAAAGTAATAATTTATGTAATAAAGAATGACTAATGAAAGTCAGATTACGAAACAATCGGACTTTTATTATCCTATTCTACCTTAATCTGGAGGTTACCCTCAGGAGAAATAACCAGTTCGAACACTTGTGATGCAGCACTCTCAGGCACTGTCAGCATGGCACGATAATGATAGCCAGCATCATCGACTGCCACAAAGTCCATATCTGACAAGATAGAAGCAGACAACTCTCCTGCATCTACATATTCGCTGAAGAGCTGTTTATTGATATCCCTGCCATATAACTCATTAGCACCATTATACACACAGATATGGATGATATTGTCGTAGTAAACATTTTCTACCCCTATGCCATTTTCATCAAACATTGTACGAACCACCTTATAGTGAGAGGGATTGATGAAAACATAGCCTCGATAACGGATATCATTATAAACAATCACACTGTCTTTCTCAACATACTCCTGAATAACATTAACGGGATCTGGTTCGCTCTGTGGGACGAAAGCCAATTGGCTTTCGTCATCAGAACGGTGTAATTTCATAATTATGTCAGTTGCCGTGTTAATCCAAAATATATTCTCCCCTTGACGCACAATCTTATATGACAGTGTATCGTCACCCAACAAATAGATTGAATCACGGATTATCTTAAAAAGAACAGAAGATGTATTAGAACCTGCATAACGAAAAGTATCTCCAACAACTTGAAAAACTGCCATTTCTGTTGAATCATTCAACCAAACACCCTGAAGGAGTTCTTTAGCAACCTTGTCTTCAGACATGTTTTGCAGACGACTACCTTTTTGGCAGGCACAAAACAACACCAAAACCAAACACAATATGTATTTGACAAGCTTCATTAAAATCACATTATATATTTATAGGCTACAAAAATAATCATTTTTATTGATTGTATAAAATGTTTTTTGTAACTTCGCATCAACAAATGAACGAATTGACAAAACATATCGTGTCATTATTGCTCGAGAATGATTGTGTAATCATCCCAGAATTTGGTGGTTTCATTGCCCATTACATCCCTGCAAAGCAAGAAAATGAAGATAATTTTTTCTTGCCTCCCTCACGTGTTATTGGTTTTAACCCACTTCTTCGCATCAACGATGGTTTGTTGGCGCAATCCTACATGTCTGCATACGGCTCATCTTTCCCTGATGCTGTAAAAATGATACGACATGAGTCTGAGGCACTGATGGAAAACATCCATGGAACAGGATTTATGGAGTTGGACAACATTGGTGAACTTCGTTATGACATTTATGGAAAATATGAGTTCACTCCTTTTGACCATCGATTAGCTACCCCCGCATTCTATGGTTTGGACAGTTTTAAAATGCAAGAACTAAAGGACATCACAATAGATCAGACGCCAACTGTCACTACCATTCCCATAGAACCAGAAAGCAGAACAGAGCAGATTATCAATGAGAATGAAATGCCTGCTAAGGTAGTAAATTTCAACAATTATTTGCGTAATATTGCTGCTGTAGCAGCTGTGCTTATCTTATTGATAGGATCTATTTTCTATATCTCTCCTTTTGAGAAATCGGGTACCTTAAACAACGAAGCAAGTGTTATTTCTAAAGAGGTACTGAAGGAATCATTGAGTATAAGTTCCATCGTTACCCATCCTACACCTATAAAGGAACAAGAAACTACTACAGAAAACCAGTCTGCCGAACCAACAACACAACAATTAACAGGCCAAGCAACAACTTCTTCCACCAATACTTTCAGCACAACCGCATCTGTAAACGGCAAAAAGTTGTATAATGTGATTGTGGCCAGTGTGGGAAGTGCCGAATCAGCACAAAAAGAAGTACAACGCCTCATTCAATTAGGATATTTAAATGCCAAAGCAATTATTGGTGACGGCAAGGCGCGTGTCTGTGTAGATTCTTTTGAGAAGGAAGCGGATGCTTATCGTGCTATCCATCAATACGAGGCCAATGGACAATTCGCTACTGCTTGGGTACTTAGGAAATAAGTTCTCTGGTTATAAGATTCTAATTCTCATAATAAGAATTTAATGTCCGTATTTTCACAGCAAAAAAGGATAACGACATATTAGAGGTTGTTATTCAACACTTTTCATCTATTTTAGCATTAATAACAGTCCTATTCATTTGTATATTAGAAATAAAATGCTAATTTTGTGGCGTCAAAAACTTACAAAATTATTTATTATGTTAAACGTAGACAAATTTCTGAAGCAGAACGGAATGAACAAGAGTCAATTAGCCAAAAAAGCAGGATTAAAGCAGGCTAATTTATATGCAGGACTTCGTAATCCAACTCTCCAGACTATCAAAAAAATTTCGTTGGCACTGAATGTGACCCCTGCTGAGTTATTGGCTGAACAGGATAACAACACTTTAAATGGAAAAAGATTAGGAAAGTATTCCAAAGTGAAGCTAAATGCCATTATTCTTTGCAATGGTGAGCATTATGAGCCCTCTACCCTACAAGAGTTGATAAACGTCTGTAAGACTTTGAAAGAGAAGTTCGGAGAGACCAAAGACTAATTCAATTCCCGTAACACACTACCACAAAGTGGTATAGCCAACAAGAAAGAAAGCAGGTCTGCAACGGCCTGCGTAGCTTCTACACCCTGAATGCCAAACAATCTGGGCATAATCAGAATTGCAGGTATGAAGAAGATACCTTGACGGGCCGCAGACAAAATGCTGGCCCTTATAGGTTTACGTATGGTCTGCATCATCATGTTACTATACATCACAATAGCTCCCAAAGGGTAAGTAAGCAACTGCCAGCGGAAAGCCGCTGCTCCTACAACAATTACATCTGCATCATCACGGAACAGTGCTACAACTTCTTCTGAATAAATAAAGCCAAACACAGCCACCAAAGTCAGGAAAGCAGTCCCTATCTTCACACAGAACCAGAATCCTTCTTTCACTCGTGTATAAAGCTTTGCACCGTAGCTAAAGCCACATAAAGGCTGGAATCCCTGTCCATAGCCTATTAGCACTGAATTGATAAAAAACGACATACGGTTAACTATCGACATACCCGCGATACCAGCATCTCCGCCCCATGTTCCTGCTGCATAATTGAGCAAAATGGTTGATATGCTACCTAATGCTTGGCGTGTCAAAGACGGAGCACCACCACTGATAATTTCATTCGCATAATACCATGAAGGCGTGAACTCTTTGAGATGAATCTGCAAATTGCCTCCCCTGTGGGTTTGTATCAACTGAATAATAAACGCAATCATCTGAGCTACAGCAGTAGCCAAAGCAGCACCGCTAACGCCCATATCAAACACAAAGATAAAAAGAGGATCAAAAAACACATTCAGAACAGCGCCACTCACTATGCCTACCATTGCATAAGAAGCATTACCTTGTAAACGCATCTGGTTGTTGAGGGTAATCTGTCCTGCCATAAAGGGACCACCACAAAGGATGATTGACAAATACTGTTTTGTATAAGGCAAGACTGTAGGTGTAGAGCCCAAAGCCAGCGATAATGGCTCTAAGAACAACAAACCAACAACTGCCAGCAAAGAGGCAAACAACACGGAATACACAAAGCCTGTAGCAGCCATCTTTGATGCAGCCTCACGATTCTTAGCACCTAATTGGCGGGAGATATAGTTGCCAGAACCATGTCCAAAGAAGAAACCAACAGCCTGAATAATAAACATTACCGAAAACACAACACCCACTGCTGCAGTTGATTGGGTGTCTATCTGCCCAACAAAGAAAGTGTCAGCAATACTATAGAAACTGGTCACCAGCATACTAATGATAGTGGGAACAGCCAAAGTACTGATAACACGGGGCACACTGCCTGTGGTCAGCATCGTGTATCTGTCTTGTGATTTCATCTTTATGGTAACGTGGGTTTATTATTTCAATCCATTCAGCAAATCAGCTATTGTCATACATTCAGTTGTTTTGCCTGCTTGATGCAAGAGATAGCGGTCAGAAAGCACCTCTATATCAGCTTCACCTTCAGCTCTAACATCTCCTTGTATTCCTATTCTTTTCAATGCTTTAGACAACATCAATAATCTTACACCTTCACCTTGAATACGTATCTTTCTAGTGTAATCATTCACTACTCTGAACAACCCTGTTTCTTGATCGAACACGATTCCTTTGCGCGCGAAATAGCTTCCCATGCTACCATCTAACGAAAGGTCCTCAGGAACCCCTATTCTCACTCCTTTTTGTTTGTCCATTAGCCAAAGTTTATCAGCTATCTGTAAAGCCAGCTCCAAATCATGGGTAGAAAGGAAGATGGTCTTGTCTGTTTCTCTACTTAATTTATACAACAGCTGCATCATTTCCACCTTGCTTGGATAATCGAGAAAAGCAGTTGGTTCATCCAAGTAAATAACAGGTGTCTCTTGTGCCAAAGCCTTAGCTATCATCACCTTCTGCCTCTCTCCATCACTAAGAGTCTGTATCATTCTTCCTTGCAGAGATTCAATACCCACCAATCTAATAGCATTATTCACCACAACCTTGTCTTCTTTTGTCAAAGTACCCCAAAAACCAGTGTATGGACTTCTTCCCAGGCCAACCAACTCTTCCACAGTCATGTTACGTATATCAGGTTTCTCTGTCAGCACTACACTGATGACACGGGACAATTGTTTGTCGGTGAATTCACTGATTTCCTTTCCTTCTATGAAAATTTTTCCCTTTAATTTTGGCTGGAAAGCCGAAAGAGTACGTAAGAGAGTACTTTTACCCACTCCGTTGGCACCCAATAAGCAAGTCAGTTCTCCACTGGAAATTGTTGCGGTTATATGATCTGCCACCACCTTCACATTGTTCTTATCCACATATCCTATTGATAGGTCCTGTATCTTAATTGTTTCTTTCATAATATCATTACATTGAATAATGCATACAAAATTCGCTAAAAATCGTTAGATATACAAATATAATTGCAACTTTAGCTTTACTCAAGTTACTATCACTCGGAAATGTTTAAATAAATTTGGCTTTTCTCTCGCTTATTCGTAACTTTGTGCAGTTATTCGTATCTTTACGCAGTAAAGAAACAACTTGGACGTTAAAATTTAAACAATAAATAATATTGAGATGAAAAAAATCATGTTGGTTTTAGCGATGCTGTCATTATGCATCGGTTATGCAGCTGCACAAAATCAAGCTGACATTAAGTTCGACAAGACTGAACATAATTTTGGAGCCTTTTCTCAAGAAAAGGGTACCGTAAGTACAGTCTTTACCTTCACAAATGTAGGAAGTGCTCCCTTGGTCATTCATCAGGCTGTAGCTTCTTGCGGTTGCACAGTTCCTGAATATAGCCAGGAAGCTGTCTTGCCAGGCAAGACTGGCACCATCAAGGTTACTTATGATGCACGAGACAAATATCCTGGTCATTTCAAAAAGTCGGTTACGCTCCGCACTAACGCAAAGACCGAGACTGTAAGGCTTTTTATTGAAGGCGAAGTGTTAGCAGATGTCAAATAACAAACTAAGATGAAAGAAGAAATACGAACCTCCCTACCCGATAATGCTTATCGCGAACTGAAACCAGGTGAGGTTTATAATCCGTTGATGAGCCCCGACAAAACTTTTCCTGAGGTTAACGCATGGTCAGTGATGTGGGGGGTACTGATGGCTGTACTTTTTTCTGCCGCAGCTGCCTATTTAGGATTACGTGTTGGTCAGGTATTTGAGGCAGCTATTCCCATTGCTATCATCGCCGTGGGGATCTCCAGTGCAGCTAAGCGCAAGCATTCATTGGGAGAAAACGTCATTATCCAATCCATCGGTGCCAGTTCGGGTGTTATTGTGGCAGGTGCAATCTTTACCTTACCCGCATTATACATCCTACAGGAGTCTTATCCTGATGATATAACCGTTACTTTTACACAAGTATTCATTAGCAGTCTTTTAGGTGGATGCTTGGGTATTTTGTTCCTAATACCATTCAGAAAGTATTTTGTGAGCGAAATGCACGGCAAATATCCTTTTCCAGAGGCAACTGCTACCACACAAGTATTGGTATCGGGGCAGCAAGGTGGTAATCAAGCAAAGCCTCTTTTGATAGCTGGTATCGTGGGTGGTTTGTACGATTTCATTGTCTCCACCTTTGGTTGGTGGAACGAGAATTTTACTACACGCGTGGTAGGATTCGGTGAAATGCTGGCAGATAAGGCAAAGCTAGTATTCAAGGTAAATACTGGAGCTGCCGTTATGGGGTTGGGGTATATCGTTGGTTTGAAATACGCCTCCATTATTTGTGCAGGCTCTTTGGCGGTATGGTGGATTATCGTTCCTGGTATGTCACTGATATGGGGCGATAGCGTACTAAATCAGTGGAACCCTGCTATCACAACGGCTATTGGTGACATGTCGCCTGAAGACATCTTTACCAATTATGCCAAGAGCATCGGTATTGGTGGTATAGCTATGGCTGGTATCATTGGCATCCTCAAATCTTGGGGTATCATTAAAAGTGCTATCAGTTTGGCTATTAATGAAATGGGTGGAAAAACGGCTACAGGCACAGGTTCTTTGCGTACACAACGAGACCTTTCTATGAAGGTAGTAGCTATTGGTTCCATCATAACCATTATCCTGGTGTTGCTATTCTTCTATTTCGATGTAATGAAAGGCAATGTGCTTTTTACTATTGTGGCTTTGCTGTTGGTTACTGTCATTGCTTTCCTTTTCACAACAGTAGCTGCCAACGCCATTGCTATCGTGGGCACTAACCCTGTATCAGGTATGACTTTGATGACGCTGATACTTGCTTCCGTTGTGATGGTGGGTGTTGGTCTGCGAGGTCCAGAAGGTATGGTAGCTGCCCTTGTGATGGGAGGTGTTGTTTGCACTGCCTTATCTATGGCAGGTGGCTTCGTAACTGACCTAAAGATTGGTTATTGGATAGGCACAACCCCTGCTAAGCAGGAAGCATGGAAGTTCTTGGGCACCATTGTATCAGCGGCAACGGTTGGCGGTGTTATGATTATCTTAAACAAGGCATACGGATTTACGACCGGACAGTTAGCAGCTCCCCAGGCCAACGCTATGGCAGCAGTTATAGAGCCGTTGATGAGTGGCGTAGGTGCTCCTTGGTTGCTATATGGTATTGGTGCTTTATTGGCCATCGTTCTTAATTGGTGTAAAATTCCCGCACTTGCTTTTGCCTTAGGTATGTTCATCCCCTTGCAGTTAAATGTGCCATTAGTTGTTGGCGGTGCAATCAACTGGTATGTCACTACAAGAAGCAAGGATGCTGAAATCAATAAGACTCGTGGTGAGAAAGGAACGTTACTGGCATCTGGCTTTATAGCAGGTGGTGCCTTGATGGGTGTGGTAAGTGCAGGTATGCGCTTTGCCGACATCAACCTCACTAACGAAGGATGGTTGGCTAACCCTTTGTCAGAAGCAGCTTCCTTGTTGGCATATATCCTACTGATTGTATTCTTTATAAAATACACAATGAAAACTGATAAACAATAAAAATATGAATTTGCTTAAGAAAAAAATCTCGCTTATGCTCTTTGGCACATTGAGTGCCACCTTATTTTCAGCACAGACATCCGCTCAGAATTCAGCTAACGATGTGCTTACCAATGCAGTGACATATTTAGATGTACCTTATGTCGCAGGTGTGCTTGATCAAAATGACACAGAGGAATTGGTTCTGAACACCGATGAGCTGGATTGCACTACCTTTGTAGAGTATTCCATTGCCCTCTCATTAGCTCCTGTGAAAGAAAACAATTATAAAGACGAGGAAGTCTTTGCTGACTATGTACAGAAGTTACGTTACCGTGATGGCAAGATTGATGGCTATACTTCAAGACTACATTACATGACAGAATGGGCACAAAATGCTATCAAAGCGGGTATTCTGGAAGATGTAACTGCCATTAACAGCAAACGCACAACACAAGTGCAAGCAGGTTATATGACAGCCCATCCGAACCTCTACCCTCATCTGGCTAACAATGTACAGAATGTCGAGCAGATGCGAGCCATTGAGCAGCGTATCAACGGAACTACTGTGAGCTTTGTTCCGGCATCCAATTTGCCAAACGATGGATTAGACTGGATCCGTGACGGTGACATCATAATGTTCACCACCAATGAGCCAGGTCTCGATATTGCCCATATGGGGTTAGCTTTCAATATCAGTGGTAAACTAGCATTGATGCATGCATCATCGATTGAAAAAAGAGTAGTTGTTTCCAGTGTTACCATCAAGAAGATGCTGGAAGATAATCCGAAGTGGACAGGCATTCGAGTTCTTCGTGTAGTGAAACACTAATAGGATTACATATAATATAATAAAGCCCTGAAGGATTCTTTCAGGGCTTTATTCATTATTTAGTAAGGAACTTCATCTTCAGGCATAGGAGGTGGAACAGGAGAATCGTTCCCAATTGGGGTATTCATCTTTGAGCGGAAAGTCTGAGGTTTAGAAGCTAAAGCATTGGCCAACAGTTCATCGTCAAGATTTTGAAAGCGGGTATATTCACCAATGAACCTTAGATGCACATCACCCACAGCGCCATTACGATGCTTAGCAATGATGATTTCTGCTTGTCCACGAATATCATTACCATTCTCGTCTGTATAAATCTTATAATACTCAGGACGATGGATAAAACATACCATATCGGCATCCTGCTCAATGGCACCCGACTCACGCAAGTCGCTCAACTGAGGACGACGACTATTCGCATCACCTTTGGCATCGGCACTACCTCGCGACTCCACACTACGATTCAATTGTGACAATGCGATAATAGGAATGTTCAGTTCCTTGGCAAGTCCTTTCAATGATCGTGAAATAGTGCTCACCTCTTCCTGTCGATTGCCGTAACTCATACCACTGGCATTCATCAGCTGCAAATAGTCGATAAAGATAATTTTCACATCATGTTCACGCACCAGTCGGCGTGCTTTAGTACGTAGTTCAAAAACCGACAACGACGGGGTGTCATCAATATACAACGGAGCGCCCAATAGGTCGTTCAATTTGCGGTCAAGGCGTTCCCACTCATGACGTTGCAAGCGTCCGCTCCTTATTTTATCGCTCTCAATCTCGCAGGTATTGGCGATCAGTCGGTTCACCAATTGCAAGTTACTCATCTCAAGAGAGAAGAACGCCACTGGATATTTGTAATTAACCGCCATATTCTTTGCCATAGACAAAACAAAAGCAGTTTTTCCCATGGCTGGACGAGCTGCGATAATCACCAAATCGGAATTTTGCCAACCTGAAGTAATCTTGTCCAAGTCGTGGAATCCTGTTTCCAAGCCACTCAATCCTGTGGTACGGGAAGCTGCAAACTGTATCTGTTTATATGCTTCCTCTACAATAGGGTTAATCTGGGTATAGTCTTTCTTGAGGTTTTGCTGTGAAATCTCAAATAGTTTGCCTTCAGCCTCCTGCATCAAATCATCCACATCTTGTGTTTCATCGAAAGCCTTTCCCTGAATGGAATTGGAATAAGAAATCAATTCCCTTGCCAATGCTTTCTGAGCAATAATGCGGGCATGAAACTCAACATGGGCAGCAGATGCTACCTTACTGGTTAGCTGTGTAATATAGAAAGGTCCACCGACTTCATCAAGTGTACCCTCTTTTTCCAATTCGTTTTTTACCGTCAGCAGGTCAATAGGTTGCTGACTAATAGCTAAATTAGTGATAGCGGTATATAATAACTGGTGACGATGTTCATAAAAAGATTGCGGTCGCAACAATTCGCTAACCAGCGAATAAGCGTCTTTCTCTATCATCAACGCACCAAGCACAGCTTCCTCCAAATCTGTGGCTTGGGGTGGAATTCTTCCATAATCGTTGACGGGTTGGGCACTGCTTGTTGTACGTTGTCCCTTACCCCGTCTAGTTTGTTCTGCCATTTTTCATCTCATTTTAGTAATGGCAAAGGTAACACGATATTTTGAAAATCCTCTCAGTATGCGGTATGTTTTTTTCAAGAAGTTATTAACTTTGCAGTTGAAAACTTTTATAGTTATTTCTCGTCGCTCAGCTGAGAAAAAGTTGAAAAATATATTTTGTATGATTACTTTTCCGAATTGCAAGATAAATTTAGGATTGAACATAGTAAACCGTCGCTCAGACGGTTATCATGATTTAGAAACCGTTTTTTACCCAGTGACAGGTCTTCATGATGCACTGGAGGTCACAACAGCCAACAATAATAAGGAAAAAGGCTATACCTTTCAACAATATGGTAATACACTTGATTGTGATGCTGACAAAAACCTGGTGGTCAAGGCATACCTTCTTCTCAAGAAAGCATTTCCATCCATACCTTCCATAGACATCTCCCTGTTAAAGCACATCCCTTCAGGGGCAGGTCTGGGAGGTGGTTCTGCCGATGCAGCCTTCATGCTCAAACTACTTGACGAGTTATATGAGTTGCATCTTTCTACAGAACAGCTCGAACAATTGGCATCCCAATTAGGTGCCGACTGTGCTTTCTTTATCCGAAACGAACCTACTTTTGCAACAGGAATAGGTAATATTTTTTCTCCGATTAACATATCGCTTAAGGACTACCAAATTATTATCGTCAAGCCCAATGTTTTTGTTTCTACCAAAGAGGCTTTTGCCTACATCCATCCGCAACGCCCTTCGGTATCAATTGTCGATGTCATACAAAGCCCCATCTCTGAATGGCGGCATTATTTGGTTAACGACTTCGAGGCGAGCATCTTCCCACAACATCCAGAAATCCAGACCATCAAGCAGATGCTATATGAGAATGGGGCTGAATATGCCTCTATGAGTGGATCTGGCTCATCAGTTTTTGGCATATTCACCCCCCTTGCTAAGCTGCCTCAGTTGAATTTAAGCGAAGACTGCTTCTGTTTCAGTGGCAGGTTGCTCTAAAACAACCTCAGTTCTATAGTGCTTATAATAGTTATATTCATTGTCGGCAAATTTGGCAGCAATTGGTATCAACGTTGAGATAGCTACACCTAACGCCAGTATCCAAACGATAACCAATGTAACTACAGCGCCTGTTGACATTGACTTTTCTGGTTTGCTCAACAGCTTATGCAACAACATATAGAGTGGTATTGTAAGCACCAGTATCGTTGCTCCAGCAAAGGTCCACTGTATCCATGCAGGCACGGTTCCAAGCATACTCACAAACTCAGGATCAAGACCTAATCCCACAAATGCAGAACCCATGCCAAATACCGCAGCCCCCAATGAAATGCCCAAAACAACCAACACACATAGCAGTATTGAGCCAAATATCAATGTCAGGAATCCCAGGAAAGAGAAGAAGCATATCTTTACAAAAGTAGCTAAGCAGCCACCAGCTTTTCTCTGGTTCTCAGGGTCATTCACAAACTTCTTCGCACGATTCACCCCCTGCATCAGTTCCTCGTTAATAGCATTCGGCGTCACTTGCTTACCTTTCATCTGCAAACGTTCCTCAGCCGTTTTAGCTTCAGGAATCAGTGCCCAGCAAACGGCATAGACCACCACCAGAATGGCATGTGAGAAGAATACCAGTAACAAAAACAACAATCTGGCAATCACAGGATCTTCTATGCCCAAATAACGGCAGAAGCCTGAAATCACACCCCCTAAGATTTTGTCATCAGGGTCACGATACAGTTTCCTAACGGTTTTCTCTCCAATGGCTTCGGCATAGCCACCATCCATAACACGCTCATTATTTACATCACCCTCCTCATCCATCTGCTGAGGGTCACCGATGCGCTTGATAATGTCCTCTACATGCTCAATGGTGATGGCCTCCACTCCCTGAGCCTTCAATTCCGCAAAGAGTTCTGCCACACGGTTCTCTACATCATTGGCTATTTCCTCTCCTCCACTACGATGGCTATAATAGCTGCGCATATTCTCCAGATACTTCTTAAGCAGGTCGTAAGCATCCTCGTCGATAGCGTAAATAACGCCAAACATGTTGATATTAATATTCTTTTTCATATCAAAATTACATTTCTTACAGTTAAACAATTAAAAATTTAGGATCTGTGATGCTCGACTTCAGCACTTCTACGGTGTGTGTCAGTCCTACCCAAGCCTCGTCCATCGCTTTCAACGCTTCCACGCCAAGCTCTGTAAGGCAGTAATATTTACGTGGTGGTCCCTGTGTCGATTCTCGCCATTCATAATTCAGTAAACCATCATTTTTCAAACGTGTCAGCAAGGGATAGAGCGTTCCCTCCACCACCAACAATTCAGCATCTTTCAGCTGTGAGAGAATGTCAGAAGCATAGGAGGCATCTTTGTGCAACAAAAGCAACACACAATACTCCAGCATCCCCTTCCTCATCTGTGATTTTGCATTTTCGTTACTCATAACCATATATATTTAATGTAGTGAATATTTTCCAAACGTCGGCACAACACCTTCTTTTGGTTTTGCAAAGATATGAAATTATTTTAGTACCTTGCGATACATAGTACTATAAAAATGTAGTTAATTAACATTATTTAATGATAAGGATGCGACAGAAATAAAAAAAAGGGTTCAGCGGATTTAGTATAATTTACGAAAAAATAATCAGGCCGTGTTTCTCAACAAAGCCTGATTTACAACACAAACACAAAATAAAACACGACAAAACTACTATTCAATTATCCTGTCAATGCATATAATCAAAAACGCATTTGTATGACCTAATTATATTCACATACTATCAAGCCAATCAGGTAATGTGGTACAAAAATATATAAATGATTTAAAACAAAAAAATTTTCTTCAACTTTTTTTAAGTTTTATGTCAAAAAACATTATTGTATGTATTTATTATTCAAATCTACCTGCTAAATCCACGCAATACATAACGTTGCTAATCATTATTATATGTTGTGAATACTCATCCAAAACATAAGATTGAGACGTATCATCATACAATGAAGGGGGGACCCCACATTTGCATTTCTTTTGCAAAGATAATTGTTTATTTTTGGTTATTCTGCTTTTTATTTTTATCTTTACCATGTAGTATATAGCATTACAAACAATAAAGCAAGTATTTTTTTATGGAATTACTCATATACAAGGCATCTGCAGGTTCTGGCAAGACTTTCACCTTGTCGGTAGAGTACATCAAGATGCTGATAATTAACCCGCGTGCCTATCGACATATACTTGCGGTGACATTCACCAACAAGGCTACCACGGAGATGAAGGAACGCATCCTTCAACAGTTATGGGGCATTTGGCAGGACGACGCCACCTCGGCTCCCTACTTGGATGTTTTGCACAAACGGCTACAAGACGAAGGCCACACTTTCAGCACCTCTGACATCAGACAGCGAGCTGGTGATGCTTTACACCGCATCTTGCACGATTATAACCGCTTTCAAGTCACTACCATCGACTCCTTCTTCCAGACCGTCACACGCAACTTGGCCAGAGAATTAGGCATCGGCTCCAATCTGAACATTGAACTTGACACCACAGCAGTTCTTGATGAGGTAGTAGATCACATGATAGCGCGACTCGACGAGCACTCACATGAGCTATCATGGATACTCAGCTATATAGACGCAAAGATCAATGATGCCACCCGCTGGCAAGTCGATGACGAACTGAAATCGTTTGGCCGACACATCTTTGACGAAGGTTTTGTCGAGAAAAGCAAACGACTGCATGAACAGCTGAAAGACAGCCATATCATCAAGGATTACCAACATCAGCTCAATCAGCTGAAGAAGGAAGCTATCGATGGATTAGACACGTTCAGACAGCGTTTTGTCGATATTATGAACAAGCATCGCATTTTCGATACCGACCTGAAATATGGTTCTTCCGTCATTGGCTATTTCGAGAAATTAGTCAAAGATGAATTTGACAACAACAAGCTGCCTGGCAAGCGCATAGAAGAAAGAATGCAAAATGCTGACTGTTGGGTCAATGCCAAATCTAAACAAAAAGAACTTGTTGCCTCTGTAGTTGAACAAGAACTCATGCCCCTCCTCAACGAGGCAGAGGACTATCGAACCCAGACAGTAACCATCAGTCGCAGCTGCGACATGGGTACCCGCTACCTCTATCAATTGCAACTCATCAACGCTATAAGAGAAGCTGTCACTCAAGAAAACCATGAGAAAAGCCGTTTCTTGTTAGCCGACACCAACCAACTATTAGCCAACCTTATCAGTGACAGCGATTCTGCGTTTATTTTCGAGAGAATAGGCGCAAACATCAGTCACATCATGATTGACGAATTCCAAGATACCAGTCGCATGCAGTGGAACAACTTTAAGCCATTGATAAATGAAGGACTATCTCAAGGCTCCGACAGTCTGATTGTTGGTGATGTGAAGCAGTCCATCTATCGCTGGCGCAACGGCGACTGGAACATTCTCAACAACATGCGTGAGCAAAATACACCAAGCAGAATACGCGTACAGCCCCTTTCCTTCAACTATCGCAGTGAGAAGCATATCATTAATTTCAACAACCTCTTATTCAAGAAAATGATTGAGGTGCTGAACAAGCAATATTACGAAGAACTACACGAAGATTGCCTGCCTCTGCTCCATGCCTATAGCGATGTTGAGCAATATTCAAAGAAAGAAACAGAAGAGGGCTCTGTAAAAATATCGTTTATCAGCAAAGAGGAGGATTCAGAGACTTACGAAGACAATACCATACAGGCTTTGGGTGATGAGGTGACACGACTGCAACAAGCTGGTATTCCCCTCAACAAGATGGTTATTCTGTTACGCAGCAAAAGACAGTTGGGTAACATCGCTACCTGGTTCGACAGAGAACTACACATCCCAGTGGTTTCTAACGAAGCATTCAGGTTAGACGCATCGACTGCCATACATATTATAATTAATGCCTTGCGATACCTCTCTAACCCAGAAGATCACATAGCCGAAGCAATACTGATAACCGATTACCAACAGCAAGTAGTGAAACAAGACATAGCCGATTTGCATGCCATTCTCTCCGCCCCAGCTACGAAGTTGTTACCTACCGCCTTCTTCGAACGCCGGGAAGAGTTGCAGGAGATGCCGTTATATGAGCTGGTAGAAGAGCTGTTCAGCATTTTCTCGCTGCAACAAATCGAACAACAGGATGCTTATCTGTTTAAGTTTTACGATGCAGTGAGCGAATATCTTAACGACCACTCGTCTGAGCTTACCGCCTTCCTCAAGTATTGGGACGACAAGCTCTGCTATCAGACCATCCCCAGTGGAGAGACCGATGGAATTCGCATCATGACCGTCCATGCAGCCAAGGGGTTGGAGTTTCATACTGTACTGGTACCTTTCTGCGACTGGACCATGACAATGGAACCTCAGATGGAACAACTGATATGGTGCTCACCCCAGAAGACTCCATACAATGCTCTTGACATGGTGCCTGTAAGGTATTCCGAAAAAATGCTGAAATCGGTGTTCAAGGACGATTTCCTGCGTGAGCGCCTACAACTATGGGTGGATAACCTCAACATCCTGTATGTGGCGTTTACCAGAGCAGAGAAGAATTTGATTGTTTTTAGCAATCAAAATGCCAAGAAAGGGAAAATCAGTGAGCTGCTGCGTACTTGCATGCCTGAAATAGCAGAATCCCTTGCCGCCAAATGGAATGAAGAAAAAAATATCTTTGAATATGGAACCCTGATGGGTTACCACAAGAAACAGCAGCAAGCAACTCATAACTTGCTCTCTCAACAACCCTGTCCACTGAACATACAGATGGTGAGCTGTCATCCCGATATAGAGTTCCGTGAGTCGAACCGATCTTCCAACTTTATAGCAGGTATTGACGAAGCAGAATCTGCCAGTCGATTCATGAACCGAGGCAGCATCTTGCACACCTTGTTTGCATCCATACGTACCAAAGAAGACATAGAACCAGCCATCAGCAGTTTGATAGCAGAAGGAGTTGTGGGGGGAGTTATCAGTGAACAGGAAATACGTAAGGAGGTAAACCGTGCTTTTTCTCATCCGGACATTCAGCCTTGGTATGATGGATCCTGGCAGCTATTCAATGAATGCGATATTATCTGGATGACAGATGATGGCTTGCAACAACGAAGGCCCGACCGTGTGATGTTACGTGGCAACGAGATGGTGGTGGTGGATTTCAAGTTTGGTAAGCCTAAACAAAGTCACCATCGCCAGGTGCAAAACTATATAGACTTGCTCACACGCATGAACTATCAAAACATCACAGGATACTTGTGGTACATAGATGAAAATCAAATAGAAAGAGTATGAAAACATTTTTAGAAACAGTAGCTCACGACCTCTATAATCGTATAGGAACCGACCTGTCACATACAGCTGTGGTGTTTCCCAACAAACGAGCCAGCCTGTTCTTCAGTGAGCATTTAGCACGACAAGCATCCACCCCTATATGGTCTCCTGCCTATATCAGCATACAGGAACTGTTTTCCTCACTCTCTACTTTGAAAACTGGCGACCCCATAAGATTGGTTTGCGAATTATATAAGGTATATCTCGAAGAGACACAGAGCAATGAATCGCTGGATGACTTCTACTATTGGGGCGAACTGCTGATCAGTGATTTTGACGATGTGGATAAGAACATGGCTGATGCCTCTCAACTCTTTGGCAACCTGCAAGACCTGAAAGATCTCGAAGACCTGAGTTATCTCACTGAGGAACAACAGGAAGCCATTCGTCAGTTTTTCAACAGTTTCTCCATAGAAAAAACATCCGAGCTCAAGCAACGATTCATCGGCGTTTGGAATAAATTAGGAGCTATTTATCAGCATCTACGCCAAAACCTGCATCAGTTGGGCATTGCCTACGAGGGTATGCTCTATCGTGATATCATCGAACGGTTAGATGTCAACCAGCTACCTTATGACCAACTGGCATTTGTGGGCTTCAATGTCCTGAACCGTGTAGAAACCACACTGTTCAGTCGTTTGCAGGAAGCAGGTAAAGCCTTGTTCTACTGGGATTATGACAGCAGTTATACCACACAACCTCGTGAAGCAAGCATTCCTTTCACACATGAGGCAGGCGATTTCATCATGCGCAACATGCAGCTGTTTCCCAATGCCCTCGGCGAAGAGCATTTCCACCAGATGCGACATCCCAAGCAAATCAAGTATATCGCCTCTCCTACCGAGAATGCACAGGCACGCTATATCCCACAGTGGTACGCACATCTCTCACATGACGGTGCAGAGAAAGAAAACGCTGTGGTGCTGTGCAACGAAAGCCTACTGCAACCTGTGCTGCACGCCCTACCGGAAGAGGTGAAACACGTGAATGTTACAATGGGCTTCCCCCTGTCGCAGACACCAGTATTCAGTTTCATCAATGTACTCGCAGACTTGCAAACCACAGGTTATGACTCCAACAACGGGCACTATATCTACGAGTCAGTACTGGCGTTCCTGCGCCATCCTTATACTCGACAACTGTCTCCAGCTGCCAGTAGCATAGAGCAAGAACTATCTCGCAAAAACCGATTCTTCCCCTTGCCATCCGAACTGAGGGTGGACGATTTCCTCAACAAAGCATTTACACCCGTCAGTGGCAACCAGGCATTGTGTACCTACCTGGTGAACATGCTGTTAGAAGCTACTACTTTGTTCCGTAGCGACGAGGGAGAAGAGCACGACATCTTCTCACAACTCTATCGGGAATCACTGTTCAAGAGTTACACGCTCATCAACCGGTTGCTTAGCCTCATCCAAGAAGGCGACCTTAACGTAAACACTCTTACCTTGCGCAAATTGCTAAACCGCATCTTCAGTGGTGCCTCCATACCTTTCCATGGTGAACCAGCCATTGGTATGCAAATCATGGGCGTATTGGAAACCAGAAACTTAGACTTCAAGAACCTTTTATTACTTTCGGTCAACGAAGGGCAGTTGCCCAAGTCAGAAAGCAACGCATCCTTTATCCCTTACAACCTGCGCAAAGCATTTGGCCTAACCACCATCGAGCACAAGAACTCGGTCTATGCCTACTATTTCTATCGTCTAATACAACGCGCGGAAACTGTGACACTGATGTATAACACCTCGACCGAAGGGCTCAATCGTGGTGAGATGTCACGTTTTATGTTGCAACTGCTCACTGAGTCACCCCACCCCATCATCCGCCTGCAACTCGAAGCCGGACAGTCACCGGCGAGGGAACGGGAAATTACTGTTATCAAGACACCAGAGATTTACCAACAGTTAGTAGATAATTATGCCAATCCACACCAAGAAGAATGGTACATCTCACCATCAGCGCTCAACACCTACCTCAACTGTCCGCTTAGCTTCTATTATAAATATGTAGCACGCATCCGCAAGCCCGACGAGGTTTCATCAGAGATTGACAATGCAGTCTTTGGCAGCATCTTCCATGAGGCAGCAGAAAAGCTGTACATAGACCTCACAGCCCATGGAAATGTCATCAATGCGTCTGATTTAGAGAAAGTGCTTAAGGACAAGCCTCGTCTGCATGCATACGTCGATAATGCCTTCAAACATTTGTTCTTCCAGATTCCCGAACAAGAACGGGCAGCCTATAACGGCACACAACAAATCAACCGCAGTGTCATCATCCGTTATTTGGAGAACCTCATCCGCTTTGACCTAAAGCATGTGCCATTTACGTTAGTAGATGTTGAGAAGGTGGTCACCGAAACATTTGAGATAACCATGCCCAACAAGACATTGCGAGTAAAGGTAGGTGGCACCATCGACCGCATGGACAGCAAAGACGGTGTGTTGCGCATTATTGATTACAAGACAGGAGGACAGGTTCCAAAGGCCACTGACATGGATGCCGTGTTCAAGGGCAAGCGTCGTGACCATCGTATCTTCCAAACTTTCCTCTATGCATCCGTGATGTGTCACAAGCAAACACAAAAGGTATCTCCCGGATTGTTGCTCATCCATCGAGCAGCCTCCAACGATTTCTCTACCGACATCATCTTTGACAAGGAGCCCGTAAGTGACTTCAGTCTGTTAGACAGAGATTTCCGTGAACATTTGCAATCGTTGCTTTACGAGATATTCGATACTAACGTACCTTTCAAGCAGTCCGAAAACCGTCCTGATGCCTGTCGTTGGTGCGACTATGCTCAATTGTGTAAAATTAAAAAAGATTAGTTATGAACAACCAATACCCTTCATTGTTATTAGAGAAAGCAGTCAGCGAGTTTGCCAAACTGCCTGGTGTAGGCAACAAGACCGCCATGCGCCTGGTGCTGCACCTGCTCAACCAAGACACTGCCACAGTCGAGGCCTTCGGCAATGCCATCATCCAGCTCAAACGCGAAGTGAAATACTGCAAGGTGTGCCACAACATCAGTGATACAGATGTCTGCAACATTTGTGCTAACCCCAAACGAGACAACACTATAGTCTGTGTGGTGCAAAACATACGCGATGTCATGGTCATAGAAGCCACACAGCAATACAATGGCTTATACCATGTATTAGGAGGCATCATCAGTCCAATGGACGGTATGGGACCTAAGAACCTACAGATTGACAGTTTGATAGAACGTGTGGCGCAAGGAGACATCAAGGAAGTCATCTTCGCTTTGAGCACCACCATGGAGGGTGACACCACCAGCTTCTACATCTCTCGCCGGCTGAAAGACTATCCGGTGAAGCTCAG